>CALMOE010000304.1 GCA_937871715.1 uncultured Geobacter sp. | reverse complement strand
CCCCCATCCCCACCACCATTGGGGACCCCTGCTTGGCGGCGATCATCGTCCCCGGCTCCAGTTCGCAGAGGATGCAGACCGCATAGGCCCCCCTGACCTCGGCCAGGGCGGCGCGCACCCCGCCCTCGAAATCCATCCCCCCCTTGAGCTTCTGCTCGATCAGGTGGGAGATCACCTCCGTGTCGGTCTCGCTCCTGAAGTTGTGCCCGTCCGCGCGCAGCTTCTCCCTCAGCTGCAGGTAGTTCTCGATGATGCCGTTGTGCACCAGGATGACCGGCCCGGCCTTGTGGGGGTGTGCGTTGATCTCAGAAGGGCGGCCGTGGGTTGCCCAACGGGTGTGGCCTATGCCGATGCTCCCCGGCAGGGGGGTGGCCTGGAGCATCCGCTCCAGGTTCGCCAGCTTCCCTTCGCTGCGCACCACGGCCGCGCTACCATCGACAATGGTGCAGATGCCTGCGGAGTCGTAGCCGCGGTATTCGAGCCTCTTCAGGCCGTCGAGGATGATCGGGGTTGCCTGCTGCTTGCCAATATAGCCAACTATTCCGCACATACGTAAAATACTCCTGTGAAAAGCTTGAGGTGAGACGCTAGACGTGAAAGACGGTAACGTCTCGCTTCTTACGAGCGAACTACGTGAACGACCTTACTTTTCCCGTTGTTTTTTCACCCACCCCTCCTTGTTAACCTGTGGGGTTCGGGCTATGGCCAGTGAGTCGGGGGGGACATCAATGGTGACGGTTGTGCCGGCGGCGATGAGGGAGCCGCTGCCAACTACCACCGGCGCCACCAGCTGGACGTCGCTACCCACGAAGACGTTGTCGCCGATGACCGTCCTGTGCTTGCGCACCCCGTCGTAGTTGCAGGTGATGGTGCCGCAGCCGATGTTCACCCCGCTGCCGATCTCAGCATCCCCCAGGTAGGTGAGGTGGGATGCCTTGGACCCCTCCCCCATGACGACCTTCTTCGTCTCGACGAAGTTGCCGATCTTCACGTGGGGGCCGAGATCGGAGCCGGGGCGGAGGTGGGCCATGGGACCGATGGCCGCGTCGGCGCCGACCGAGGATTCTGCCAGCACGGATCCGGACTTGATGGTGACATTGTCGCCTATGCTGCAGTCGCGGATGATCACCCCGGGCTCGATGGTGCAGCCGCAGCCGATGACAGTCCTGCCGCTAAGGTGCACATTGGGATAGATTACCGTGTCCGCGCCGACCTCTACTCCGGCCTCCACATAGGTGGCTGCCGGGTCGACCATGGTCACCCCGGAGAGCATCAGCCCGTTGTTGATGCGGCGGCGGAGCTCGGCGGCGGCGACGGAGAGCTGCACCCTGTCGTTCACCCCCATCACCTCGGTCGGGTCAGGGCAGGGGTGGGCGAAACAGAGCAGGCTCTCCCCGGCCGCCCGGGCGATGATGTCGGTGAGGTAGTACTCACCCTGGGCGTTGTCGTTAGTGAGGCTCCCCACGGCGCGGAAGAGGAACTCCGCCTCGACGCAGTAGATTCCCGAGTTGATCTCGCAGATCCCACGCTCCTCCTCGCTGGCGTCCTTCTCCTCGACGATGCGGATGATCCTCCCACCCTCGCGCTTCACCACCCTGCCGTAACCAAAAGGGTTTTCCAGGTGGGTGGTGAGCACGGAGACCGTCGCCCCCCTCTCCCTGTGGGCCGCCAGCATGGTCGCCAGGGTCTCCTCCCGGATGAGGGGGACATCGCCGCAGAGGATCAGCACCGTGCCGGAGAACCCTTGCAGGGCACCCCCGGCGCAGGCAACGGCATGGCCGGTACCCAGCTGTTCCACCTGCTCGGCAAAGGAGACGTCGCTGTCGGCGGAAAAGAGTTCCCTCACCTTCTCCCCCTGGTGGCCCACCACCAGGGCGATGCGGGTCGCCCCCGCCGAGCGGGCCGCTGCCACGGGCCACGAGACCATGGGGCGCTCCCCCAGATGGTGCATGACCTTCACCAGGCCCGACTTCATCCTCGTCCCCTTGCCGGCCGCCAGAACTATTGCCGCAACGCTCCCCATATCTCCCGAATCTCCCATAAAGATGAATGAAATTGAAATGATGTACTTTAGACCATAGGGTGGGGAGCGTCAAGGGATTTGGGTCCGATACCATGCTTACGCTAATGGAATTGGGGCTTTACATTCCCGCCATGATATGATTATAGTTTTCGCTGGAGCGGCCATGGGAATTCAGGAAGATCTCATATTTCTCGAGGAGAAGATCAACGATCTTGTCATCAAGTACGAACAGTACTTCCTCGGCATGGAGAAGCGCGAACCCGTCAAGCTTTACGAGGACATCGACCGCTTCATCCGCCGCTACAACACCTCCACAATCTTCAACACCATGTACAAGCACCGCTTCCACACCCTGTCGGCCAAGTTCAACAGCTACAAGCAGTACTGGACCCGCACCATCCGCCTCATCGAGGAGGGTAAATACTCCCGCGACCGCTTCAAGATGGAGCGGCACATGGTGGTAGCTGCCAAGCCAAAGGCGGAGCAGCAAGCCGGCGAGCCCAGGGAGAGCGCTCTGGAGAACGTCTACCAACACTATCTGGAGGCGAGGCGCAAGTGCAACCTCCCCTCGGACAACATCACCAGGGAGAACATGTATTCGCTCATAGAAAAGCAGCGGGAGATGCTGAAGAGCAAGTACCACTGCGCAGACGTGGAGTTCCGGGTGGTCATCGAGAACGGCTCCCCCAAGCTGAAGGCCAGGCCTGCGGCTGTGGCCGTGAAGCGACAGCCCGACTGACCACACACCCACATGCGCCTTACCCTAGTCTCCATACACCCCTGCAGATCCCCCCAGTCAATTCCCCTGGCGGCCGCATACCTGGCTGCGACCCTTAAAGAGAGTCCTGACCTTTCCGGCCGGGTGCTGACCACGATTCTCGACCTATACGTCGACCAGCCGGCCGCCGAGTGCGCCGCGGCCATCGCCGCCACCAAACCCGAGTTGGTCGGTTTCTCGGTCTATGTCTGGAACAGGGATCGCTGCAGGGAGGTTGCCGGCATCCTGAAGGGGGAGCTGGATGGAGTCACCCTCTTCTGCGGCGGCCCCGAAGCCACCGCCGACCCCGGGGGGGTGCTCTCCACAGGGGGGTGGGATTTCATCATCGCCGGAGAAGGGGAGCTTCCCCTCCTCGGGGCGATGAAGAGCATCCTTGGCGGGGGGTGGTACGGGGATAGCCCCGGGGTAGCCACCTTGAAGGAGAACGGCATCGCTCTCACCCACTCCGCCCCCGTGACGGAGCTGGAGCAGCTCCCCTCCCCCTACTTGAGCGCCATAATTGACCCTGCCGGCTACCCGGGGGTACTCTGGCAGCTGGCCAGGGGTTGCGGCTTCGCCTGCGAATTCTGCTTCGACGGCGGCGGCCATGGCGGGGTGCGGCGCTTCCCCATGGAGAGGATCGAGGAGGAGCTGGCCCTGTTCGTGGCCAAGGGGGTCTCCCAGGTCTTCGTCCTCGACTCCACCTTCAACCAGGATCGCCGCCGGGCAAAGGAGATCCTCCGCCTCATCGCCCGCCTGGCCCCCCATATCCACTTCCATTTCGAGGTGCGCAGCGAGTTCATCGACCGGGAGCAGGCAGGGCTCTTCGCCGCCATCACCTGCTCCCTGCAGATCGGCCTGCAGAGCGCCGATCCCGGGGTGCTGGCCGGGGTGGGACGCACCTTCAGGAAGGGGGAGTTCGCCTCCCGCATCGCCCTCCTCAACGAGGCCGGCGCCATCTTCGGCTTCGACCTGATCTACGGCCTCCCCGGGGACGACCTGGAGGGTTTCCGTGCAAGCCTGGACTTCGCCCTCTCCCTCTACCCCAACCACCTGGACATCTTCCCCCTGGCCATCCTCCCCGGAACCCGCCTGGCGGCCAGGAGCGAAGAGCTCGGCCTGGAGCGGCTCACCGCCCCACCCTACACCCTGATCTCAACCCCCGATTTTCCAAAGGGGGAGATGGCCAGGGCAAAATGCCTGGCGGACGCCTGCGACATCTTCTACAGCAGGGGGAAGGCGGTCTCCTGGTTTGGCGCCGTGGTGGCGGAGACCGGTCTCTCCCCCAGCGCCTTCCTCCTCGCATTTGCCGACTACCTGGAGAGGAGCGGCAGAGCGAAGGGGGGGGAGGGCTCCCTCGGCGACGACGAGATCCTCGCCCTGCAGAAGGGGTTCCTCACCGAGGCCTATGGCAACAAGAAGCTGAAGAGGCTGCTCTCACTGGCCATCGACCTGGCGGAGTACAACTACCACTACGCCGCCGCCCTGATGGCCATCCCTCCCCCCCCCATGGGGGATGATGAGCTGGCCCGGCTGGATATCCCCTCCACCCCCCTCTCCCTGGCCGGCTCCGCTCGCCTGGCCAGCTTCAGCTACGACATCCTGGAGATCCTGGAGTACGGCGTGCCGGAGCTGGGCCATTTCGTCCGCAACTTCCCGCCGGGCGAATCGGTCGCGGTCATCTACCCCCGGGCCGGGGAGGTATTCACCGAATCACTGATCAAACCCTACTTCCGCCTGCTGCAGAAGCTGGACGGCATCACCACTGCCGGCAAGCTGGCCGCCTCCCTGCGTATCCCCAAGGGCGAAGCGATCTCCTTCCTGGAGTTCGCCCTGGCGGAGGGGATCGCCGTTCCAGCCGTCTCTTCATGCCGATAAAAAAATGGGGCCGCATATTGCGCCCCCCTTCTGCAAAAAACACCTTTCAAATCTGCTCTTTCGCCTAGGCGCCGATCAGCCTGCCAAGATCGGCGATCAGGTCGTCCGCATCCTCCAGCCCAACTGAGAGGCGCACCAGGGTGTCGCTGATGCCGCGGCTCGCCCGCTCCGAGGCAGGCATGGCAGCATGGGACATCTTCGCCGGATAGGAGAGGATGCTCTCCACCCCCCCCAGGCTGACGGCGAAGGCCGCCAGATCGATCCCCTCCAGAAGCCCCTTGGTCAGCTCGTAGCTCTCCAGTTCGAAGGAGAGGACCGCGCCCGGGCCGGAGGCCTGGGCGGCATGCACTGCGTAACCCGGATGGGACTCGAGGCCGGGGTAGTATACCCTTGTCACCCGGGGGTGGCTTGCCAGCCAGGCGGCGATCTTTATGGCGCTCCTCTGGCTCTCCTCCATGCGTACCTTGAGGGTGCGAAGTCCCCGCAGGGTCAGCCAGCAGTCCTGGGGTCCGAGGATGGCGCCGAAGGCGTTCTGTACGAAGCCGATACGGGCGGCCAGGTCGGCGTCTTGCACCACGGCGAAGCCGCAGACCACGTCGCTGTGGCCGTTCAAAAACTTGGTGCCGCTGTGCAGGACGATGTCGCACCCCAGCTCCAGGGGGCGCTGCAGGTATGGGGTCATGAAGGTGCTGTCCACCAGGGTGAGGAGGCCGTGGCGCTTGGCAATCGCCGCCGCCCCTTTCAGGTCTGTGATCTTGAGTAGAGGGTTGGAGGGGGACTCCAGGTAGATCCCCCTGGTCGCCGGGGTGATGGCCGCCTCGATGGCCTGCAGAGAGGTGGCGTCGACGAAGGTCACCTTCAGCCCCCACTGGCCGAAGAGCCTGGTCAGCACCCGGAAGGCGCCGCCGTAGACATCCTCGCAGACCACCAGGTGGTCGCCGGGGGAGAAGAGCATCAGGGCGGAGGAGATGGCGGCCATCCCCGAGCCGAAGGCGAAGGCGCGGCTCCCCCCCTCCAGGTCGGCGATCGCCTCCTCCAGCGCCTCGCGGGTGGGGTTGCCAGAGCGGGCGTAGTCGTACTTGCCGAAATGGTCAACCGACTCCTGGGCAAAGGTGGAGGTCTGGTGGATCGGGATGGAGAGCGCCCCGGTAACCGGGTCGATGGCATGGCTGCCGTGGATGAGCCTTGTGGCGAATTTCATGATTATCTCCTTCTTGCACATCTGTTCGGCAGCTGAATGCCGCCTCCATTAGTGCTGCAAGGCCATTTCTGCACTTCTAGGTTCACTTTCGCTGCAGCCGACAAACTCGCCCTTCGGGCTCAGACAGTATCGGCTGCTGACGCTCCATTTCACCAAGAAGTGCGACGAAATGGCCTTAAGGCACTCATTCCGGCACCATTCATCCGCCGGTCAAATCGAAAAAGCCTGCTCCAGGTCGGCGATCAGGTCCCGCACATCCTCGATACCGACGGAGAGGCGCAAGAGCCGGTCGGTGATGCCGAGAAGCTCCCGCTTCTCCGGCTCGATGTCCGCGTGGGTCTGCACCGCCGGGAAGGTCATCAGGGTCTCCACCCCCCCCAGGCTCTCGGCGAAGGAGATCAGCTCCGTTTTCAGGAGGAGCTGCTCCACCAGGGAGTGGTCGGCCACCTCGAAGGCGATCATCGCCCCGAAGCCGTCGGCCTGCTCCTGCAAGAGTCCGTGGCCGGGGTGTTCCTCAAGGCCTGGGTAGTAGACCTTCGTCACCCTGGGGTGGCTCTTCAGCCAGCGGGCCAGGGCCATGGCATTCTCCTGCTGCCTGTCGAGGCGGACCGAGAGGGTCTTCATCCCCCGGATGGTGAGCCATGAGTCCTGGGGGCCGAGTACCGCGCCGGCGCCGTTCTGGTGGAAGTAGACCTTCTCCGCCAGCTGGGGCTCCTTGACGGTCACCAGGCCGCAGATGGTGTCGTTGTGGCCGGAGAGGTACTTGCTGCCGCTGTAGATGGCGATGTCCGCCCCCAGCTCCAGAGGCCTCATAAGGTAGGGGGTCAGGAAGGTATTGTCAACGATACAGAGAAGCCCCCTCTGCCGGCAGAGGGTTGAGAGGAGGCGGATATCGGCCACCTTGAGGAGGGGGTTGGTTAGGGACTCGACGAAGAGGGCCCTGGTGTTCGGCCGGATGGCCGCCTCCACCAGGGATGCATCGCTGGTGTCAACGTAGGTGAACTCCAGGCCGAACTGGTTGAAGATCTGCTCGAAGAGGCGGTAGGTGCCGCCGTACAGGTCCTCGGTGACGACGATGTGATCCCCCCTGGAGAAGAGGAAGAGCAGGCTGGTGATTGCCGCCATCCCAGAGGAGTAGGCGAAGCCGCGGGCAGCCCCGTCCAGGCGGGCGATCCCCGCCTCCAGCGACTGGCGGGTCGGGTTGCCGGAGCGGCTGTAGTCGTAGCCGGTGCTCTGCCCCAGCCCGGGGTGGCGGAATGTGGCGGTCTGGTAGATGGGGACGGTAACCGCGCCGGTGCGGCTGTCCCACTCGAGTCCGATCTGCGCTGCCTGGGTTGCGATGTTCATGGATCACCTCCGAAATGAAAATCCCCTTCCGGGGAGGCGGAAGGGGATTCACCGTGGCGGTGTCCTCGCTCCCTTATCTCCCGAAGCCTGGCGGCTTCGCAGGAATTGGCACCTTCCCCAACGGGGAGGTTGCCGCGACGTCACCGGGCCTGTCCCTCGGTCGCTCTGGATAAGTATTCGCGTGCCCGACCTCTGATCGGGGCTATTTGTATAGTGAAACAGTAAAGTATCTTGCCCCTGATGTCAACATATTTTTTACCAAATTACTAGACAATGCTGCCGACAAAAAAAGGGGAGAGCCTTAAGGCTCTCCCCTTCCCATACGTAATCCCGGCAGTGCCGGGCTGAGCATGCGTGGCTGGGGTGCCAGGATTCGAACCTGGGAGTGCCGGAATCAAAATCCGGTGCCTTACCGCTTGGCGACACCCCAACAAAAGAATGAGTCTTATAGCAGCTTTTCCGCCTGCAGACAAGGGGTTTTATATCCACCGGGAGAATAGCCCCCCTATAGCCCTGCATCGGCAGGAGCCCCGGCCTCCGCCGCCGGCGGCGCCACTGCGGAGAGCACCAGGCTTATCCGGTTGCCGACCCGGCTGACCGTGTACTGCAGGTGATTCTCGAAGGCCAGCAGGGCAACGGGCGGAAGCTGGGACGGATCCCGCAGGGTGATCAGCACCCTGTTCCCCCTTGCCAGTGCCTCGAGGAACTGGGGGGTGACGGCCAGTTCCAGCTCACCTGACTCTTCGCTCAGGTCCACAAGGTTCCCCTCGTCGCCGCTGATGAGCAGCTCGCCCAGGTTGATCCTGCGCACAGCCGGGGATCCGGCCGACTCCTCCGCAGCTGATTCGGGAGCCGCGGCCATGACCATGCCGGCGGCCACTGTGGCGTTGGTGAGGCGGTCGATGACGATGAAACTTCCGGTCTGGCGGTTCTGGCAGTAGGAGTCGAAGGCCGCCCCGCGGTCAAGCTGCAAGAGGGCTACCCCTATCTCGTTAAGCCCCAGGGTTGCCGCCGGCTTCTGCTCCAGGCTGTTCACATCGACCGCGTGCTGCAGGGAGACCACCCTGCCGGGGATGACGGAGGCGGCGCTCTTCACCAGGTAGCTCTTCCCCGGCTGGAGCGGCTCCTCGTGGAGCCATACCAGGTGGGCCTGCAGGCTGCTGGCATAGAGGGGGGGGAGATCCGGGGCAGAGAGCAGCTCCCCCCGGCTGATGTCGATCTCGTCCTCCAGGGTCAGGGTAACCGCCTGGCCGGCAACCGCCTCCCCAAGATCGCCGTTCATGGTGACTATGCGCGCCACCCGGCTCGTCTTACCCGAGGAGGCGACCCGCACCTCGTCGCCGGGACGAACCATTCCGGAGGCGATGGTGCCGCAGAAACCGCGGAAATCCAGGTGGGGGCGATTGACCCACTGCACCGGCAGGCGGAAAGGTTGCCGGCTGCTTTCGTCCTCCACCCGTACCGTCTCCAGGTAGTTCATCAGGGTCGGCCCCCCATACCAGGGGGTGCTTTCGCTCGCCTCGATGATGTTGTCCCCGTTCAGGGCGGAGATGGGGATGGCGGTGATGGAGGAGAAGCCCAGGGGGAGAGCGAACTGCCGGTAATCGTTGAGTATCGCCTCGAAGCGCTGCCGGTCGAAACCTATCAGGTCCATCTTGTTGACCGCCAGGACCACGTGGCGGATCCCCACCAGGGAGACGAGGAAGCTGTGGCGCCTGGTCTGGGTGAGGAGCCCCTTGCGGGCATCCACCAGGATGACCGCCACCTGGGCGGTGGAGGCGCCGGTGACCATGTTGCGGGTGTACTGCTCGTGTCCCGGGGTGTCGGCGACGATGAATTTCCGCTTGTCCGTGGAGAAGAAGCGGTAGGCAACGTCGATGGTGATCCCCTGCTCACGCTCCGCCTGCAGGCCGTCCAGGAGGAGGGCGTAGTCGATGGCACCCCCCTGGGTTCCTACCCTCCTGCTGTCCGCCTCCAGGGCGGCCAGCTGGTCCTCGAAGACCATCTTGGAGTCCCAGAGGAGGCGGCCGATAAGGGTGCTCTTGCCGTCATCGACGCTGCCGCAGGTGATGAAGCGCAAGAGCGATTTCTCCTCCTGGCTCTTCAGGTAGGCAAGGATATCTTTTTCGATCAGTTCGGACTGGTGGGCCATTTTTGAACCTCGTATTGGGCTGAGGGCTCAGGGTGCAGGGCAAACTCTTTTTAAGAGCCCCCAGCCCCGAACCCCGAGCGTTCCTTAAAAATATCCTTCCTGCTTCTTCTTCTCCATGCTCCCCGCCTGGTCGTGGTCGATCAGCCTCCCCTGGCGCTCGGAAGTGCGGGTGAGGAGCATCTCCTGGATGATCTCCGGCAGGGTGGCAGCGGTGGACTCCACCGCGCCGGTCAGGGGGTAGCAGCCGAGGGTGCGGAAGCGGACCGACTTCTGCTGCACCTCCTCGCCGGGCTGAAGCTCCAGGCGGTCGTCGTCCACCATGATCAGCATGCCGTTTCGCTCCACCACCGGCCTGACCGCCGCATAGTAGAGGGGGACGATGGGGATGTTCTCCAGGTGGATGTACTGCCAGACGTCCAGCTCGGTCCAGTTGGAGAGGGGGAAGACCCGGATGCTCTCACCCGGCTTTACCCTGGCGTTGTACAGGCTCCAGAGCTCGGGGCGCTGGCTCTTCGGGTCCCAGCGGTGGTTGGCGCTCCTGAAGGAGAAGATCCTCTCCTTGGCCCTGGACTTCTCCTCGTCCCGGCGGGCCCCGCCGAAGGCGGCGTCGAACTTGTACTTGTCCAGGGCCTGCTTGAGCCCCTCGGTCTTCATGACATCGGTGTAGAGGGCAGAACCGTGGGTGAAGGGGGATATCCCCTGGTCGACCCCCTCCCTGTTCACGTGGACGATCAGGTCCAGGCCGCACTCCCGGGCCATCCGGTCGCGGAAAGTGATCATGTCGCGGAATTTCCAGGTGGTGTCCACGTGCAGCAGTGGAAAGGGGGGCGACGCCGGGTAGAACGCCTTGCGGGCCAGGTGGAGCATGACCGCCGAGTCCTTGCCGATGGAGTAGAGCATCACCGGGTTCTCGAACTCGGCGACGACTTCGCGGATGATGTGGATGGATTCGGCCTCCAGCTGCTGCAAGTGTGTCAAATTTCGGTTCATCTAAGGTTCTCCTTGGTCACTCCACAGAAAACTGGCTAAGGGCTAAGGGCTCAGGGCTCAGGGCTAAAGGAAACAGCATTAAAACCTTTAGCCATTAGCCCTATGCCTTTTGCCTAACGCGTCAACGCCTATGAAGGCCGCACTCCTTGTTCTCCGCATTCTCCCACCACCACCTGCCCGCCCGGGCATTCTCCCCTTCCCTTACCGCCCGGGTACAGGGGGCGCAGCCGATGGAGCGGTACCCCTGGCCGTAGAGGCGGCTCCTGGGGATCCTGTTCTCCTCCGCGTAGGCCAGGAGCTCTGCCTCGCTCCACTCCAGCAGGGGGTTGATCTTCAGTATACCGCCATTGAGGAGATCCCGCTCGATGGCCGACAGTTCGCCGCGGGTAACCCCCTGCTCGCGGCGCATCCCCGTAACCCAGCCGGCAAGCCCATTGAGGGCCCGGGAGAGGGGCTCAACCTTGCGGATGCGGCAGCACTCGTGGCGGTTCTCCAGGGACTCGCGGAAGGAGTAGAGCCCCTTCCCCCGCTCCAGGGCCTCCACCTCCTCGTGGCGTGGGAAGTACCAGTCGATCTTCAGGCGATAGCGCTCCACCAGCGCCTCGGCCACCTCGAAGGTCTCCTCAGGCAGCCTCCCCGTATCGATGGCGAACACCCCCAGCCTGATGCCGGCCCGCTGGGCCATATCGATTATGGCCACATCCTCCAGGGAGAAGGAGCATGCCAGGGAGACCGGCCCAGCGGCCGCCTCGACCCCTGCGGCGAGAATCTCAGCCGGGGTGGCCGGCGCCTTGGCTTTCAATTGATCCAGTCCCATGCAGAACCCTTTCTTGTCATTGCCTATAGTATTTATAGTCTATATTCGCACTAATAATGGGGGCTGCCTGCCGCCATGGGGAGCCCAACCGTTCATGTTTTTCACGATACATCACTCCGGGGTGAAAAAGCAAGGACAAAATATTATTTCCTATAGATTTTATAGTTTTTTTATTCTTCAGATCTTCAGCCCGAGGAGAGGCCAGACGAACATGGCCGAGGCCATGAAGAGCAGCCAGGATACCGCCATGACCACCGTCCCGGAGAAGATGATATCCCGGCTCCTCAGATAGCCGGAGCCGTAGACTATGGCCGTGGCCGGGGTCCCCATGGGTAGGCAGTAGGCAAGGCCGGCGGGGAGGGCAATGGCCAGGGTCATCACCCTGGGGTCGATGCCGGCCCCCTTGGCCAGGCCGAGGCCGATGGGCATGAGGATGGCAACCACCGCCGCATGGCTGATGCACTCGGTGAGGACGATGGAGACCAGAGAGATGACGGCGATGATCACCAGAGGCGAAGGATCGAATGCCCCCAGCCCCCTCTTCACCAGCCAGAGGGCCGCGCCGCTCTTCTCCAGTGCGCTGGCAAGGGCGATGGAGCCGCCATACATAAGGATGATCCCCCAGTTGACATACTCCTCGATCCTCTCCCAGGAGACGACGCGGAAGGCGAACAGGGCGGCGGTTGCCAGGATGGCGATATTGGCCAGCCCCAGCTCCCTGCCGAAGAACATCCAGCCGCAGATGGCAAGGAATACCACCAGGGCGGTAATGGTCTCCCTTGCCGAGACCTTACCCATCTCCAGCCGCCGGTGAGCGAGGAATTTCCTCCCCAGCTCCACATCGCCGATATCCACCGGGAAGAAGCGGAGCAGCAGCCAGAAGCCGATGACCATCAGCGGCAGGACGATCATGATCGCCGCCAGGGTCCATTCGGCAAAGGAGAACTCCAGGCCGGTCCCCTCCCGCAGCATGCTCGCCGCCAGGGGGGCCCTCGCCCCGCCGAGGAAGGTGGCGATGCCGCCGATGATGCACCCCCAGGCGATGGACATGAAGAGGAGGCGGGCATAGCTGCTCTGGCTCCTCTTCAGCCCCAGGCTTTCCACTATCTCCGCCACCACCGGAAAGAGCATGGCGGCCACGGCATGCTCGCTCATGCAGAAGGAGAGCCCAGCGGCCAGGAGGAAGACAGTCATGGCCAGGCGCCGGGGGGTGCTGCCGTACCTGGCAAGCATGGTCCTCGCCAGTCGGGCCGAAAGGCCGGTGCCGGTCATGGCCGCCGCCAGGATGAAGGCGCCGAGGATGAAGAAGACCGCCTCGTTGCCGAACTGGGCGAAGACCTGCTTCTCACCCATGATCCCCAGAAGCGGCAGGAGCACCATGGAGAGGAGGGCGGTGACGGCAATGGGGAGCACCCCGGAGACCCAGAGGAAGATGGTCGCGCCGAACAGCACCAGGGATCTGTACCCCTGGATTGTCAGCCCCTCCGGCGGGTCGAGGCGGAAGAGGATGGCGACAACGACAATCAGCCCGGCCAGGAGCTGGTAGCGGGATGTCCTGTCCAGGAGTATCAGCCACATGGGGCGGTTGTCTATCTTGAGGGGCTTTTCCAGCTGTTCCATTAGAGACCTGCCGAATCCAGGGAGTCTTCAGCGGGGAGCACCCGCAGGTGGCGGCGCAGGGCCGATTCGGCCAGCTGCCGCTGGTTGCGGAACCTGTCGATGAGGCCGCGCACCGGCCCCGCCGGCCGGGCATCGGCCAGGGGGGCAAGGGCCGTCAGCAGGGGGAGATAGGGGGAGAGTGCCCCGCCACCCCTCTCCCAGGCGAAGATCAGCCGCTCCAGCACGGCGGTCGCCCCCTCCATTGACTGCAGGGGGGCGGACGGCTGCCAGGTCACCAGGGGGGCGACCCCCTCGGCCAGCAGCCGGTCTATCAGGGCGCAGGCGGCATCGGCCCCGACCGAGCCAATGGAGATGGCCGCAGCCACCCCCCAGCGGGGGAACACCCCAAGGGCCGCCCGCAGGGGGTCGGGCAACGAACCATGGACCGGCTCACCGCCATTCAGGTTCACCACCAGGTTGTCCACCCCGGCGGCATAGATCCGGCCAATGTCGGCCGCCCCCACGGACGGGCCGACCCCGGCCATGAGGCGAACGTGGAAATTCTTCCTGATCTGCCGGGCCATCTCCACCCCACCATCGTAGCCCCCTTGCGGACCGAAAGTGAGGAAGAAGAGGGAGGTCGCCGCCATGCAGTGGCTGTCGAACATGGTCGCCAGGGTCTCGTACACCGGCAGCTCGCCGCCGACGAAGAAAACGCTCCCCTCGCGAAACAGCCTGTCGGAGGAGGGGAATGCCGCCGCCTCTGCCGCCACCCCCCCAAGCCGCCCCCTGTCAATTGCCAGCATGGCCATAACCCATTCCACCCCCGTTCAGTCAAACGAGCTATGCGCCGATTACCAATACCCGTGCACCGCTCATCTGTATTCAGAGCATAGCGCCCGGCACGGCAAATTGCAAGAAAAAACTTAATTCTCTATAGACTTAATAGTTTACAACCCGTGCCCGCTAAATATCCCCCATATGCCATTGTCATATCTGGTAATCCTCGACGAACGTCCTCACCTGCCTCGGCCTCACATAAACCGACTCCCCCTGCTGCAGCCCGATGTTCTGGAAGGTATCCCGGGTGAGTTCCGCTTCGATGAACTCGCCGCTCCCTGCTACGGCAAGGGTTACCCGCACCGAAGGGCCGAGCTTCTGGATATGCTTGACCTCCGCCCTAAGCGCGGTGGAGTCCTGGGGGGTGCGCTCGATCTCGATGTCGTGGGAACGGACATAGGAGACCGTATTCCGGCTGTCCGGTTCGATCCCGCCGTGCTGAAGCCTGCCATGGAACAGGTTGACGTTGCCGAGGAAGTTGAGCACGAAAGGGTTGGCCGGCTGATCGTACACCTGGTCAGGGGTGCCGGCCTGCTCCACCCTCCCCCTGTTCATGACCACGATCCGGTCGGCAACCTCCAGCGCCTCCTCCTGGTCGTGGGTGACGAAGACGCTGGTGACATGGATCTCGTCATGGAGCCGCCGCAGCCAGCGGCGCAGCTCGGCCCGCACCTGGGCATCCAGGGCGCCGAACGGCTCGTCCAGGAGGAGCACCCGGGGCTCTACCGCCAGGGCCCGGGCCAGGGCGATCCGCTGGCGCTGCCCGCCGGAGAGCTGGGCAGGGTAGCGGTCGGCCAGAAAGTCCAGCTGCACCAGCTTGAGCAGACCCATGACCCTGTCCCTGATCTCCCCCTTGGACGGGCGGACGCTTCTTGGCCTGACGGTGAGGCCGAATGCCACGTTGTCGAACACGGTCATCTGCCTGAAGAGGGCGTAATGCTGGAAGACGAAGCCGACCTTCCGCTCCCGCACGTGACGGTCGGTGGTGTTCTCGCCATTGAACAGGATCTGCCCCCCATCAGGGGACTCCAGGCCGGCAATGATCCGCAAGAGGGTGGTCTTGCCGCACCCCGATGGACCGAGCAGGGCCACCAGCTCACCGCTGGGGATGGTGAGACTGACATCGTTCAGGGCGGTGAAGCCGTTGAACTGCTTGGTTACGTTTTCTATTTCGATGCTCACGGCATTTCCTTTCGGGGAAACAGGTGGATTTCGGTAAAGAAGACCGAGGACAAACCTCGGACCTCGGACCCTTAACCTCGCTCCTGACTTTTCATCTGCCGCCTCACGTTCCACTCGGCCACGCTCTTCACCACCAGGGTGACCAGGGCGAGGAGGGCGAGGAGCGAGGCAACGGCAAAGGCGGCGGTGTAGTTATACTCGTTGTAGAGGATTTCAACCTGGAGCGGCACGGTGTTGGTCATGCCGCGGATATGGCCGGAAACGACGGAGACCGCGCCGAACTCCCCCATGGCCCGGGCGTTGCAGAGGATGACGCCGTAGATGATCCCCCACCTGATGTTGGGGAGGGTGACCCGAAAAAAAGTCTGCAGGCCACTCGCCCCGAGCACTATGGCCGCCTCCTCCTCGTCCTTCCCCTGGGACTCCATCAGAGGTATCAGCTCCCGGGCAATGAAGGGGAAGGTGACGAAGACCGTGGCCAGGATGATGCCGGGGACGGCGAAGATGATCTTCAGGTCATGGGCCTCCAGCCAGGGGCCCAGCCACCCCTGCCGGCCGAAGATGAGGACGTAGATCAGGCCGGAGATGACCGGCGAGACGGAAAACGGCAGGTCGATGAGGGTGATGAGCAGGTTCTTGCCCGGGAAGCTGAACTTGGCGATGGCCCACGAGGCGACTACGCCGAAGGCCAGATTGAAGGGGACCGCGACGGCGGCGGTCAAAAGGGTCAGCTTGACGGCGGCCAGAGTGTCCGGCTCCTTCAGGGCGGCCAGGTAGGTCTGCCACCCCTTTTCGAAGGCCTGGCTGAAGACCGCCGCCAGGGGGAGAGCGAGGAAAAGGGCGAGAAATGCCATGGCGACGGCGGTGAGGAGCCAGCGGACGATGGCCGGCTCTCCGACAGTTCGGATGCCGTTATGCCGTGCAGTATGGTTTTCCGTCGTTGAGGACATGGGAACCTCGGCAATAGGTACTCCCCCCTTGACAAAGGGGGGCTGGGGGGGATTTGTTTTTACAGGCAAATCCCCCTAAATCCCCCTTTATCAAGGGGGACTTACAAACACTCCAGTCATACTACTCGGCGTATCGCCGGCTCCACTTCTGCAGCATATTGATCACCAGCAGCATGACGAACGACGCCACCAGCATCACCGTGGCAACGGCCGTCGCGCCTGCATAGTCGTACTGCTCCAGCTTGGTGATGATGATCAGCGGGGTGATCTCCGAGACCATCGGCATGTTGCCGGCGATGAAGATGATCGAGCCGTACTCCCCCACCCCCCGGGCGAAGGCCAGGGCGAAGCCGGTCAGCACCGACGGGGCGAGGAGGGGAAAAAGGACCCGGCGGAAGGTCTGCCAGCGGCTCGCCCCCAGGCAGGCGGCCGCCTCCTCGATCTCGGCGTCCAGCTCCTCTATAACCGGCTGCACGGTGCGGACGACGAACGGAAGGCCGATGAAGGTCATGGCGACGACGATCCCCAGGGGGGTGAAGGCCACCTTTATGCCATGGGGCTCCAAGTGCCTGCCGACCCAGCCGTTTGCCGAGTAGACCGTGGCCAGGGTGATGCCGGCCACCGCCGTGGGGAGAGCGAAGGGGAGGTCCACCAGGGCATCCACCAGACGTTTCCCCGGAAAGGGGTAGCGGACCAGCACCCAGGCCACCAGCACTCCGAAGACGGCGTTGATGCCGGCCGCGGCCAGGGCCGCGCCGAAGGTTACCCTGTAGGAGGCCAGCACCCGCGGGGCGGCAACCGCCCCGAGGAACTCGCCCCAGGAGAGGCCGGCCGCCTTCAAGAGCAGGGCCGACAGGGGAATCAGCACCACCAGGGAGAGGTAGAGCAGGGTGTACCCCATGGTGGGGCCGAATCCGGGGAGCACGCTTTTAGTGCATTTCAAGATTTTCATAACTCTCATGGGTCCCATGGGTCGTATATTTCCTATGTGCTACTTCCTACCGCCTGCCCCGACAATCTGATCGAATACCCCGCCGTCGGCAAAATGGATCTTCTGCGCCGACCGCCAACCGCCGAAATCCTTGTCTATCGTATAGAACTTTTTGATCTTGGCCAACTTGGTGGGGATCTTGGCATTGATCGGCCGGTAGTAGTGCCTGGCGGCGATCTTCTGCCCCTCGTCGCTGTAGAGGTATTTCAGGTACTCTTCGGCCACCTTGCGGGTCCCCCGCTTGTCTACCACCTTGTCGATGACTGTCACCGGCGGTTCGGCCAGGATACTCTCGGGCGGGGTCACGATTTCAAACTTGTCCGGACCCAGTTCGTTGATGGCCAGGAACGCCTCGTTTTCCCATGCCAGGAGGACGTCGCCCAGGCCGCGCTGGACGAAGGTATTGGTGGAGCCCCGGGCACCGGAATCGAGCACCGGCACGTTCTTGAAGAGCTTGGTGACAAACTCCCTGGCCTTTGCCTCATTGCCGCCCTTCTGGTGCAGGGCAAAGCCCCAGGCTGCCAGGTAGTTCCAGCGGGCGCCGCCGGAGGTCTTGGGATTGGGGGTGATGACCGACACCCCAGGTTTCACCAGGTCATCCCAATTCCTGACCTGCTTCGGATTCCCCTTGCGCACCAGGAAGACGATGGTGGAGGTGTAAGGGGAGCTGTTGTGGGGGAGCTCCTTCTGCCACCCCGGCTTGATCAACCCCTTTTCGGCGATGGCGTCGATATCGTAGGCCAGGGCCAGGGTAACCACGTCGGCCTCCAGTCCGTCGATGACCGCCCGGGCCTGCTTGCCGGCGCCGCCGTGGGACTGCTTGACCGTGACCCTGTCGCCGCTCTTCTTCTGCCAGTATTTGGCAAAGGCGATGTTGTAGTCACTGTACAGCTCACGGGTCGGATCGTAGGATACGTTCAGCAGGGTGATCTCGGCGGACGATGCCGCCGTTGCAACCCCCAGGGTGGCAAGCAATCCTGCCAGCAGCGTTGTCACTTTTCCCATTTTCATACTCTTCTCCTTTCTTGCTCCTCGTGATGGTCGTCTCAGTTGCAGCTCTCCAGTTCCGGGAACGGAAAAAGGCCAGGCGAAAAGCGGCATAATGCCACTCTTGGCCTGGCCTCCGGTTTTTCCAGTCAGCCAGCAATCCTTATTCTATCGTCCTGCTACGGCGGCTTTTAGATGCCGCTGCCGTGCATATGCCCCTGCCTACCTAGCCTGATCTTCTCGCTCCGGTCGACCTGAATGACCACGCCGTCCTGGATCACCAGGGTGACCGTGCCGAAGCGGATCTTTTGCAGCGCCTCGCGCAAGAGCCGCTCCAGGTCGACACTCCATGGGTCATGAATCGGTTTGGCCATGGGAACTCCTTCCAACCGTGGGTCATGCCGGCCGGAGAGGTCGACTCCCCTCGGCAGTCCGGGAAAATCCGCCCCCTTCGGGCGGGAAGTCACGCCGCCAGCCCGGGTCCCCCGGGGGAAAAGCTGCCGGCGTAGCGATCCGGAAGCTGTCTCCGGTCGGCAAAATGCGTGATGGGGCTACCATAAGCCAAATCGTCCGCCCCTGTCAAGGTTTTTATTTATATTGTCTATGGGTTTTATAGTTTATATTGGCGGCCGCTGCCTGATGAGGGGGTTCGCATAATACGGTTTTTAAATCGGGCGGTAGTGTGCTATTACCCTAAAAACGGCATTTTCTCACGCAACGACGCAACGAACGCGACGAAAATCAGATACGTAAAAGGATTTATCACCTCACCAATCTGCCAATCGATATTATCGCTGAACCGCCCGATTTCACGTTGAGTCGTTGCGTACGTAGCGTGAAACTGCTTTTCCATGATACAGGTAAAAAGCGCTAACAACAGAGCACCAAGATGGGTTGAATCGCTTCGGAATCTGAAAAACAGAAGCTACCTCTCGACTAAACCAGGCGGCGATAAAGCCGCCTCTGGTCAGCCTAAGCCGTTGGCCGCGAAAAGATCGTCCCCACCCGGCCTGGATCAACAGACTTCCCGCATTTGAACTTTATCGAGTTGAGATCCAAACCGCATAGCTTCTTCAACCTGCTCCGGGCGGTGTTTGCATGGGCAGCGAACAAGGGGTTGATGTCCGGCAGCAAACCCGATATCTTTAGCTTTTTACGAACAGCAGCTTGAAAAGGACCAGCAGACCGTGAAGCAAAGAACCGATGACATCTATGCGGCGCCCCTGGAGGAGATGATCGATTTTCAATTCGATGAACGTGTTGTCTCCGTCTTTCCCGACATGATACAACGCTCGGTCCCCGGCTACGGGATGATCATCTCCAATATCGGCATCCTCGCCGGCAAATACGCCCAGGCCGGGAGTCACTGCTATGATCTCGGCTGTTCCCTCGGGGCAGCGACCCTTGCCATGCGCCAGCGGATCACCCAGCCGGAGTGCGACATCATTGCGGTGGATAACTCCCCGGCGATGATCAAGCGGGGCCGAGAGCTCCTGGCTCTCGATACGACGCCCACCGTGCCGGTGACGATGATCTGTGCCGACCTTCTGGAGGTCGCAATTGAAAACGCCTCGGTGGTGGTCCTCAACTTCACCCTGCAGTTCATCCCCCCGGCAGAGCGGCTGGCGCTGATCGAGCGGATCAATGCCGGCTTAAGGCCCGGCGGCGTGCTGATCCTCTCGGAGAAGATCGCCTTCGTCGAGCCGGGGCGGCAGCAGTTCCATGAAGAGCTGCATCACGACTTCAAGCGGGCCAACGGCTACAGCGATCTGGAGATCAGCCAGAAACGGTCGGCGCTGGAAAAGGTGCTGATCCCCGAGACCCTCGCCTGCCATCGGCAGCGGCTGCAGGTGGCCGGGTTTTCTTTCGCCGATCCCTGGTTCCAGTGTTTCAACTTTGCCTCCATGGTGGCGTTGAAATGAACTGGTACGACTCCCTCTATCCGCAACTTGCCGCAATGGGTCAGGAGCGATGGTCCGAGCAGCTGCAGGTGACCCTGTCCGAGAGCCTGCTCCTGGAGCGGTACGGCGATATGCCGGGGTGGCTGGGCGCCCTGCAGGCGCTGCCGGAGCTGCTCCCATCCCTGATTTCCCTTCAGGACAATGTCACCATCGGCTGCGGAGCCGATCTCGGCCGGGTCACTCGCGAAGAGCTGGTCGCCCGGCTGCAGGCCTTTCACCCCTGGCGCAAAGGCCCCTACAGCCTCTTCGGCATCGAGATCGATACCGAGTGGCGCTCCGACTGGAAGTGGGAGCGGCTTCTGCCGCACATTCAGCCACTTGCCGGACGCAGAGTCCTCGATGTCGGCTGCGGCAACGGCTATCATGGCTGGCGCATGCGCGGCGCAGGTGCCGACTTCGTCCTCGGCATCGACCCCTTTCTGGTTTCGGTGATGCAGTTCCAGGTGATGCAGCGCTACCTGTGCGACCCCCGGCATCACGTCATCCCTATAGGCATTGAGGATGTCCCGCCGAATCTTACCTGCTTTGACACTGCCTTCTCCATGGGGGTCCTCTACCATCGCCGTTCTCCCCTGGACCATCTTCTGGAGTTGAAGGGGTGCCTGCGCCCGGGGGGGGAGCTGATTCTGGAGACGCTGATTGTCGAAGGGGGGGAGGAGTCGATCTTCATGCCGCCGGGACGGTACGCCAAGATGCGCAATGTATGGTTCCTGCCGTCGATCGGAGCGCTGACCCGGTGGCTTGCGCGCTGTGGCTTCACGGAGATTGCCTGTGTCGACGCCACCCGCACCAGCTGCAAGGAGCAGCGTGGAACGGAGTGGATGCGCTTTGAGTCGCTGGCGGATTTTCTTGATCCGGAGGACGTCGGCAAGACTATTGAAGGGCACCCGGCGCCGCTGAGGGCAATCTTTACCGCGACGAAGCCCTAGGGCAATGGGCGGCATGGGAAGGAGGGGCAACGGGGTCACCCATTACCATGCTGTCCATCAAGGGGGGAAATGCAGTGAAATGATGAAACGAGGGGTCAGCCCGTGAAAGTGGAGTTATGGTGAAATGATTCCCAAACACTTCCCAGGACCTGTCGCCGATGAATCCGGCTCAGGTCGGGGCCGACCCCGTCACCTTCCTACTCTCAGCCGATCTCACCCACCTGCTGCATCAGCTCCGCCAAAGTCAGCCTCTCGGCGGTCCGCTCGCCGAAACCATCACCGCTCCTGCGGTACAGGTCGAAGAGGGGCGCCTTGGCCTCGCCGGGCTGGAGGCGAGAGACTATGATGCCGGCGTCGGCCAGCTGGGGCTGGGCGCAGGAGTTGGGGCAGCCGGAGATTGCCCAGGTTAGCTTCACCCCTGCAGGGCCCAGCTTCTCCACCAGCTCGGCGGCGATCTCGCGGGTCGCCCCCAGGCCGACGAGGCACTCGTGGCTCCCCGGGCAGACCCGGCAGAGCACCCGCTCCCGGCGGGAGGTGCCGGTGAAGCCGGCGTAGGCCAGCTCTTCCCGCACCCTGTCCAGCTCGGCGGCGGGGGTCAGGTGGAGGACGATGTTCTGGTTGCCGGTGACGAGGAGGATGCCGCCAGCCCATTTGTCGGCGATCTCTGCCAGGGCTGCCAGCTCGCTGCCGGCCAGCTCGCCGGCGAAGACCCCCACCTCCACCCTCCGCTCGGGGGAGGAGAGGGTCGGGACGAGGGAGGAGGAGAGGCTGGCCACGGTGGGGAGCGCCTCGCCGGCGGACGGCTCGGCCAGGACCAGGCGACGCAGCTCATCCTGGCCGATCTCTGCCACCAGGTGCTTGAGGCGCTTGCCGGCAGGGGTGTGGGCCGCGTAGACCCGGACAACCGCCTCCACCATGCCGATCACCCTGTCGAGGGGGATATCTCCGGCCAGGAGGAAGGCCGGTGTCGGCTGGCGCCCCAGGCCGCCGGCAACCCAGACGTTGAAGCTGAGCTCATCGGCGGCGAGATCCACCGGCACCAGGGCCAGGTCCTGGATCAGGTGCCGGCCGCTGGCGATGTCTGCCTCCACGGCGATCTTGAACTTCTTCGGCAGGCTCTCGAAGCGGGGGTTGCCGGAAAAGTGGCTGTGAATCAGGCGCACCACCCCCTCCAGCTTCGTCGATACGGCCAGGTCCAGGGAGCCGCAGACCACCCCCCGCACCGCGCCGCCGCAGGCGCCGCGGCTGATCAGGCCGACGGAGGCCATCTCCCTGGCTACTACCGGCAGAGTCTCCGCCGTCAGCCAGTGGAGCTCCATGCTCCCCCTGGTGGTGAGATGCACCGTCCCCCGGGCGTAGCGGCCGGCAATCTCCGCCACCCTACGGGCCTGGAGGGCGGAGATCACCCCGGCGGGGAGCTTGATGCGCTGCATGTAGAAATCGCCCTGCCTCTGGGGGTAGATCCCCTCCAGCCTCAATTTTTGCGGATCAATCGCCATCTGCCAAACCTCCCTCTGATCTAGGACACCCTTGCCAGGAGCAGTCGACTGCCCGAGATCACCATACTAGTTAAAATAATGCCGCGCGTCAATTAATTTACATTTTACCCATAAACATTATAGACTACTACACCTCCAACGCCCCCTCCTCGACGACAAAATACGCCCGGGGCGTTCAAATTCTCGCACCCCGGGCGTATCCGTACATCCAGATAGAGAGATCCTGCGGGTTCCCCTAGACCCCTTCGAAAAGGGCGGTGGAGAGGTAGCGCTCCGCCCCGTCGGGGAAGACGACGACGATGGTCTTGCCGCTGAACTCCTCCTGGAAGGCGAGGCGGACGGCGGCCGCGGCGGCCGCGCCGCAGGAGATGCCGACCAGCAGCCCCTCCTCCTGGGAGAGCCTGCGGGCGAAGTCGATGGCCTCGTCGCTCCCCACCTGCTCCACCCGGTCCACCACGGAGAGGTCGAGGGTGTCGGGGATGAAGCCGGCGCCGATCCCCTGGATCTTGTGGGGGCCGGGCTTGAGGAGTTCACCGGCCAGCTTCTGGCTGATGACCGGGCTCTCCTTCGGCTCCACGGCAACGGAGAGGATCTGCTTCCCCCTGGTCTGCTTGATGTAGCGGGAGATGCCGCTGATGGTCCCCCCGGTTCCGACCCCGGCGACGAGGACGTCGATGCCACCGTCGGTGTCGTCCCAGATCTCCGGGCCGGTGGTCTTCTCGTGTATGGCCGGGTTTGCCGGATTCTTGAACTGTTGGGGGAGGAAGTAACGCTCCGGGTCGGAAGCGGCGATCTCCTCCGCCCGGGCGATGGCCCCCTTCATCCCCTCTGCACCGGGGGTGAGGATCAGGTTGGCTCCGAGGGCGGCCAGCACCCGGCGGCGCTCGATGCTCATGGTCTCCGGCATGGTCAGGGTCAGCCTGTACCCCCTGGCCGCGGCCACGTAAGCGAGGGCGATGCCGGTGTTGCCGCTGGTAGGCTCGATTATCTCCACCCCGGGCCCCAGGATGCCGCGCTCTTCCGCGTCCCAGATCATGTTGGCGCCGATGCGGCACTTGACGGAGTAGGCGGGGTTGCGCGCCTCGATCTTGGCGAGCACGGTGGCCTTCGCACCATTGGTGACATGGTTCAGGCGGACAAGGGGGGTGTTGCCGATGGAACGGGAATTGTCTTCATAGATTCGTGCCATTGCGGTCTCTCCTTTGCGGGGTGTATGGTTAAACGCTATATCCTATATTCAAACTAGACTTAGCCGGCAAAAAATTTTAGATGGCGAAGTCCACGACCTGCTGACGCTTCTGGCGCTCGAACTCGCTCCTCTGCAGCATATCAGCAAGGGTCACCGTGTCAAGCACAGAGGAGACTGCCTGGCTGACGTCGGCCATCACCAGCCTTATGCCGCAGGTATCCTCGTCACCGCACTCCGGGCAACTGGCATGGGCGGTCTCGCTGAGGCACTGCACCGGCGCCAGGTCCCCCTCGAAGGAGCGGACGATGGCACCGATGGTCACCGTTGCCGGCGCCTTGGCCATGGCGTAGCCGCCACCGGGCCCCTTGCGGCTGGAGAGGATGCCGTTGTTCTTCAAGGTGAGGAGTATCGCCTCGAGGAACTTCTTGGGTATCCCCTCGGCCTGGGCGATCTCGGCAATGAGGAACGACTCCTTCTCCGGGTTCCTGGCCATGTAGCCGAGCGCCTTGAGGGCGTATTTGCTGCGCATTGAAATCATGATAACCTACAAGTGCTATAGTTTTTATATTTATACCCTTGAGCTAGAGTATTGTCAACGGTTTTTTCCGCCATGGGGCAGGGGCTATTGCCGGCACCAGTCGCAGTACCTATCGTTGCACCCCTGGTCGAACTCCCGGTTAATGATGCGCCGGTAGACGCTTGCTATCTGCCCCCTGACGATCTCCTCGTGCTCAGGCTCGATCTCCACCCGCTGGCTGATGAATTCCCCGCTCCGCTCGTCGGGCTCGACGAAGAGGAATTCGGCGGAGGAGACGGCCAGAGACTGGTCCCCCGCCGACTCGACCATGATCTTGTAGAAGACCGCCTGGCGCCAGTAGTCGCCGCCGTAGAGGTCCTCGAAGGCCGGCTCTTTCCCCGCCTCCAGCGCCTTGGCGACCCTGGCCGGATCTGGGGGCTGGAACTTCTTCCGGTCGTACCTGCCTGTCTTGTAGTCAACCAGGTTCACCAGGTTGCCGGTCAGCTTCTCCAGCTTGTCCACCAGGCCGTTGATCCTCACCCCCCCCTCCAGGGTGGCGGAAAAGCTCTTCTCCAGGAGGACCTCCTTGTGCCAGCTGTCGATGAAGCGGTTGTAGAGCGCCTCAAGGATAACACCCCCCTTCTGCAGGCGGCGGCCGAACTCCACTTCGGTGAAGGAGTCGCGGCGCTTCTCCATCTCCCGGGTGAAGAAGCGGATGAACTCCTCCCTGGGGGGGAAGGCCCTGGCCGGGAACCTGAGCATTGAGGAGAAGAGGTACTCCAGGGACTCGTGCACGCTGCTGCCGAAGGCGGTCGCCCCGTTGCGCGGCTCCGGCACCCGCAGCACCCGGGTGTAGAAGAAGGCCCTTGGGCATTTGAGGAAGCCGTTCAGGTGGGTGACACTCAGCTTGTAATCCCTGAGCAGCTCGCCGACGAAATCGGAGGCGAAGATGCTCCCCCCCTGTTCGGCAGGCTCCCGCAGGATGGCCCCCATCGCCTCCTCCAGCTCTCCAGCCTCCATCTGCCTGGAGCTCATGGCCACCAGGCCCGACTGCTCCACCTCGGCGACGAAGCGGCTCTTCGCCAGGAGTTTGTCGTTGTTGTCCCGGCCGGCATGGCTGATAACCAGCTCCTCCTCCGCCCTGGTCATGGCCACGTAGAAGAGTCGGCGCAGCTCCTCAATCGCGCTCTCCTCGGCGCTGCGCCTCAGATGGAGCATGTTGGGGGGGATGGCGAAGGATGGGGCGGAGCGCTTCTTCTCCCACTCGCTCTCGACGCATCCCAGAAGATAGACCGTCCTGAACTCCAGCCCCTTGGAGGAGTGGCAGGTGATCAGGTTCACCCCCCGGCTGTTGATGGCGATCCTCTCCGCCGGCAGCTTGATCTGCTGGCTCTCCATCAGCTCCAGCATGGCGATGAACTCCCCCAGGGTGAGGCGTGGGTTCCTTGCGCACTCCTCCTTGACGAAGTCGTAGAAGGTGTTGAGAACCTCCAGGTTCCAGATGGTGGCGGCCGCGCTCTCCACGTGGGCCAGCAGGCCGAAGCGGTTGATCACCGCCTGCACCAGCTCCTGCAGGGTCATGCCGGCCATGGCGGCGAGGAGGGATTCGATCAGCTCGGCAACTGCCGCGAACCCGTCGTGACGGCGGAGCAGCTCCCTGACAGGCAGGGGATGCCCCTCCCCCCCTCCGCCGCTGCGCAGGGCATATAGCCGTGCCACCTCAAGGGGTGAGAGCCCGAGGGTGGGGAACTGGAGGATATGGAAGAGGAGCCGCTCCTCCCCGTGGGGGCGGACGCTCTCCCCCTGCAGGTAGCGGCAGATGGCCACCAGCTGGCGAACCAGGGGGGCCTGCAGCACATCCTCCCGCCGGCGGATGGAGAAGGGGATATCCCTGGCGGTGAAGTAGGCCACCAGCGGCTCCACCTGGCGGTGGTTGCGGTAGAGGACCGCCACCCTCCCCAGCTCCTCACCCCTCAAGTGGCGCTCGCCTATCTCCATGGCTATGCCGAGGGCCTCCTGCAGCAGGGTCGGGTAGAGCCTCACCTCCGGCACCCCCCCGTCGGGGCGGCTGGCGAGCAGATCCTTCTCCACCCCAAGGCCGCCGCTCCCGGCAAGCCGCTGGCTGTTGACGGCGATCAGGGAGGTGGCGGCGTCGAGGATCTGCTGGGATGAGCGGTAGTTCCGGGTCAGGGGGATCACCTGGGGCGAGTAGCGGCCGTGGAAGGTGAGGATATTCTCGATGTTCGCCCCCTGGAAGCGGTAGATGGACTGGTCGTCGTCGCCGACGACGAAGAGGTTCGGGTCGTCCCAGTACTCCATGAGGAGGTCGACGATCTCGTTCTGGGCGCCGCTGGTGTCCTGGTACTCGTCCACCAGCACGTAGTGGAAGCGCTCCTGGTAGTCGAGGAGGAGCTCCGGGTTCTCCCGGAAGGCGGCAATCACCCAGAGGATCATGTCGTCGAAGTCGTAGCGCCGGTTCCCCAGGAGCACCTTCTGGTAGGCGGCGTAGCTGCCGACAGCCGCCTTGAGGCGCTCAAAGCTCTTCTTCTTCGCCTCATAGGCATCCACCTTCAGGTCCCCGGGCTGGTAGACTTTGCCGCTCTTCTTGTCGGTGTACCTGCGGCTGTACCGCATGGAGGGGTCTTCTAACAGCTCCTGCAGATGGGCATCCGTGGCGGTGATGACATCATCGGCCCGCCAGTCCTCCCTCTTCATGTCGGCATAGAGCTGCAGCAGGTTTGCGGCGTCGCCGTACAGGTCGCCGGAAACCCTGGCCAGGGGGTTGTCGTGGGGAAGGGAGTCCAGCACCTCCTTGACGAAAGCCCGCTTCTCCAGCTCGGAGACGGGCTGCAGGTCGTTGTAGCCGAAGAAGGAGGGGTTTGCCTGGATGACCATGTTGCAGAATGCGTGAAAGGTGAGGATCTCCACCCGGTAGGCGGTCGGGCCGATGAAGGCGTGGAGCCTCTCGCGCATGGCTATGGTCCCCGCATCGGTGTAGGTGAGGCAGAGGATGTTCTCCGGCTGGCTTCCCCGGCTGATTATCCGGGCGATCCTGGCGGCAATGATCTGTGTCTTGCCCGTGCCCGGGCCGGCCACCACCAGCAAGGCCCCCTCGGTCCGGTCGATCGCCCCTCTCTGGGCCGGATTGGCCGACCGGTAGGCATCCTCGAAATCGATAACCCTGTTTTCCATTGCCTCGACAAGCATTGGGACCACCCTCATCTGGATTGCATCGCTGCAGAAGAATAGCATGACGGATGCTTGGAGTGTAGCGGCAATTGTCTCCACCTCCGCCAAAATAGGTGCTTGCCAAGCAATTTCACCGGCATTTGGTATAGTTTAGCTCAAGATGAAAAGGAGCTAA
>CALMOE010000303.1 GCA_937871715.1 uncultured Geobacter sp. | reverse complement strand
GGCAATCCGTTGTCAGCAGGTTCATCTCCCCCAAAGATAGCGACCGGCCCCATCTCCACTGCGAATGGAACCCCCATGACGGCAGCGGCCTGGTCAGCCAGCACTTCTCCAACGGCACCCAGCTGGTCACCTACTTCGGCCGCTACCTGGACGGCGACGAGGAGGTGCACGGTCTCTTCGTCGGCGGCGGGATGCCGGAAACCGCTGCCAGCAATGTGAACTATAACATGAACAATTCGGGGATGACCTTCGGCGACGGCAAGCGCTGGTATCACATCTGGTGCAGCGTCAACGAGGGGATCGGTCCTATCGATGCAAGCGTCATGCTGACCCCGTCCAAGTGGAAATTCCTCGGCAGCAGGGTGGAGAGGAAGAGCCCGGAGAACGTGGTCATCATCAGCAGCCACTCCCTGGAGATAAGCGGCCAGCCGGTGAGGATCGACCGCCGGGTAAGCTTCACCGCCGGGGAGAGCTACTTCACCCTTGAGATCAGGATAACCAACCAGGGGAGCGGGCCGCTCCACTATCTGTACAAATACGGGGACGAGCCTTGGGTCGGCTATTACGGCACTGCGCTCGGGGACGTGGGGTGGGTGCGCGACCGGCTGGCAAGCTACGAGGAGGTGATCGACACCTCCAGGTACGGCTATGCGGGGATAGCCGACACGGGCAACCGGGTGATCGGCGAGCAGCCGGTGTACACCAACCTGGCCAACTTCATCGAGTGGTTCGGTACGGAGATCCCCTACGCCTATATAGCCAACAATCAGGGGTACCCCCCTCCCAAGGGGGCAAAGGTCCCCCTGGAGAGCAACGAGCGGTTCATCGGTCTTGAGTGGGGGCGGAATATCCCCCCGGGCGGGGTCACGGTCATCCGCCTGGCCATCGGCATGGCTGATTTCGACCAGAAGAGCGGATTGCCGGTGAAACCCAGGACCAGCTGGAAATGAGGCGTCAGGGTAGCTCCGGGCACCTCCCGGACTCCTTTATTTTTTTTGCCATACGTGCTATGAATCGAAAAAAAGCATCAAGAGGTGAATTATGAAGCAAGTTTACGATGTTATCATCATCGGCGGCGGTCCGGCCGGGCTCTCCACCGCCTATATATGCCACAAGCAGGGGTTGTCATATCTGGTCCTTGAATCGGGGAAGAACGTCTTCCAGGGTATTGCCAACACCTACCCCCAGGGGAAGCTGGTCTACCCCTCCAAGCCGAAGGATGCACCGGAGCCGTTCCTGGTTGAGGAGCTCAGACCGCCAGACAAGCCGGTCACCGTGGAGAGCTACCTCCAGTACGTTCAGCACTTCGTGCAGCATGAGAACCTCAATATCCAGACCGAGGTGGATTTCGAGGATATCCGCGACGAGCGGGAGGGGCTGGCGGTGATCACCTCCAAGGGGAGCTTCCGCTGCCGGAAGGTGGTGCTCTCTTTCGGCAGCAACATCCCCAGGGAGCTCTCCGTCTACGGCGACGCCAAGATGGTGGCGAAGAACGTTGACGACGCCAGCAAGTACGTGGGGAGCAAGACCCTGGTCATCGGCGGCGGCAACACCGCCGCGGACGTGATCATCAACATCCTCAAGGCCAAGCGGGAGGTGAACGACAACCAGCCGGTCTACTGGGCCCACGTTGCCGAGACCTTCGACGTCAACAAGGAGACCGCCCAGCGCCTCGGCGAGGAGATCCTCCTCGGCGGCAACATCAGGCTCCTCCCCGGGGCCACCCCGCGCATCGGCGAGGTGGACGAGGAGGGGGTCGACCGGTTGGTGATCCGCATCAACATCTTCCCCCAGGCCGACGGGGTGGACGTCTACCACGGCATGAGCTTCCCCATGAAGAACGTCATCGCCTGCATCGGCTCCCAGGGGCCTGTGCCGATCTTCGACAAGCTGGGAATCCAGACCATCGCCTGCACCCTTGGTGTCTGCAAGATCGCCAAGGAGGGGGACCGCCTGGTGCTCCTCACCGCCGAGTTCGAGTCCACCCGCAAGGGGGTCTATGTCATCGGCGGCGCCATCTCCCCGGCCTACATGAAGATCGCCGAGGGGAGCATCCAGGAGGAGAAGCACCCCAACCTGATCTATACCGCCATCAACGACGCCTCCCACGTGGTGGAGGCGATCAAGAAGAGCCTGGGCAAGTAGGTCTGGCGAGCCGATGAAGTATTCCGTCTCCCCCCTGATCAGGGAAGTGAACTTCCCCCCCATCTCCCAGGTGCGCCTCTGGGCTGCAGAGCGGGGGGAGAATCCTGCCCTGCCCCTCATCGATCTCTGCCAGGCCGTGCCGGACTATGCGCCGGCAGGGGAGCTGACCGACTACCTCTCCACCGTGGTGGCCGATCCCATGACCGCCCGCTACACCCCCGACGAGGGGCTTCAGGGGGCGCGGGAGGCCATAGCCCTCCGCTACAAGAGGCGCTACGGCGCGGAGATCTCCAGCGGCAACATCTGCCTCACCATCGGGGCCAGCCAGGCCTTCTGGCTGGCCATGACCGTTCTCTGCCGGGGAGGTGACGAGGTGATCGTCCAGACCCCCTACTACTTCGACCACGACATGGGGCTGGCCATGCTGGGGATCAAGCGGGTATACGCCCCCTTCGACCCAGACGGCGGCGGCCTGCCGGATGTGGTTGCCATCGGCCGGCTCATAACACCCCGCACCAGGGCGATCCTCCTTGTCACCCCCAGCAACCCCACCGGCGCAGTCACCCCCCCGGAGATCCTGGAGAAGCTCTATACTCTATCGGCCGACCACGGCATCGCCCTGGTGCTGGACGAGACCTACGCCGACTTCATCCCATCCGGCGCCCATCCCCACGACCTGTTCAAGTGCCAGGAGTGGGGGGACCACCTGGTGCATATCATGTCCTTCGGCAAGACCTACTCCCTCACCGGTTTCCGCGCCGGCCTGCTGGCAGGGAGCAGCGAGCTGATTCACCATGCCCTCAAGGCCCAGGACTCCATGGCGGTCTGCCAGCCCCGCATCACCCAGCTTGCCCTGGAGTACGCGGCCGAGCATCTGGACGGCTGGGTAGTCGCCAACTGCCGCGCCATGGAGCGTCGCCACCGCCGGTTCATCGAGGAGTTCTCCATCCCCGGCAACCCCTTCCAACTGGTGGCCAGCGGCTCATTCTTCGGCTGGGTGAGGCACCCCTTTGCCGGTGCGACCGGCAGGGAGGCGGCCAGGAGGCTGGTGGACGAGGCGGGAGTGCTCACCCTGCCGGGCGAGGTCTTCGGACCCGGGATGGAGGGGTACCTGCGCCTCGCCCTGGGGAACATCGGCGAGGAGACCATACCCCAGGCCGTAGCCAGGCTGCGGGATGTCTCCCCTTGAGTTGGGGGATTTTGCAGGAATTGCTTAACCCGCAGCGTCCTTGGGGGGTATAATAAAAGCAGGTAAAAAGTGGCAGGAAATTGTTGTTGGCAGTTTCCCGGAAGAAAGGAGGTGGCAACAATGAAAGCCATGACGACCCGTACCAAGATCCCCTCCCGCAGGATGACCGCTGCCATGAAGAGGAAAATGGGGATGACCCTGCGCAGAACCCCCAATCACAACGTCCACGTGATAACCCATCACGGCAAGGTCATGTCCGGGCGCAAGGGGCGCACCTGATGCTCGCTGAAACGGAAAAGCCACCCCCGAAGGGTGGCTTTTCCGTTCACGGCCATGCTATCGCTCCGAGCTTACGGCTTTTTTCCTTCCACCGTTTTCTCTCCGGCAATTTTTTCGGCATAGACCTCCAGGCCGCTCTCCTTGGCGATCCTGTCGACGAACTCCTGCCCCTTCTTCAGCTCCAGCTCCTGCTGCAGCTTCCCGGCGATGTACCCCCTGGTCTCGGCAAGGGTGGCGGTGCGCCGTTCGTTTCTCTCGTCCACCCTGATGATGTGCAGTCCGTAGGGGGTATCGACCACGCCGCTAAGCTCTCCACTCTTCAGGGAGATGGCGGCCTGTTCGAACTCCTCCGAGTTGGTCTTACCCGGGGAGATGACCCCAAGCTCCCCCCCCTTTTTTGCCGTCTCCCCGTCCTCTGAAGCCTCGGCCGCCACCTTGGCGAAATCCTCCCCCTTCTTCAGGCGCTGCAGCAGCTCCTCCGCCCTCTTGCGCTTCTCACCCCTGGAGTCGGCGCTGGCTCCCGCATCCACCTTGAGGAAGATGTGGCGGGCCTTTACCGATTCGGGGACGATGAACTCCTTCTCGTGCTCCTGGTAGTACTTCTCCAGCTCGCTCTCAGTCACCTTCACCCCGGCGACCACCACCTTGGCCAGATACTCCCGGGAGAGTAAGTCGTCCACCACGTAGGCCAGCTTCTCCCTTGTCTCCGGCTTCCTGTCGAACCCTTCCTTCCTCGCCCTGGCTGCAATGGCCTGCTTGAGAAGCAGCTCCTCCACCAGGCGGACCTTAAGCTCCGGTTTCTCCTCTATCTGCTTGCGGATTTCGGCGGGCTGGCTTTCCACCAGGCGGTCCAGGTCGGTCTCCCGCAAAGTTATCTCCCCCACCTTGCCTATGACCGGGTTGAACTCCTCCCCCATGGCGGTCGCCGCGCCTATGCAGGCCAGGATGGCCGCAGCTGCAATGATGCGTCTTGACATGTCTTACCTCCGCTGGAATCTGTGAACCGCCCCATTTTAGCCGAGTTGCTGCCTATGGCAAGAGGCAATTGTGAGATTTCTCTTTTCCGAACGAATCTGCTGTATTAGGATTGTCCGAGCGTTTATGCCCGAAGGAGCCCTTGCATGTTCTACATTGCCGACCTGCACATCCACTCCCCGTACTCCCGCGCCACCAGCAGTGAGAGCAACCTGGCCGGACTCCTGGGGTGGGCGCGGCTCAAGGGTATCAACGTGGTGGGGAGCGGAGACTTCACCCACCCCGCCTGGTTCGCCTCCCTGAAGGAGCGGCTGGAACCCGCCGAGCCCGGGCTCTTCCGCCTGCGGGGTGAGGAGGTGGTGCCGTCCCCCCTGGCCGGGATCGCAGACGGTGCTGCGCCGGTCCGCTTCCTCCTCTCCGCCGAGGTTAGCTGCATCTACAAGCGCCACGGCAGGGTGCGCAAGGTGCACAACCTCCTCTACGTCCCGGACTTCGCCTCGGCGGAAAGGGTGAACCGCAGGCTGGCCGCCATCGGCAACATCGTCAGCGACGGACGCCCGATCCTCGGCCTGGACAGCCGCGACCTCCTGGAGATCCTCCTGGAGGAGGCTGAGGAGGGGTTCCTCGTGCCGGCCCACGTCTGGACCCCCTGGTTCTCCCTCTTCGGCTCCCGCTCCGGCTTCGACAGCGTGGAGGAGTGCTTCGGCGACCTCACTTCCCACATCTTCGCCATGGAGACCGGCCTCTCCTCCGACCCGGCCATGAACCGCCTGGTCTCGGCCCTGGACCGCTTCGCCATGATCTCCAACTCCGACTGCCACTCCCCTTCCAAGCTTGGGAGGGAGGCCAACCTCTTCGACACCGGCTTCGACTTCTTCTCCCTGAAGGGGGCGATCCGCGCCAACCGGCGCCGGAACTTCCCGGGGACGGTGGAGTTCTTCCCCGAGGAGGGGAAGTACCACTTCGACGGCCACCTGGATTGCGGGGTCTGCCTCGACCCGGAGGAGACCCGCCGCCTCGGCGAGGCCTGCCCGGTCTGCGGCAGGCCTGTGACCGTGGGGGTGCACCACCGGGTCATGGCCCTGGCCGACCGGCTGGAGCCGGCATATGCCGGGGATAGTCCCGGGTTCTTCAGCCTCATCCCCCTGGCCGAGCTCCTCGGGGAGCTGCTCGGCGCCGGGGCGGCGACCGCCGGGGTGACGGCCTGCTACGCCAGGGCCATCGAGCTCTTCGGCTCCGAGCTGGAGCTGCTGCTCAGGACCCCGCTGGCGGAGATTCACCGCCATGCACCACTCCTGGCAGAGGCAATTGGTCGGGTAAGGGAGGGGCGCGTGCTGCGCCGGCCCGGGTATGACGGCCAGTACGGGGTGATCAGGGCCTTTGCCCCCGGGGAGCTGCCGGGCAAGAAAAGGAAAAAGGGGGATATCTTCCCCGGCTGACCCGCCGGGGGGGATGTGATGGGAGCTCTACTTGATACAGTATGGATAAGGGGGGAGGGTGAGTCATGCAGCAGGTGATCCCCGCCATCATGACAAGGGCAATCAGCAAGCGCTACGGTAGCCTCACTGCCCTGGACTCCTTCGACCTCTCCGTGGAGAGGGGGGCGATCTTCGGCCTCCTCGGCCCCAACGGCGCTGGGAAGACCACCCTGATCCGCATCCTCACCACCCTGCTCCGCCAGGACAGCGGCGAGGCGCGCATCGAGGGGCTGGACACGGCAGGGGATGGGGTGGAGATCCGCCGTCTCATCGGCGTGGTACCCCAGGAGAACAGTCTGGACCGCTATCTCACCGCCAGGGAGAACCTGGAGTTGCATGCACGACTGCACGGCATGGCCAGGGGGCGCTACCGGGCGCGGATCGACGAGCTGCTGGAGCTCTTCGGCCTGGCGGGCCGGCAGCACGACTTCCCCGACACCTTCTCCGGCGGCATGCAGCGCCGCCTGGTGGTGGCCCGGGCCCTGGTGCACGATCCCCACGTCCTCTTCCTCGACGAGCCGACCACCGGCCTCGACCCCCAGTCCCGCCGGGCGGTGTGGGACTACATCCGCTCCATCGCCGGCAGCATGACCATCCTCCTCACCACCCACTACCTGGAGGAGGCGGAGCAGCTCTGCGACCGCCTGGCGATCATGGACCACGGCAGGCTGATCGCCCTGGGGAGCACCGCCGAGCTGAAGGCCAGGCTGAGCGGCGGGGTGGTCTACGAG
>CALMOE010000302.1 GCA_937871715.1 uncultured Geobacter sp. | reverse complement strand
TTAGTTTCTTATCTGGCCGTTGCCGTAGACTATGAACTTCTTCGTCGTCAGATCCTCCAGCCCCATGGGGCCGAATGAGTGGAGCTTGGTGGTGGAGATGCCGATCTCCGCCCCCAGGCCGAGCTGGCCGCCGTCGGCAAAGCGGGTGGAGGCGTTCACCAGCACGGTGCTGGAGTTTACCTCGCGGATGAAGCGCTGGGCATTGGCGTAGTCGCTGGTGATGATCGCCTCGGTGTGCAGGGAGCAGTAGCGGTTGATATGCTCGATTGCCTGGTCCATGTCGTCCACCACCCGCACTGCCAGGATCAGGTCCAGGTACTCCGCCCCCCAGTCCTCCTCCGTGGCCGGAGTTGCCATGGGGGCGAGGGCGCAGACCGTCTCGTCCCCCCTGATCTCCACCTTCAGTCCGGACAGTGCGGCGGCTATCCGGGGGATGAAGGTGGCCGCGGTCTCCCGGTGGACCAGGAGTGTCTCCAGGGCGTTGCAGACCCCCGGGCGCTGGGCCTTGGCGTTGGCGATGATTTTCTCGGCCATGTCGTGGTCGGCCGAAGCGTCGACGAAGATGTGGCAGACCCCCTTGTAGTGCTTGATCACCGGGATGCGGGAGTTCTCCACCACGAAGCGGATCAGGCTCTCCCCCCCCCTGGGGATGATCAGGTCGATCAGCTCCTCCTGCTTGAGCATCTCCAGGACCCCCTCACGCTCGGTGAAGGGGATGAGGGAGAGGGCCTCCTCTGGGATTCCCGACCTGTTCATCTCCCCCTTGAGGACGGCGGCGATGGCCAGGTTGGAGTGGATCGCCTCCGAGCCGCCGCGCAGCACCACGGCGTTGCCCGCCTTGAGGCAGAGGGCGGCTGCGTCGGCAGTGACGTTGGGGCGTGCCTCGTAGATGATGCCGATCACCCCGAGGGGGATGCGCATCTTCCCCACCTGCAGGCCGTTGGGGCGCAGCCGCATGCCGTCCACCGACCCGACGGGGTCGGGGAGTGCGGCAACCTCCCGCAGGGCATCGGCCATCCCCCTTATGCGGGAGTCGTTGAGCATGAGACGGTCGAGCATGGCATCGGACAGCCCCTTCTCCCTCCCTGCTGCCAGGTCCTTGGCATTCTCGGCAATGAGTGAGGCGCTGGCGGCCACCAGCGCATCGGCCATGGCGATGAGCATGGCATCCTTTGCCCCGGAGGAGAGCCTGGCCATGGTGATCGAGGCCCGGCGGGCTCCGGCGGCGATATCTTTTACTCTATCTGCTATTGACATGGGAATTCTCCTTGAAAAAATGTCATTATGTATGCGCATCTCCCCCATTTTCAAGAAAAAATGCACTCCGGATTTAGATATTGTTGCAGTGAAAGATATATGATATTTTATATATATCAGAGGCAAAATGATTTAGCGAGGTTCGCCATGAAAGAGGAATTCTACATCGAAAGGGTCGTGCGGATCATTGCCGGCAGCTTCGTGCTGCTCTCCCTGCTCCTTGCCCATTTCCACTCCCGCAACTGGCTCTGGTTCACAGCCTTCGTCGGCCTGAACCTGTTCCAGTCCGGCTTCACCCAGTTCTGCCCCATGTTCAACCTCCTGGCCAAGCTGGGTGTGCCGCGCTTTCCGCGCAGCTGCTGTGACAGATGAGCCTGCGCATCACGATCCTGTGCGACAATTCGGTGGGGCCGATTACCGGCACCCTGGGTGAGCACGGCTTTGCCGCCCTGATAGAGCCGAAGGGGGGTGAGCCGCTACTCTTCGACACCGGTCAGGGGCATACCCTGCTGCACAACGCCCGCAGCATGGGGAAGGATCTCTCCCGGGTTGCCAAGGTTGTCCTCTCCCACGGCCATTATGATCATTGCGGCGGCCTCCTCCCCCTCCTCGGGGAGCACGGCGCCAAGGAGGTCTTTGCCCATGGGGGGGTCTTCGCCCCGCGTCACAGGGTGAAGGACACGGGTGAATGCTGCTCCATCGGCATGCCCCAGGAGCGGGAGCTCCTGGAGGGGGCCGGCGCCAGCTTCAACCTGAGCGGCTCTTTCCGTGAGATACTGCCGGGGATCTGCCTCACCGGCGAGGTCCCCAGGGTGACCCCCTTCGAGAGCGGTGACCACGGTCTTTTCTGCGACTGCAGCGGCCAGGAGCCGGACCTGACCCCCGACGACCAGTCCCTGGTGATCGAGACGGAGCGCGGCTTGGTGATCCTCCTCGGCTGCTGCCATGCCGGGCTGGTGAACACGGTGGAGCATGTCGCCTACCTCACCGGCAGGCGCGACATCTACGGGCTGATCGGCGGCAGCCATCTCGGCTTCTGCGGCCGGGAGCAGCTGGAGCGCAGCGTAAGCGCCCTGCGCTCCATGGGGCTGAAGAAGCTGGCCCTCTGCCACTGCACCGGCTTCGCCGCATCGGCGCGCCTCTCACGGGAGCTGCCGAAGGAGTTCCAGGCGGCCATGGTCGGCTATACCCTGGAAGTATGAAATAGACAAGGATACTCACCATGAAGCAATTTCTCGCATCGCTGCTGCTCCTGTGCGCCGCGGCAGGCCAGCTCTTCGCCGCAACCGCCAGGGACATATCCTCCCAGGAGGCCAACTCCCTCCTCGCCAAAAACGGCAAGGTCTTCATCCTCGACGTGCGCACCCCGGGGGAACGTCTCCAGGGGTATATAGCCGGCTCGACCCTGATCCCCATCGACGCCATGGAGAGGAGGATAGGCGAGCTGCCGAAGAACCGGCCGGTTCTGGTCTACTGCGCCGTCGGCTCCCGTTCCAGGGTTGTCGCCCAGGCCCTCGCCCGCCAGGGGTTCCCAGAGGTCTACAACATGAAGGACGGCATCTACGGCTGGTACCGGAACGGCTTCCCCATCAAGAGGTGAGGCGCCCCCCTTCGCGGGGGCTTCCCCCAACCTTTTTCGTTGCCCCCCTTCGCAGAAGGGGTGTATCTTCTCCCCCATGCAACGACTCTTTGCCGAAAATGTCCTGGAGGAGATGCGCCGGGAGATAGATGCCTGCGGCGGCAACGAGGTATTCTTCCTCGGCAGCACCGACGAGAGCCGGCGGGTGGTGGCTGTTGAGCCCCTTGCCAGGGGGAGCAGGGACGCGGTGGCGGCCATCATGATCTCCGTCTCCTTCGGCGACGTGGTAATCCACAACCACCCCTCGGGCAACCTCACCCCCTCCAGGGCCGACCTGGAGATCGCCGCCGCCCTGGGGAACCAGGGGGTCGGCTTCTACATCGTCGACAATGGCCTGGGGCACTGCTACCAGGCGGTCTCCCCCTTTGCCAGGAAGAAGCTGGAGTATCTCTCCCTTGGTGAGATCGAAGCCAACTTCGCCCCCGGCGGAGTCCTGGCCGCCAACCTGGCCGGCTACGAGCAGCGGGAAGAGCAGACCCGCATGGCCTTTGCCGTGGCCGAGGCTTTCAACGGCGACCGGGTGGCCATGATCGAGGCCGGCACCGGCACCGGCAAATCCCTGGCATACCTTCTCCCCGCAGCCATCTGGGCCAAGCGGAACAAGGAGCGGGTGGTCATCTCCACCAATACCATCAACCTGCAGGAGCAGCTAACCGGCAAGGATATCCCCTTTCTGCAGCGGCACGCCGGCCTGGAGTTCAAGGCGGTGCTGGTCAAGGGGAGGGGTAACTATCTCTGTCTGCGCAAGCTGGGGAGCCACCGGGAGGAGCCGGGGCTCTTCCCCGAGGAGCGCTCCGAGCTGCAGGCGATCATCGACTGGAGCGGGACCACCTCCAGCGGCTGCCGCGACGACCTGAGCTTCGTCCCCCGGGACGAGGTGTGGGAGGAGCTCTGCTGCGAGGGGGACCAGTGCGGCAGGGTGAAGTGTGGCCATTACGGCCGCTGCTTCTTCTACTCCTCCCGCCGCAACGCCGCGACCGCCGACATCCTGGTGGTCAACCACGCCCTGCTCATGGCCGATCTCTCCCTGCGCCAGCAGACCGGTTTCGACTCCTCCGCCATCCTCCCCCCATTTCAGCGCCTGATCGTCGACGAGGGGCACCACCTGGAGGATGTCGCCACCGGCAATCTCTCCCTTCAGGTTACCCGCCAGGGGATACTCAAGCTCATCGGCAAGCTGCAGCATCCGCGCAAGCAGGAGCGGGGTCTGATACCCCAGCTGTCAGCGGCCATCGGCCGGGAGCTCCCCGACGGCTTCGACCGGCTCTACCAGGAGCTAAGCGCTGAGCTGGAAGAGGGGGTGCTGCGGGTAATCCCCGGCCTGGCGGAGCGGGTCGGCCGGGACATGGACGCCATCGCCTTTGCACTCGGCGGCCATCTTCGCCCGGTTGACGGTGGCAAGGGGGAACAGAAGCTCCGCCTAACCCCGCCGGTATATGCCAGCGACTTCTGGGAGGAGGCTCTGGAGCGTATCGGGGTGCTCACGGAGGATCTGACCGCCTTTGCCAACTCCCTGGGGCGCCTGCTGAAACTTCTCAGGCTTCTGCCGGAGCGGCCGGCGGAGCGACTCTCCGGCCTGATCGTCGATCTCAAGGGGTTGGCGGCAAGGGTAGAGGGGGTGGTGCAGGCGCTGCACCACTTCGTCGGCCGCGGGGAAGGGGTCTGCCACTGGTTCGAGGTGAGAAAGGGGGGGAAGGGGGTATCCCTGCGCCTCTGCAGCTCCCCGCTGGATGTGGCTCCGTCCCTGAAAAGCTCCCTGTTCGACCGGCTGCGCACGGTGGTCCTGACCTCCGCTACCCTGGCCGTGGGGGGGGGCTTCGACTACCTGGCGAGGCGCAGCGGAATTGCCCTCCTCCCAAAAGCGAGAGTGAGCGAGCTCCTCCTCCCCTCACCGTTCGACTATGCCAGCCAGGCCTTCGTCGGCGTCCCCTCGGACATGCCGGAACCGACCGGGAGGGGGTTCGAGTCCGCGGCGGCAGATTTCATCCTGCGGAGCGTGGAGATTTCGCGGGGTAGGGCCTTTGTACTCTTCACCTCCTACGACCTGCTCCGCCGTATCCATGCCCGCCTTGCCCAAAGGCTGGAGGGGATGGGGCTGGTCCCCATGCGCCAGGGGGACGCGTCTCGCCATCTGCTCCTCTCCCGCTTCAGGGAGACCCACGGTGCGGTACTCTTCGGTACCGACTCCTTCTGGGAGGGGGTCGACGTGCAGGGTGGGGCACTGGAGCTGGTGATCATCACCCGCCTCCCCTTCAGGGTGCCGACGGAGCCGATCCTTGAGGCGCGCACCGAGGAGATCGCCGCCTCCGGCGGCGACCCGTTCATGGAGTACACCGTCCCCCAGGCGGTGATCAAGTTCAAGCAGGGGTTCGGTCGGCTGATCCGCAGCAAGGGGGACCGTGGGGGGGTGCTGATCCTCGACAGCCGGGTGCTGACGCGCGGCTATGGGAGGATATTCCTCCGCTCCCTGCCGGAGCTGGAGGTGACGGCGGCCGCTGGGGACGAGCTGCTGTCGCGGTTGCAGCGGTTTTTCTCCCCCGATTAAACCTCAAGCCGGCAGTCGGGTGGAGACGTAGAGATACGCAAACGGTACCGAATTCAGGCGAACTGTTTTCATGGGTGCAGCATTTAAAAAGCCCCGCCGGATCTTTCC
>CALMOE010000301.1 GCA_937871715.1 uncultured Geobacter sp. | reverse complement strand
TGTTGCAGGGGGTCACTGCCCCAGCCTGCGGATCGTCGTTTCCAGGGTCGCATCCCCTGTGGTCACATAGCAGATCCCCTCGGTAACGGTGACCGACCAGGAGACGGCCCGCTCCAGGCGCTGCACCAGGGCGGTGAGGAACGGCTGGTCGATGGCGACGACCGTGACGTTGGCGAGCTGTGCCAGCCTGGGGAGCTGCTGCAGCTCCCAGCTGGGGAGTGCCCGGCCGCAGGCCAGCAGCGCCACCTGTTCGCTATGGCGGCTCGCCTTGACGATCCGCTCGCTGTCGGGCAGCCCCACCTCCACCCACAATTTCACCCGGCCGTCACCCCCCCTTACCCAGATATCCGGCTCGTCGGCGGCGCAGAGCCCCTTGGTGAAGGTGAGCCCCTCCTCGGAGAAGAGGGCGAAGGCCAATAGCCGCGCCACCAGGCGCTCCCCGGTTTCGGAGGGGTGCCGGGCCACGGTTGCGGTAAGGGTTTCATAGACAGCGCGGTCGATGTCGGACAGGTTGATGGTTGCCTTGTAGATTGTTGCCGGGAGTGCCATTTCTGCTCCTCTGTCAGGGTTGTCGCCGGCCGCGCAGCATCTGGTGCAGCAGGCTGTCCAGGGCCGAGGCGAAGCGGTTGCGGTCGCTCAGGCAGAACGGCGCCGGGCCTCCCCCCTGGATCATGCCGCTGTCGCGCAGCTCCGACAGGAGGTCGCGCATCGCCAGCCGGTCACCGATGGACTCCTCTGTGTAGCGCTCCCCCCGGGGGTCGAGGGCCACCCCCCCCTTGGCGACGATCCGTGCGGCCAGGGGGACGTCGGCGGTCACCACCAGGTCGGTCGGGGCGGCATTTTCGGCGATGAAGTCGTCCGCCACGTCGAAACCGTCGGCAACCACCACCGTCTCCACCAGCGGCCCGCCATGCTTGGCCATGCTCCGGTTGGCCACCAGGCAGAGGGGCACCTGCAGCCTGCTCGATGCCCGGAAGAGTATCTCCTTCACCACCCGGGGGCAGGCGTCTGCGTCTATCCAGATCTTCATGGCTCCTATTTGTGAACTAAACGGGTCTCTGCTGCAAGCTAAAAACCGCAATGGCGGCCATCCGGCGCCTATTCAATGCGGCAAGGCATCCACGGAACCGGTCAAGACGGGATGGCCCCGCCGGGATGCTCCGGGCGGGGCCATCTGTCGCTATTGGCACTCTCACGGCGAACGGATCTGCCTATTTCACGATCCCGGTCACCTTGACTTCAACATTCTCCAGGGGGGCGTTCCCCTCGAATGCAAAACGGTAGACCTTTCCTCTCTGCCACTCCTTTTCGTAGGCGATTCGAACCTCATCGCTGCGCCCCCCCGGAGTCCCGTCGATGAAGAGTTCGCCGCCGCGGTAGTGAAGTGAAAGGGAGCTTTGCTCCCTCCCCGCCTTTACCGTCAACTCCCGTCTTTCCCCCTCGGCGATGCGCAGCGATGCCCGATCCAGCTTCAGTATCCTGCCCCGTACCCGCATCTCTCCCGACAGGATCGTCACCTCCACGCTGCCGGGGGGACGAATGGCGACGGGCGGAGCCGGGGGAGGTTTCGGCGGTTCATGATTTCTCACCTGGGGCGGATGATGCGCTGGAGGGGGATCATCCCGGATGATGACTATCCGGGGACGCTCCCGCTCGAACCTGGTTGAATGGTCGTGCACCGCGATATGGAGATCCACCCCCCGCAGCTCCAGTGCACCGGCCGTTGAGGTTCCGGGGTAGAGCCTTCCCCTCCCCCAGCCCCGCTCGTAGGGGAAGCGGAGACCCTCGACGACGAGTGCGCCGCCGGCATAGGTGACGTCCAGGTCCACCTCCCGTCCCCGTTCGTCGGCCACGGCGATCCTCCTGGTCTCGCCGTCGGCGATGGTGAAGGTCAGTGGCTCGTAACGGCGATGCCCCCCTCCGATCTTGATCCTCCCCCCCTGCAGCCGGACCCGGATCAACTCCCCGTACGCCCCCTGGCCCCGGTGGATCGCCTCGATCCGCTCCTGCCGCTCCCGCTCCACTGCCGCCTGGCGGGCCCTCTCCCTCTCCCGCTCCAGCGCCTGACGCCGGGCCCGTTCCTCCGCGGCCTGACGGCGGGCCTGCTGTTCACTCTCGTAAACCCGGATCGCCTCGATCCGCTCCGCCTCGCTCATCCGCTCCCAGCTTTCCTGGGGGACGCCGTAGATGTACGGCGTGCAGGCCGAAATCAGGACCGAAACGGCAAATATCATCATTGCTATTATTCTCACCCCACCACCCCCGAAAACAGTTTGACGTCTTTCAGCCGTCCTTTTCATCAACCCGAAGTCTATAGGAGACTTTAGCAGGAGTCTAGATGATCAGGTCATGAAATATCGGCGTTATGTCGCAGTGACCTTGAAAACTGGGGAGTAACGGATGCAGTTAGGCCGGGCAATCTCAGTCAAACCATACCACGACTGAATTCCGGGGGCAGTTTACCTGGACGGCGAGCCGCCTCTGATGACATCTCTATTCATAGTTGACAAAATACAAACAGCATCAAGATGGTTCGCCCCTCAAAGAGTCACTCACAAGGAGGGCCATATCATGAAGATATCAAAACTGGACATACCGGTAAGAATCGATGTCCCTGGAGCTACTGCACGCCAGGTACTGAATTTCGGTGATGCCAGCGGTTACGGGGTCATGGCGGGGGAATATTTCCCCCTTAAGGAAGGCGCTGACATATCACCTCTTCTAAAGGGCCTGGAGAACGACCTCTGCCAATCACCACACTGGGGATACCTGATAGACGGAGAGGTAACGGTTACCTATGCAGACGGTCGGAACGAGACCGTTGCCGGCGGTGACATCTTTTACTGGCCGCCGGGCCATACAGTGAAAGTCGGCAAGGATGCTGACATCATACTTTTCAGCCCTCAGGCGGAGCACTGCAAGGTCGTTGACCACCTGCTCGGCAAATTGAGCGGGTAACCCCAATTCAAATCCGAAACCGCTCTTCGTCAGGTGCCAGAGCAAGATCACGCAATTTTGACTCGGGAAACAGCAAAGGGGGCCGACCGCAACCATGCAGCTCTCAGAGCCCCCCTGAACTCGACTTCAAGAGCTGACCTCAAAACCATTCAAAACCTGTTTTTGCAATTTATTTTTCACTTCGCGTATTTATTTGTTGACTTATTGCTGATAAAAGCGCTCAGTGGTAATACGTCTGCACTTCAGCAGACAAACTGAACAGTAGTATTAGGAGAAAAAGCAAGATGGCAAACGGAACAGTAAAATGGTTTAACGACAGCAAGGGTTTTGGCTTTATCGAGCAGGAAAATGGCGAAGATGTATTCTGCCACTTCTCTGCCATAGCCGGTGACGGCTTCAAGTCGCTCGCTGAAGGCGACAGCGTAACATTCGAAGTCACCAAGGGTCCGAAAGGGCTTCAGGCCGCGAATGTAGTGCGCGTCTAACGACAACGTCTATAGACCCCAACAACCCCGGAGCAATTCGGGGTTTTTTTTTTTGCAGCCGGCGGTCATGAGACAACCCCGGCCGGGGTAACTAAAGAGGGGGACAGTGATGGCCAAACCGAATTTCTCGTTTCAGAAACGGCAGAAAGAGCTGGAGCGGAAGAAAAAGAACGAGGAGAAGCAGCAGCGCAAGCTGGAAAGGCGCACTGCCGGCGGAGACGAATCGCCTGATGCCCCCCCTGATGGGGAAGAGGCAGATGCGTGAGCAGTTGGTCTCTTCCCGCTTTATGACAAGGGTCAGGGGCGCTTCAGCTCGATGGACCCGTCAGCAGCCTCACCACCCCTTCCTTGTACAGGCCGATCGGCCGCCTTTTAAATTTAAAAATGATCCCCGGAATTCCCCTATCACTTGCCCTGGCCTAGAGTTGCGGCATACATTGCGGCCAGGTCGCGCAGGGCCCGGGCGCCGTCGCCGCGGTACGAAGAGCCGTGCATGGCCGCGATGAGCTTCGGGCTTAGCCCGGCCAGCATCCTCAGGGTGTCGTCGGTCCAGGATGCGTAAGGGAATGCATGGGGAAGCGGCCCCGCTTCGTAGGCCAGGAGCGTCTGCCGTGACGGTTCGACCAGATCCTCCTCCGTCACCGGGCAGAGATCGCCGTTCTGCAGGAAGAGGTCCGAGCAGAACAGGACAGCGCCGCTCTCCTCGAACAGGAGGCTGGCGTCCCAGGCGTGGGGAACCTGGGGGGTCTCGAGAAAACGGAACCGGTGCCTGCCGGCCGTCAGCACCTCGCCGCTGGCCTTGATCCGCGTCCGGCCGCCGGTGTAGTCGTTGATGTTCACCAGCGCCCCGATCGTGCCGCAGAGGGTCTCTGCCCGGGGAGCCAGGGAGAGCCATTCGTTCAGCGAGCCGCATTCGTCGGCCTCGAAATGGCTGAAGCCGATCCAGCGGACAGTCGCCGGATCGATGATCCTCGCCACCGCATCGCGAACCTGGGGGAACATCCCCTTCATCCCCGTATGGTAGAGGAGAGGCTCGTCATCTACGACGAGGAACTGGTTGAACTGCAGATCGAACTTGGCGATGTAGGTCGACAGCCGGAAGAGGTCCGGAGCGATTTCGTCGATGCGGGTTCCCATGGTGCCTCCTTGTCAAACCGCTGACTTGCAATGCCAAGTGTAGCCGGCGCGTACGGCAAGTCAAAGATTGGCAGAGCACTCGGGGGGCGATGAAGCGGAAACATCAAAGGCGGCCGGTTGGCCCCCTTTTGCATCAAGGATGCAGCTCGCAGAATTCCTGAAACTGATCCTTACCCCAAAGCCTTCAGCTCCTGGTTACCCCGGCGAACGTTCCAGGAGGGGCTTGAGGAACCGCTCGAAGGTGACCAGCTGCTTGGCCGACAGCAGGTCGATATCCCCTTCGTTGTCCAGCAGAAACGTGGCGACGCCGATGACGGTCCGGGGGAGATAGCCGGTCCCGGCAACGATCTCCCCGATCTCTGCCTTGCGGTTGGTTATAAGGTTCTGCAGCTGGTGCAGGTCGATTTCCATCTGGTCTCCTCCCCCTTTATGGTAAGTGGTCAGGGGCGCTTCAGCTCGATGGAGCCGTCAGTCAGCTTCACCACCTCGTCCTTGTACAGGCCGCCGACCGCCTTCTTGAAGCTCTTCTTGCTCATCCCCAGGACCCGCCTGATCTCCTCCGGCGCGCTGTTGTCGTGCAGGGGGAGCGAACCGCCGTTGGCGGCAAGTGTTTTCAGGATGGCGTCACGGGCATCCTCAACACCGGCGGCCCCCTCCCGGTGCAGGGCGACGTCCAGCTTGCCGTCCTCCCGCAGCCGCTTCAGGTAGCCGGAGAGCTTCATGCCGGGGTAGCTGCCGGCCGGGAGTTCGTCACGGTACAGCAGTCCGGCGTAGCGGTTGTTGACGATCACCCTGGCCCCCAGGTCGGTCAGCTGCCAGATGATCAGGGTCACCGCCTCACCCTCCGCCAGCTCCGGCCGGCCCCGGTCGAGGCAGTCGTCGATGCGGGCGTTGCCGAAGGGGCGCCCCTGGCTGTCCACGTCCACCTTCACCAGGTAGCTCCAGCTCACCTGCATCCGCTCCGGCTGCAGGCTCACCGGGACCAGCAGGTCCTTTGCCAGCCCCCAGTCGAGAAAGGCGCCGTGGGGTCCGGTCGATTTCACCTTCAGCACGGCGAACTCCCCCGCCTGGGCCAGAGGTTGGCGGAGCGTGGCCTGCAGTTCGCCGGGGACCACCTGAAAGAGGAACACTTCCAGTTCGTCTCCCGGTACGGCCCGGGGCGCTTCACGCAGCGGCAGATGGGCCGGCAACCCGCCGGCGTCGAGCCAGACCCCTTTCTTGTCTATCCGGGAAACTTTCAGTTTGTGCAGGCGGCAAAGCGGCAGCTGCCTGTCGGTATCCATGGCGTTCATAACGGTACTCCTCTTGGCTCTCGATCATGTGGTTGAAGTATGCCGCAGCGGCTGCGGTGCGGCAAACTGTTTTTCGCAGAAACGGCAAAGGCGGCCGATCCGCCGCCTTTTGAATTAATTATGCTGTCCACGGAATGCCGGAATGCAATAAATTGTCTCTGCCGCTCCGTGCCGGATTACTGCCGCGGCTGCTTCTGCCGCCCATTCGGCGGTGCTGTCGGCAGGTACAACAGATAACCGCTGATCGCCACGGCAGCCGCAATCAACAGGGCCTTCAGCCAAAGCGCCTCGGCGAACAGAACAGCTGAGGCCGGAAACGAGACCCAGATCAGGGAGATGCTCACCAATTTCGCCCTGAGCGGGATGCCTCCCCCTTTCAGGTACTCCTGCAGCAGCGGGCCGAGATGATTGTGCTCCACCAGCCAGCGATGGAACCGTTCGGAACTCCTGGCAAAACAGGCTACTGCCAGCAGCAGGAACGGCACCGTCGGCACGATCGGCAGAAAGATACCGACCACTCCGCAGCAGATAGAGCCCCAGCCGCAGAAAATCAGCACCCAGCGCAGGACGGGACTCTCGACGTGGTTATTGTTTCGCTCGGTATGCATTGGCCTGGAGACAG
>CALMOE010000300.1 GCA_937871715.1 uncultured Geobacter sp. | reverse complement strand
TTATGGAAGCGACACGGGAAATATACTGGAACATAGGTCACGGTGTGGTACTGCCGATGTACGTTTTGACCCTGGCGGCGGTCGGGGTTTTTGCGTGGGGGTTCTGGAAGCGCCTCCCCCTCTATCGACTTGGCAAGCCCCTTAACCGCAGCGACCGCTACGAGGAGCGGGTGGCGCGGATGATCGGCGACATCATTGGCCAGGAGCGTGTCGCCCGTGTGCGTGACGGCGGCCTCCCCCACAACCTCTTCTTCTGGGGGTTCCTCACCCTCTTCGTCGGCACCCTGATCATCATGGTCCAGGCGGACTTCCTCACCCCCGTGGTCAAGGTAAACCTCCTCTCGGGTGAGTTCTACAAGGCGTTCTCCCTGGTTCTGGATGTTGCCGGCGCTGTCGCCCTGGTCATGCTCGGGGCCCTCTTCGTTCGCCGCTACTTTTTGAAGCCTGAAGGGCTGGAGACCGTCAACGACGACATTGTCATCCACACCCTCCTCTTCAGTATCCTCCTCACCGGCTTCATCGTCGAGGGTGCCCGCATGGCCGCCACCGAACTGGTACAGAACCCCGGCCTGGCAGGCTACTCCCCCGTAGGGAAGCTCTTCGCCCAGATGTTCACCAGCTATGACAGCGCCTCCATCATGACGGCACACAAGGCCTTCTGGTGGGTCCACTTCGCCTGCGTCCTCGGCTTCATAACCGCCATCCCCTTCACCAAGCTGCGCCACATCGTCACCACCAGCGCCAACGGCTTCTTCGCACCCCTGGAAGAGAAGGGGACAATAGGCACCATCAACATGGAAGACGAGACCTGCGAGCAGTTCGGCGCCGCCAAAGTAGGTGACCTCACCTGGAAGGACATCTTCGACGCCGACGCCTGCACCAGCTGCAAAAGGTGCCAGGACCGCTGCCCGGCCCACACCACCGGCAAGCCCCTCTCCCCCATGAAGCTCATCAAGCAGATAGGCGAAACCGCCGAAGTGTCGCCCGACGCACCCCTTGCCGAAGTGGTCGGCCATGACGCCATCTGGGCCTGCACCACCTGCCGCGCCTGCCAGGAGATCTGCCCTGCCAGCAACGAGCATGTGGGCAAGATCATCGAACTGAGAAGGAACCTCACCCTCATGGAAGGGGCCTTCCCAGGTGACGAAGTCCGCAGCGCCACCGGCAACCTGGAAGTCAACGGCAACCCCTTCGGCCTCGCCTACGCATCGCGGGGCGAATGGGCCGACGGCCTCCCCGTCGTCACCATGGAGAGCGGCGAGGAAGCCGACATCCTCTACTTCGTCGGCTGCTACGCCTCCTTCGACAAGCGCAACCGTGAGATAGCCAAAAGCTTCGTCAAGATCTGCGCCGCCGCCGGCATAAAAGTCGGCATCCTCGGCAAAGAAGAGAAGTGCTGCGGCGAGCCTGCCCGGAAGCTGGGGAACGAATACCTCTACCAGATGCTGGCAACAGAGAACATCGAACTCATCAAGGGTTACGGCGTCAAGAAGATCGTCACCACCTGCCCCCACTGCTACAACACCCTTGGGCGTGATTACAAGGATCTTGGCCTCGACATCGAAGTCGAACACTACACCACCTACCTGCACGGCCTCCTCAAGGGTGGTCAACTCGAACTGGCCCAAGAGCCCGAGCCGTTCAACTTCACCTACCACGACTCCTGCTACATCGGGCGCTACATGGACATCTTCGACCAGCCCCGCAGCATCCTTGCCAAGGCCGGCGGCCGGATACGCGAGATGGAAAAGAGCGGCCTGGAGAGCTTCTGCTGCAGCGCCGGCGGCGGCCGGATATTGGCTGAAGAGAAGCTAGGCAGCAAGATAAGCGAAGCCCGGGTGACCATGGCCGTGGAGACCGAGGCGCCGCTATTGGTCTCCAACTGCCCCTTCTGCCTCACCATGTTCGAAGACGGCATCAAGACCGGCGGGGCCGAAGGGAAGCTGGTGGTCAGGGACCTGGCGGAGATCGTAGCCGAAAGAATAACCGCTTAACACACGAGGAGGAAACCAATGAAACTGCTAGTCTGCATCAAACAGGTCCCTGACCTGGAATCCCGCTTCAAGCCCAACGCCGGTGGCACCTGGTTCGACGAAGCCGACCTGGCCTTCCGCATGAACGAATACGACGAATACGCCGTCGAGCAGGCAGTACAGCTGCGTGAGCAGCTGGGTGACAGCGCCGAACTCACCGTCCTCTCCATCGGCCCCGACCGGGTCGTCGAAGCCATCAAAAAGGCCCTGGCCATGGGTGCCGACAAGGCCGTGCATGTCCAGGACCAGGCCGTAGCCGACAAGGACCCGTGGCAGATCGCCTCCGTCATCGCCGCCCACGCCAGGGGCCAGAATTACGACCTCATCTTCACCGGCATGCAGTCCCAGGACCGCGGCTCCGCCCAGGTAGGTGTAGCCCTCGCCGAACAGCTCGGCATCGCCTGCACCACCACCATCGTCGGCTTTGCCTGCGAAGGTGGCAGCATCACCGTCAAGCGTGAGCTGGAAGGTGGCCTCAAAGGGGTAGTCAGGCTCAAGACCCCCGCCCTGGTAACCTGCCAGCTTGGTCTCAACACCCCCCGTTACCCGACCCTGCCCAACATCATGAAGGCCAAGAAGAAAGAGATCGCCGCCATCCCCGTCACAGAACTCCTGCAGGAAGGTGCCCTGGCCGACACCGTCAGCTTCCACCCCCCTGCCAAGAAGGGTGGTGGAGTAGTTCTCGAAGGGGAGGTCGGCGCCCTCGTAGACCAGGTCATCGGCATCCTCAAGGAGAAGACCGCGGTATTGAGGTAAGGCGGGCTAAGGGCTAAGGGCCGAGGGCCGAACCTAGACCCCGAGCCCCGAACCCCGAGCATATATAAAGGAGACATCCATGAAAGCATTACTTATTGGCGAATATAGGGAAGGGAAGCTGCTCGACTCCACCTACGAACTGCTCGGCTTTGCCAAAGAGCTTGGAGCCGAAAGCGCCCTCCTCCTCGTCGGCAGCGAAAGCCAGCTCCCTGCCTGCACAGGCAAACTCTACCTGGCCGACGCATCGGCATGCGGCGAGTACAACCCGGACCTGCACAAGCAGCTGGTCCTCCAGGCCATCGAAAAAGAGCAGCCCGACTGCATCGTCTTCCTCCACTCCTCCTACGGCTGGGACCTGGCGCCCCGGGTTGCCGCCAGCCTCAAAGTAGCCCAGGTATCGGAAGTAACCGCCCTGGTGGAAGGGGGGTATGAAGTCGGCTGCTGCAACGCCAAGATGCGCCGCACCGTCAAGGCCAGGAGTGGCAGGGTAGTCCTCACCATCCAGGCCGGCGCCTTCCCCGTAGCCAAACAGGAAGGGACCCCCCAGTTGGAGAAGCTCGTTGCCACGGCATCCGGCGCAGTCGAATTCGTCGGCTATGAGCCGGCCGAGGCCAAGGACGTCGACCTTGCCAAGGCCGAAGTAATCGTCACCGCCGGCCGCGGGGTAGGGAAGAAAGAGAACGTGGCAGTCATCGAGGCCCTTGCCAAGGCCCTTGGCGGCGAACTTGGGGCCAGCCGCCCCGTGGTGGACGCCGGCTGGGTAGAGCACAGCCACCAGGTCGGCACCACCGGCCAGACCGTAAACCCCAAGCTGTACGTAGCCTGCGGCGTAAGCGGAGCGATCCAGCACCTTGCCGGGATGAAGAAATCCGACTTCATCGTCGCCATCAACAAGGACAAGGATGCCCCAATCGGCGAGATAGCCGACGTACTGGTGGTGGCCGACCTGATGCAGTTCGTCCCGGCACTTACAGCCAAGCTGCAGTAGCAGTTTCACAGTTCCGTCCGGTCCG
>CALMOE010000299.1 GCA_937871715.1 uncultured Geobacter sp. | reverse complement strand
TCTACACTATCCTCTTCGTCGGCAGCGTCAGATGTGTATAAGAGACAGGAGGTTTCATCCCCTTCGGCGCCACCTTCCTCGTCTTCGCCGACTATCTCCGCCCATCCATCCGTCTGGCCTCCATGATGGGGGTGCGCTTGATCTATATTTTCACCCATGACAGCATCGCCGTGGGGGAGGATGGACCGACACACCAGCCGGTGGAGCAGCTGGCATCCCTGCGGGCCATGCCGGGATTGACGGTGATCCGCCCTGCCGACGGGAACGAGACCGCGGTGGCCTGGCAGGTGGCCCTGGAGCGGCGGGATGGGCCGACAACCCTGGTCCTCAGCCGCCAGAGCCTGCCGATCCTTGACCGCTCTCTCCTCGCCCCGGCCGAAGGGGTACGCCGGGGAGGCTACATCCTGGCGGAGGCGGCAGGCGGCAAGCCGCGGCTGATCCTCATCGCCAGCGGCAGCGAAATCCACCTGGCCCTGGCTGCCCGGGAAGAGTTGCAGGGGGATGGCATCCCGACCAGGGTGGTCTCCCTCCCCAGCTGGGAGCTGTTCGACTCCCAGCCCACTCACTACCGGGATGAGGTTCTCCCCCCGGCTATAACTGCTCGGCTGGCGATCGAGGCCGGCAGCAGCCAGGGGTGGCACCGCTACGTGGGTGACGGCGGCGACATCCTCGGCGTCGACGCTTTCGGCGCCTCCGCTCCGGGTGCAGAGGTAATGGAGTCCTTCGGCTTCACCCCGGCAAATGTCCGCAAAAGGGGAATGGCCCTCCTGGAGCGGAGCGGAGAAAATGGGTAACCAGATGACAGAACCCTCCACCTGGCGCCTCATCGATACCGGCCCCCTCTCCGGCCAGGAGAACATGGCCATCGACGAGGCGCTCCTCACCTGTTTCACACCCGGGCTCTCCCAACCGGTGCTGCGCCTCTACGGCTGGGAGCCGGCCGCCTTCTCCTGCGGCCGCTTCCAGAAGGAGGAGGAGATTATCGATCTGGAGAGCTGCCGTATAGACCGCATCCCGGTAGTGAAGCGGATCACCGGAGGGGGGGTGATCTACCACGCGGAGGAGCTTACCTACTCCCTGGTCTGCCCGGCTGCGGCCATCCCCGACAGTCGCAGCGTCAAGGCGGCTTTTTTCCACCTCACCGCCTTCCTCCTCGACTTCTACAGGAGCCTCGGTCTCTCCACCCTCTACGCCGCCGAGCACTACCGGGACGGCCGCCTCCTGGGGGAGCGGACTCCGCTCTGCTTCGCCGGCACGGAGAGCTGCGACATCCTCATCAAGGGGAGAAAGATCGGCGGCAACGCCCAGAGGCGCCTGAAGGAGACCATCTTCCAGCACGGCTCCATCCCCCTGAAGCAGATGACGGAGCAGGGGGGTCCCTATCTGCTGGAGAAGAGAGCAGACCTGCCGGAGAAGACCACCTCCCTGGGAGACGAGGGGGTAAGGCTCCCCAGGGGGGAGCTCGCCCCCCTGCTGGCCAGGGCATTTGCCGAGAGGATGGGGGTACTGCTGGTGGAGAAGGGGCTGAGTGAGACGGAGAGAAGGACGGCGGCCGAGATTATGGGACTGAAGGAGTCGCCCCCAGGAGAGGATTGATACTCCCCCTACCCGACGCTGGAGAAGGTATTCACCTGCGCCGGCCTGCCGATCATCCGGTATATCCGCACCTCCTCCCAGGGGAGGAGCAGGGGGCTATCCTCAGGCAGCTCTTCCCAGGATTCCCTGAGGATGCCGTCATGGATCGCCCAGCTCCTGCCATGGACGCTCTGCTCCATCCCGGGCATGCGGAACGGCGTGGAGCCGTCCAGACGTGAAAATAGCAGGCCGCCGGGGAGGAACTGGCGGTCTATCTCCTGCATGAGCAGCCTCCCCTTGAGATAATCGAAGCCGTAGCGTTCGTAACGTACCGCATTGTCGTAGGTAAGCGGCTCGGCCAGAATCATCTCCATACCGAGGGAGTCAACGAAGCGCTCGAAAAGGTTGAAGAACTCGCCGAACATCCGCAACCCCCGGCAGGTCTGGTTAGGGAAGAGACCGGCCTCCATCGCCCGTATCTCCTCGGGGATGTTCCTCCCTTGGGAGGTAAAGCAGTTGTCCCTCCCATGTTCGTCAAGGTCCACGTCGAAGCGGGGGGCATCCGGGTCGTTGATGATGCAGAAGGAGAGCTCCATCTGATTGAAGTGGGTTCCGGCTATGTCGAGAAAGAAGACGGTGCGCCGCTCATCCGGATGGCTGCGCAGCTCCATGCGGGCAAAGTTCATCCCCTCAGGCGCCGTGATCTTCAGCACCCTTTCGCCCCGGCTGTTGCAGCAGCTGCCGGGGACCATGCCAAGCAGCCCCAAAAGCCTAGCTGGGAGCAGGGGAGCATAGATGCGCTCCTTCTCTGCAGCCCCGAGGGAGTTGATATCCAGCAGGGAGAACAACCTCCTCCCCTCGGCTGAAAAGAGGGGCGAGTTGCGGGGAAGTATGGCAGTCTTTGGCATAGTTGCACCACGAGCGGTCTGGGAGTTGTCCAAATACTACCATGAAAACAGAACCGATGCTCCACTATTTCCCTGATCGGCGCCATCCGCTTAGCTCTTAGCGGCGTCTGTCCCGACAGGAGGAGAGGTGCTGGAGATAGGGTGACTGTACCGCTGACTACCCGGGTGTAAACGGTTCAACTAGTTGATACAGTGACGAATATTTATTGACACAACGCGCCGGATACTGGTACTTTCTTTTTTCGCAATCCATGTCCCAACGAACCGGATATGCTGGGGGAGCTCACAGGAGCTGAGAAGGGGCCGGCCGGCCCCAAACCCTTCGAACCTGACCGGAGTCCCCGGTGAGGGAAGCATCCGGACAGCAGACCAACCGGCCGCCTATGCGGCTTTTTTTTATGGAGGAAAGATGCAGATTACCATCAACGGCGAGCAGCGCAGCCTTGAGCAGCAGACCGTGCTGCAGCTTCTCCAGTCACTGGAGATCGATCCCAGGCGTGTTGCGGTGGAACTCAACATGGAGATACTCCCCAAGACTGAGTATGAAACGGCCCCCCTTGCAGACGGGGACAGGATCGAAATCGTCCATTTCGTCGGTGGCGGCTAGCCTGTAGTAGGGGAGCCAGCTGCCAATAAACAAGGAGCATACCTAATGAGCCAAAGCGATAAACTTGTCATAGCCGGAAGGGAATTCACCTCCCGCCTCATGGTCGGCACCGGAAAGTACGCCAGCAACGAGCAGATGCTGCAGTCACTGGAGGCATCAGGCGCCCAGATCATCACCGTGGCGGTGCGCAGGGTGAATCTGGACAGGAGCAAGGAGTCGCTTCTCGATTTCATCGACCTGAAGAAATATACTCTTCTCCCCAATACCGCCGGCTGCTACACGGCCGACGACGCCATCCGCACCTGCCGCCTCGCCCGCGAGGCCGGCATGTCCGATTTCGTCAAGCTGGAGGTCCTGGGGGACGAGAAGACCCTCTTCCCGGAGAACGAGGAGCTCCTCAAGGCGGCCAAGGTGCTGGTCAAGGAGGGGTTCACCGTACTCCCCTATACCAGTGACGATCCGATCATGTGCAAGAAGCTGGAGGATATCGGCTGTGCCGCCGTCATGCCCCTGGGTGCACCCATCGGCAGCGGGCTCGGTATCCGCAACCCATACAACATCAGGATCATCCTGGACACGGTCAAGGTTCCGGTTATCGTCGACGCAGGTGTCGGCACCGCCTCCGACGCGGCCATAGCCATGGAGTTGGGGTGCCACGGCGTGCTGATGAACACCGGCATCGCCGGCGCAAAGGATCCGGTTGCCATGGCCGAGGCGATGAATCTGGCAGTGCGTGCAGGCAGGCTCGCATACCTTGCCGGCAGGATCCCGAAGAAGCTGTACGCAACCGCATCCAGCCCCATTGAAGGGCTTGTGGAGTAAACATGTCTTTGGCAAAGCAGCTGGACTTCAATCTCTACCTGATCACTGACAGGAACCAGACAGGGAGTCTGCGCCTGCTGGACGTGGTGGAGGAGGCCCTCAAAGGTGGTGTCCGCTGCGTCCAGCTGAGGGAAAAGGATCTCTCCAGCCGGGAGCTGTACGAACTTGCCTATGACATGCGCAAGCTGACAGGCAGGTACGATGCCCGACTGATCATCAACGACAGGGTAGACGTGGCCATGGCAGTGGATGCGGACGGTGTCCACCTGGGGCTGAACAGCATCCCCATCCACCGCGTCCGCCGGCTTATGGGGGACAACAAGCTGATTGGTCTCTCCTGCCACAACCAGGTCAATGCCGTAATGGCACAGGAGAAGGGGGCCGACTTCATAACCTTCGGCCCGGTCTACTACACCCCATCCAAGGCCCAGTACGGCAAACCAGTAGGGGTGGAGAAGCTGGAGATTGTCTCCCACCTCCTGGAGATCCCCGTATTCGCCCTCGGCGGCATCAAGCGGGATAACATTCACGAAGTAATGGCCGCCGGAGCGGACGGGATTGCCCTCGTTTCCGGAATCATCGCCAGCGATGACCCGAAAGGGGAGGCCGCGGCGATGATCAGCATGCTCCCCCCCAGCCTTTCCCGGGAAAAATGAACAAACTGCCCGCCGGAGTACATCCGGATCTAAGAATAAACTCCTACGGATGGTATCTGCGCAGACGTTTCGGCTGCCGCGTCAGCAAGGTCAATGTGGACGCAGGCTTCACCTGCCCAAACAGGGATGGCAGCCGCGGTCACGGCGGCTGCATCTACTGCGACAATACCTCCTTTTCTCCCGAAGCCACCCAGGCGGACATCCCCATCGAGGAGCAGATGGCAGCCGGCATGGAGTACCACCGCAACCGCCTGGGGAGCGAAAAGTTCATCGTCTATTTCCAGAAGTTCACCAACACCTACGCACCGGTCGAGCGACTGGCAGAGCTCTACGGCAGAGCCCTCTCCAGGGATGACGTGATCGGCATCTCCATCGGCACCCGTCCGGACTCCGTAACCCCTGAAGTCGCCGATCTGCTCGAGGAGATCGCCGAGAAACATTACATATGCCTTGAACTGGGGCTCCAGTCCATGGATGACTCCATTCTGCAGATGATCAACCGCGGCCATACCCTGGATGAGTACGTCAAGGCGGTCGAGCTCCTCTCCGGCAGAGGGATAGAGATCTGCACCCACCTGATCTACGGTTTCCCCGGCGAGAAGAGGGAGAACTTCCTCCGCACCGCTGACCTGATCTCCGGACTGGGGGTCAATTCGGTGAAGCTGCACCAACTGCACGCCGTCAAGGGGACCGAGCTTGCCAGGCTCTACCAGAAAAGGGAGTTCGTCCCCATCCCCCTCAAGGAGTATGTCGACGCTGCCTGCGACTTCATCGAGCGCATCCCATCAAGGATCACCATCCAGAGGCTATACGGTTCGGCCCCCCTGGATATCCGGGTCGCACCGAATTGGGACCTGAAAAACAACCAGATGTGGTATGCTGTGCTGAACGAACTGAAAGCCAGGGATAGCTGGCAGGGTAAATACTTCCTGGAGGCGGCATGAACGGAACCAGGCCCCCAGTGGTGTTCACCCTGCTGATAGTCACAGGAATAGTCCTGGCAGGGCTGTCGACAACAGACCTGTGCAATTTCGGCGGATGTACCACCGCCCACACCTACCGCTTCTTCGGCATTCACCTGGCAGCCGTCGGGGTTGCTTTTTTCACCCTGCTGACCGCAGCGGCACTGGCAGTTCACCGCTTCCCCCGTGCGGAGACTGCCCTTCTCCTGATCCTGGCAGGCGGGACAGGAGCTGAGGTGGAGATGCTCCGCCTGCAGAAGTACGTAATCCAGGCATGGTGTCCGCTCTGCGTTGGCATAGCGGTTGTAGTGATCCTGCTATTCACCCTGCGCTTGCGCAGGCTACTGACCGACACAAGGAGGCACCCTTCCATGAACCGTCGCTCTTTCCTGGCCAAGCTCTTCCTGGTCGCCACTGCCATGGCATGCGGATTTCTCGTCAGCTTCAGCGGCATAAGGCAACCCGAGGCAGTTGCCGGACAGTTGGATCACCACCTGGGTAAGCAGAGCAGCAAGGTGGAGGTCTACGTCTTTTCCGACTGGCTATGCCCCATCTGCGTCAAGGTCGAACCGGCGATAGAAGCGGCGCTCCCAGCAGTGGAGAAGAAGGCTCGCGTATTTTTTATCGACAAGATAATCCACCAGGAGTCGATGAACTTCGTCCCCTACCACCTCTCCTTCCTGGTCAACGAGAAGCAGAAGTACATTCAGCTGCGCAAGTCTCTCTTCTCCCTGGCAAAGAAGACGAAGAACCCGTCGCTGGAGGATGTGAAAGGTGCCATTTCCCCCCTGGGGGTCAGCTACAAACAGTTGAGCTTCATGGATGTGACCCAGATGATGGCCAGAGCCCAGGCGCTCTCCACCCAGTTCAAGGTGAACGCGACGCCGGTAGTTGTCGTAACCAACAGCGCCACAAAGAAGACGAAGAGCCTCGTGGGGGGGAGCGAGATAACCCAGGAAAACATCCTCAAGGCGGTAAAGAGCATGGAGTGAGTACTGGTTGAGCGCATGCATGAAAAAAAGGGGGCCGGCAATTCTGCCGGCCCCCTTTTTCTTTATCGGGCAAAATAATTATTTGTGGGAGGCTACCACTTCTCAGGGAGGAAAAGACGGAGGCCGAAGCTCCCCTGGATCCAAGCGGGATCGTATTCATTGCCATTACTGATATCCCCCGATTTGGCAAATGTTCCGCGCAAATCGGCGCTCAGGGCGATCCCCTTGGTCAGGAACCAGTCCACACCTGCGTTGATGTGTCCCCCGTAGGTCCAATCCATATCGTAATTTCCGCCGCCAACCTTTTTCAGCCTGCCGTCCATAAAGTCCAGACCAGCCCCTACATATGGAACAAGATGGTTTTGCGGCATGAACCGGTACTGTAACCCCAGGGAGATATCCTTGATCTTGGCCTCGTAGGCCTTGGCGCTTCCTTGCTTCACATCCAGCCTGGGGAGGTATGAGACCTCCAGTTCGGACGCAACATTGTCATTGAATCCGTAGATGAATCCGCCGTTCCAGGCAGCCCCCTTTTTCGTATCTGAGGTGCCGTTGATGAATTCATCATCCATGAAGCCTGGCTTGACCGGTATGGCAAAACCAACCCGGCCGGTGAGGCCGAATCTGTTGGCAATGGTTTCGGCAGCTGCACCGGTTGCAAATAAAGTCAGGGCCAGGATTGAGCCAAGGATCAACTTACGCATAATACCTCCCTTGTTTTCTCTCTCAGATCACTTTCGAAATGTTTACTGACAGCAGAGTTCTGATCAGTGAAGTAAACCATACTATATGATTAATTTTTGTCAATTTCAGCAACGCAATCTTCTCCATCACGCATGGTCAGGAGCTTTCCACTTTGCCTGATTTCGGCTCTTCTGTTAAACTCGAATCAGTTCACCAAAAGGAGTAAAAATGGTCTCTGCACGCATCAGCAATGGCCGGGAGCTTCCCATAGGGAAGATCCTCTGCATCGGCCGCAACTACGTTGACCACATCAGGGAGCTCGGCAACGAGACTCCGTCGGCGCCGGTGGTGTTCATGAAACCGGCGAGCTCGGTAGTCGCTGACGGCGGGGAGGTCATTATCCCGGCCTATTCGGCAAACTGCCATCACGAGGCGGAGCTGGCCCTGCTTGTGGGCGAAAGGGGTAAGAACATCCCAGAAGAGAAGGCCCTGGCCTTCATTGCGGGGTATGGAGTGGCCATCGACCTCACCCTGCGGGACGTGCAGGACGAGCTGAAGAAGAAGGGGCTCCCATGGGAGATCGCCAAGGGGTTTGATACGGCCTGCCCCCTCTCCACCTTCACCCCGGCGGAACAGGTAGCCGACCCCCAGCAACTGACCATAACCATGCGGGTCAACGGGGAGGAGCGCCAAAAGGGGAGCACGGCGCTGATGATCAACCCGACAGCCAGACTCATCAGCCACCTTTCCACCATTTTCACCCTTGAGCCCGGTGACATCATTCTCACCGGCACCCCGGCCGGAGTGAGCAGGATAGTACCTGGCGACACCCTGGAAGCAGAGATCGAAAGGGTGGCCACCCTGAGAGTCAGTGTCAGATAAAAGGAGAATCCCATGAAGATGAGCGTAAAGTCAGCGGCAATCTACCTCGTCCTGGCAATGGCAGCCTCCCCCCTTGCCGGCTGCATGCCCCATCAGCAGGCAGGCAGCGCCACAGGAGCATACATGGGTGGCCTGGCAGGCGCGATACTGGACCAGAGGAACCCATGGCGCGGCGGAGTAGTCGGAGCAGCCCTGGGAGCCCTGGCCGGGGCGACCATCGCCGACGTCTCGGTATACGGGGCCAGGGAAGCTGCCTACGCCCAGCGGCCGGTTGAGTACAGCACGGACAATAGCCGGGCACGCTATCATGCGGAGCCTCTCGGCTACGACGATTCGCGCCGCTGCAGGAAGGTCAGGGAAAAGGTATACATTGACGGGGAGTTGGTGAAGAAGCGTACTGTGGTAATCTGCGATCGGGGGGCCTACGACCGGCCCAGCTATCGCTATGAAAGACATTACAACCGTTACGAGAGGGATGACGACTGAAAACGGCACGGCTTGTGCCGTGCCGACTCACAGGTTCACAGAGTGGTGATCGTTGGGCTTTCGCCGCAAACGGGGCAGCGTGGATTGCGCCGCAAGGTGACCTCGCGAAACTTCATGGCGTGGGAGTCATAGGTCAAGAGCCTCCCTGCCAGCAGCCCCCCCTCGCCGACGATGAACTTGATGGCCTCCGTAGCCTGGATGGTACCGATGACCCCCGGGAGTACCCCCAGGACACCGGCCCTGGAGCAGGCAAGGGCTACGTCGCTCTCCGGCGCCTCGGGAAAGATGCAGCGGTAGCAGGCTGTTATCCCCGGAGTGATGGTGGTCGTCTGCCCCTTGTAGCGGAGGATCCCGCCATGGGAGTAGCTCTTGCCTGCAAGTACGCAGGCATCGTTTATGAGAAACTTCGTCTCGAAGTTGTCCGTGGCATCGATGACGAAATCATAGCCGTCGATCAGCTCCATGATGTTTTCGGCAGTGACCCGCAACGGGTGGGTGACCAGGGAGGCATCCGGGTTAAGAGCCCCCAGTGCCCTGGCAGCTGAAGCTACCTTAGGGATCCCAATGGCCGGCGTGGTGTGGATGATCTGCCGCTGCAGGTTGGAGAGCTCGACGCAGTCGCCATCGACTATCCCCACACGCCCCACGCCGGCAGCAACAAGATAGAACAGGACCGGCGAGCCGAGCCCCCCGGCCCCTATCACCAGCACCCGGCCGGCAAGCAGCTTCTCCTGCCCCTCGGACCCGATACCCTCGAGAATGAGATGTCTGGCGTACCTCTCCTTTTGTGATTCAGTAAGCATTCTCGCTCCATAAAAAAACAGGAGGGATTAGTTCCCCCCTGCGGATTATTTCCGGCGCCCGCTGCGAGCGGGATACCCCATGAATCAGGCGGTCAGGGCATTCAGAACGACCGGCTCCAGGAAGGCGCGCATCTTCTTGCGTGCCCCCTCCTCGATCTGCCTGACCCTCTCCCTGGAGATGACGAAGTGATCGGCGATCTCCTGCAGGGTCAAGGGCTCCTCGGCGGAGAGACGCTTTTCGATTATGTACCGCTCCTTCTCGTTGAGCCGCTCCATGGCTTTGCCGATCTCCCTCTGCAGCACGGCGGCCTCCTGGTGCTGGGAGAGCATCTCCTCCTGATTGCTCCTCTCGTCGGGAAGCATGTCGAGCATGGTAAGACCTTCACCAGACTCCAGCTCGGCATCGAGGGAGCACTCCCCCCGCATCCGCTGCTCCATCTCCAGAGCCTCGGACTCCTTCACATCCAGCATCAAGGCCGCCTCATGGAGGGCATCATGGCCGATCATGCTCCTGATGGCGTTTTTTGCCTGGCTGAGCTTGAAGAAGAGCTTCTTCTGCGCCTGGGTCGTGCCTATCTTCAGCAGACTCCAGTTGGAGATGATGAAATTCTGCACATAGGCCCTGATCCACCAGACTGCGTAGGATATGAGACGTATCCCCTTGTAGGGGTTGAACTTGCGCACTGCCATCATCAGGCCGATGTTCCCCTCCTGAATCAGGTCGAGCATCTTCATGCCGTAGGCGCGGTACTCTGCACAAACCTTGACCACGAAGCGAAGGTTCGAGGTTATCAGCGTCTGGGCTGCGGAGAGGTTCCTATCCTCGTAATAGCTGATTGCCAGACGTCTCTCCTCCTCGGCATCCAGCAGGGGGAAACGGCGGATCTCCGCCAGATAAAGGGTAAAGCTGTCGGCTACAACAGGCAGATTCATTGTCATGATCCCACTCCGGATTCAGACATCACAAACAAAATTAGCACTCCAACTGTTGGAGTGCTAACAATATAACAACATATGCTCAGGCTTTCAAGGGGTTGTGCTATTTTTTCTCGTACATGAGCACGGTCATCTCCGGCCGCTTCGGCGCATAGGCAAAGGTTATCCTGATATCCTTTCCCTGCCAGCGATAGGTGACCATATGGGGCGCGCCGGACCTGTCGATGGTCCCCTGGCCATAACGCTTCTGCTGGGCGGCGAGGAGCTTCTCTATGCCGCTCTTCTTGACGTACTCCGGACTGTATGTCACGGAAACCGCCACCAGCTTATTGCCGACAAAGGCAAAGGAGCGCTGCTTGATATCCCTGCTTGGGGCGTCCTGCCTGTAGACATCCTGCGGCCCCATCTTCATCATCTTCCCCTTGGGATATGCCGATGCGACGGAATGGGCATCAGCCCCCCAGGGGATCTTACCGTAGCCGGCGAAAATCTGGGCAGCAGAAACCTCCAAGGCGAAGAGGAGAACGAAGACGATCAGCAGTAAAAGACGCTTTTCCATAATATCTCCAATGAATAAAAATCGACCAGACAACTCTACGAATTAATCCCTGCAATGTCAAGCAATAGGGCAAAATCCCTAAGGAATAGCTTGCCCCACGGCCGAATATTATGATAAATCTTGACCATCCTTCTTTCTATCAGTTTACGCAATAGTAAACCTTCAAATGCCGTCAGGACGCCAACACAAAATCCCCACAGGAGGTTAGCAAGAGATGCAGATTCAGGTCCTCCCCCTTCCCGAGGAGAAGATGAAAGCGAAGTTCAGCGATGAGAGCCAGCTCGGCTTCGGCAAACTCTTCACAGACAGGATGTTTATCGCAGAATGGAAGGCCGGACAGGGGTGGGTCGATGCCCGCATCCAGCCCTACGCCCCCTTTTCCCTCGACCCGGCCTGCCTGGTTCTGCACTACGCTCAGGAGATCTTCGAGGGTCTCAAGGCCTACAAGTGGCAGGACGGCTCCATCGCCCTCTTCCGCCCGGAGATGAACGCCCGCAGATTCAACCACTCGGCCGACAGGATGTGCATGCCCGAGGTTCCGGAGGAGCTCTTCCTCGACGGGATAAGGGAGCTTGTACGCCTTGAGAGGGATTGGATCCCATCTTCCCCCGGCACATCCCTCTACATCAGGCCAACGATGATCGCCGTCGAGCCGATCCTGGGGGTCAAGCCCTCCGACCACTACTACTTCTACGTCATCCTCTCCCCGGTCGGCGCCTACTACGCCAGCGGTTTCAACCCGGTGAAGATCATGGTGGAGGACAAGTACGTCCGTGCCGTCAAGGGTGGCACCGGTGAGGCCAAGACCGGCGGCAACTACGCCTCCTCACTCAAGGCGGGGCTGGATGCGAAGAAGAAGGGGTTCGACCAGGTCCTCTGGCTGGACGGCCTGGAGCGCCGCTACATCGAGGAGGTGGGCGCAATGAACATGTTCTTCGCCTACGGCAACAAGGTGGTCACCGCCCCACTTGACGGCACCATCCTCAACGGCATAACCCGCAACACGGTGATCAGCATCGCAGAAAAGCTCGGCTTCACTGTCGAAGAGCGCAAGATCAGCATCGACACCATCATGGCCGACATAAAGAGCGGCAAGATCAGCGAAGCCTTCGGCAGCGGCACCGCAGCTGTCATCACCCCCGTTGGCGCCCTCTGCTACAAGGATGAGACCGCGGGGATCGGCGACCGCGGCGTCGGCACCCTTACCCAGAAGCTCTATGACACCATCACCGGCATTCAGACCGGACAGATCCCGGACAGCTTCGGCTGGGTGAACAAGCTCTAACCAGATGAAACGGGCGCAGGTGGAGATAAACAGGCTGTGCAAGAGCTGCCGGCGTAAATGCAAGCAGCAGGCAGTTGCGCTTATCGCCTCCTGCCCCCAGTACTCCCCCCTGCCTCCCGACCTGCGCAATCCGTGGAAACAGATGGACCTCCCCCTTTGGGGGAAGCCGTGAGCAGATGCGAAAGAACTCCCAACCTTACCGATCCAAGACGATGCAGCGGCTGCGGCCGCTGCGTCTCCGCCTGCCCGCAAAGACTCTACACCCTGGAAGCAAGCGGACACCGCAAAATCTCCGTGAATCTCCAGCCTGAAAGATGCATCCTCTGCTCCAGATGCATCGGCGAATGTCCCCTCGCACTTCTATCCGACGGTGAAACAAACCGCTGACCCCCCCTTGACATGCAGACCACCCCTCCCTATGTTTTCTTCAGGAAACCATGGAGGAGACAACCATGCTACGCCCTGAAAAAATGACCATCAAGACCCAGGAGGCCCTGGCTGCCGCCCACGAACTGGCAGCTGCAAGACAAAACGGCAGCATCGAGCCGGAGCACCTCCTCCTCGCCCTCCTCGACCAGGAGGGGGGACTGACAGCCCCGCTCCTGCAGAAAATCGGAGCCACTCCCCAGACGCTGCGCAGCAGGAGTGAAGCAGCCATCAGCAGACTGCCAAGGGTGAGCGGCGAAACCGCCCAACTCTCCATCTCATCGGCAACGGGCCGGCTTCTCGCGGCGGCCCAAAAGGAGGCCGATGCCATGAACGACCGCTTCGTGGCAACCGAGCACCTTCTCCTGGCGATATCACAGGATCGCGGCAGCGAGGCGGGGAAAATTCTGGCCGAAAGCGGCATCACCCGAGCTGCACTCCTTGCATCACTCAAGGAGCTGCGCGGAGATGAGCGGGTTACTGACCAGAATGCGGAAGAGCGCTACCAAGCCCTTGCCAAGTACGCCAGGGACCTGACGGATCTGGCGCGCAAGGGGAAACTTGACCCGGTCATCGGCCGCGATGACGAGATCCGCCGGGTTATCCAGGTCCTCTCCCGCAGGACGAAGAACAATCCGGTGCTCATCGGCGAACCGGGGGTGGGGAAGACCGCCATTGTCGAAGGGCTCGCCAGCCGAATCGTCAACGGAGACGTGCCGGAGACCCTCAAGAACCGGCGCCTGGTGGCCCTGGACATGGGAGCCCTGGTGGCCGGCGCCAAGTACCGGGGCGAGTTCGAGGAGCGGCTGAAGGGGGTAATCAGGGAGGTGGAGAAGTCGGCGGGGGAGATCATCCTCTTCATAGACGAGTTGCACACCCTGGTGGGAGCTGGAGCCGCCGAGGGGGCGATGGATGCCTCCAACATGCTCAAGCCGGCCCTGGCCAGGGGCGAGCTGCACTGCATCGGCGCCACAACCCTTAACGAGTACCGCAAGCATATCGAGAAGGATCCGGCCCTGGAGCGCCGCTTCCAGCAGGTCTACGCCGGCGAGCCGGGGGTTGAGGACACCATCGCCATCCTCCGTGGGCTAAAGGAGCGCTACGAGAACTTCCACGGGGTGCGGATCAAGGACAGCGCCATCATCGCCGCCGCCACCCTCTCGGACCGATACATCACCGATCGCTTCCTCCCGGACAAGGCCATAGACCTGATCGACGAGGCCGCCTCCCGACTGCGCATCGAGATCGACTCCCTCCCCACCGAGATAGACGAGGTGGAGCGGAAGATCATCCAGCTGGAGATAGAGAAGCAGGCCCTCATGAGGGAGCAGGATACAAAGGCCATGGAGCGCCAGCAGAGGCTGGCCGACGAGCTGGAGGAGCTGAAGGTTAAGTCTGCCGGGCTGAAGAGCCACTGGCAGAGTGAGAAGGAGCTGCACAACCGGATCAGCGACCTGAAGAAGGCGCTGGAGGCCGGGAAGGAGGAGGCGAAGAAGAACGAACGGGAGGGGAATCTGGCGAGAACCGCCGAAATCCGCTACGGCGAGCTGCCGGCCCTGGAGAAGGAGATCGCCGCCTGCCAGGAGGAGCTGATCCGCAGCCAGCAGGGGGGGCGGATGCTCCCCGAGGAGGTGGACGCAGATATGGTGGCGCAGATCGTTGCCAAGTGGACCGGAATCCCGGTGAGCCGGATGCTGGAGAGCGAGACGGATAAGCTGGTGCGCATGGAGGAGCGTCTAGCTAGCAGGGTGGTCGGACAGGGCGAAGCCCTGGCACTTGTTGCCAATGCGGTGCGCCGGGCAAGGGCAGGGCTCTCCGACCCCAACAGGCCGATCGGCTCCTTCCTCTTCCTCGGACCCACCGGCGTGGGGAAGACGGAGACAGCCCGGGCACTGGCCCAGTTCCTCTTCGACGACGACCAGGCGATCGTGCGCATGGACATGAGCGAATACCAGGAGAAGCACACCGTGGCCAGGCTGATCGGCGCCCCCCCCGGCTATGTTGGCTACGAGGAGGGTGGGCAGCTCACCGAGGCGGTGAGGCGCAGGCCCTACAGCATCGTCCTCTTCGACGAGATGGAGAAGGCCCACCCCGAGGTGTTCAACGTTCTACTCCAGCTGCTGGACGACGGCCGACTCACCGACGGCCAGGGGCGGACGGTGGATTTCAGAAACACGGTGATCATCATGACCAGCAACATTGGCTCCCATTGGATCCAGCAGTACGGCAGCAGCGACTACCCCAGGATGCGCGCCATGGTCATGGAGGCCCTCAAGGAGAGCTTCAAGCCCGAGTTCCTCAACCGTATAGACGAGACGGTCATCTACCACCCCCTTGAGCTGGAGCGGATCAGGGAGATCGTCGGCATCCAGCTGCAGGGTCTGGAGATGAGGCTCTTGGAGAAGAACCTGAGACTAAAGGTAAGCGACAAGGCCAGAGAGTATATCGCCGCCGAGGGGTACGATCCCGCCTATGGGGCTAGGCCACTGAAGCGGACCATCCAGCGGCTGCTGCAGGACCCGATGGCGATGATGCTCCTGGAGGGGAGGTTCG
>CALMOE010000298.1 GCA_937871715.1 uncultured Geobacter sp. | reverse complement strand
TCATGCGCCACTACAAGCCTGGCCCCATGGGTGGTCCGCAGCGCGAGTTCCACTAAAAATATTCGAACGAATTGGAGATAGATACAGATGAACGACCTCTACATGAACAACCCCCTGATTCACCGCGACCGCCGGCTCGGGAACTCCGGATCCGAGTGGGTTCGCTCCTTTGCCTGCGAGGACCTGAAACCCCTGATCGTCTGCCGCGGCCCGATCCGCAAGGAGGCCATGGACGTCTTCGAGGAGATGGGGATGAACCACTATGGCATCCTCCTCTCCGAGAAGGATTCCATTGTCTATGCCAACGCCCTGGCACCGGAGCTGCGCCAGTTGACCGACTCCAACCGCGTCCACCGCGTTCCCGACTACACCGGCGCCAGCAAGGAGGAGCGGGTCGAGCGGATCGGCCAGATCATCCAGATCGCCAAGGACAACGGCTATGACTCCATCTTCGCCGGTTACGGCTTCATGGCCGAGGACGAGGAGTTCGTCGCTGCCATCGAGAATGCCGGGCTCTCCTTCATCGGCCCCAACTCCCGCACCCAGGCAGATGCCGGCAAGAAGGACGAGGCCAAGCGTACCGCCCTCTCCGTGGGGGTGAGCGTCACCCCCGGCATCAACAACGTCACTGCCCGCACCCTGGTGAAGAAGCACCCCACGCGGGAGAAGCTCCTCGCCCTGGCCAAGGCCGAGGGGCTGGAGATCGACGCGGCAGTGCTGAAGGACAGCAAGATCTCCCTCGAGGAGCTGGCGGATGAGATTCTCTACGCCTCCTACGAGAAGGGTCTGGACCTCTACTCCATCGAGGAGCTCTCCGCCCAGGTGCAGCTGGAGGTGGAGAACATGTTCCGCGAGTACCCGGGTAGCCGTATCCGCCTGAAGGCCATCGGCGGCGGCGGCGGCAAGGGGCAGAGGATCCTCGGCGCATCCCTGCTGACGGCCAAGAACCCGACTGAGAAGCAGATCAAGGAGGCGGCCAGCGATGCACCGACCCTGGTGCGCGAGGTTCTCAACGAGGTCAAGGCCAACGGAATCGGCGACAACAAGAACGTCCTCGTCGAGCTGAACATCGAGCAGACCCGCCACAACGAGATCCAGCTCTTAGGCAACGGCGAGTGGTGCGTCTCCCTCGGCGGACGCGACTGCTCCCTGCAGATGCACGAGCAGAAGCTCCTGGAGATCTCCGTTACCCAGGAGGGGCTCGCCCTGGCCATCGAGACGGCGAAGAAGGCAGGGAGGAAGAGCGAAGTCAAGGCTCTTGAGAGCGATCTCAAGGTCCTGAAGAGGATGGAAGAGGATTCCACCAAGTTCGGCGCCGCCGTCGGCCTCGACTCCGCCTCCACCTTCGAGTGCATCGTCGACCGCGACCGCTACTACTTCATGGAGGTCAACACCCGTATCCAGGTGGAGCACCGCGTCTCCGAGCTCTGCTACTCACTCAAGTTCACCAACCCCAAGGACAAGAAGGATTTCTTCATCGTCGAGTCCCTGGTCGAGGCCATGGCTCTCCTGGCCCGCCACAAGAAGCGCCTCCCCAAGCCGGAGCGGATCCCCCGTTTCGGCGCCGCCGCCGAGGCGCGCCTCAATGCCACCGACTGCTCCCTCTCCCCCCATGCCGGCGGGATGATCCGCTACTGGTCCAAGCCGATTGAGGGGGAGATCCGCGACGACCAGGGGATCAGCCTGGTTAACCCGGACACCGGCATGTTCATGCGCTACAAGGTGGCCGGCGCCTATGACTCCAACATCGCCCTTCTCCTTACAAAAGGGGAGGATCGCCTGGACAGCTACCTCCACCTCTCCAAGGTCCTGGGTAAGACCACCCTGCGCGGCACCGACCTGGCCACCAACCTGGAGTTCCATTACGGTCTGGTCAACTGGTTCCTCGGCCAGAACGTCATGGCAAAGCCGACCACCCGCTTCGTTGTCCCCTACCTGACCCTCATCGGCCAGCTGAAGGAGGAGGCACTCAAGCTCGATACTGTCTTCGCCTTCGTGCAGATGAAGAAGGCCTACGCCAAGAAGATGGCCGACCAGTTCCCCGACGATCCCAAGGTGGCCAAGGAGATCTCCGCAATCCTCGACCGCAAGGGGACACTGGTGACCCGCCCCATGGACAAGCTGCTTGAGGATCCCCATCTCCTCTCCGGCTGGCTCTCCGTCAACCGGAAGAACTTCTCCCTGGAGAAGGGGAAGGTGGTCTGGCACGACAACCCGTTCGTGATACTGGCCGACACCTACGAGTATCTCAACATGTCCTTCGATCCGGCAGCACCGGCAGCCGAGGTCATCTGGAGCCATGACAACGAGCTGCTGCAGAAGGGCCTCCGCTTCTACTCCACCCTCTCCGAGACCTTCAAGCTAGGGCTGCACGAGTTTGACAAGCTCTCGGCAACACTCGCCAAGGACAAGCCCCAGGGTGGTTTCTCCGCGGAGCAGTGGCAGGAGATCCGCTCTGCCCACGTCGGTTTCGAAGCAGGACTGGAGCTGCTCGGCATGCTGTTCATCATCGCCAATAACGTCAGGTTCTGGGAGTTCAAGGTGGAAGAGGATCTGGAGGTCACCATCCCGGCCCACCTCCACGACGCAGAGCTGCAGGCCAGGATGAAGAAGGTCCTGGTGCCGCCGCCAGCCACCAAGGCCGACGAGATCGTCGCCATCTGCGGCGGCATGTACTACGGCCAGGAGGCCCCCGGCCTGCCGCCGTTCGTTCACGAAGGGATGCACTTCGAGAAGGGGCAGGCTCTGTACATCATCGAGGTCATGAAGATGTTCAACACCGTCCGGGCGACCTTCTCCGGGACCATCGACAAGATCATCATGCAGGGTGCCGACGGCTCCATCGTCCAGAAGGGGCAGCCCCTCTTCAAGGTCACCCCGGACGAGAAGTTCGTCGAGGTTGATCCGAAGGAGCTGGAGAAGGAGAAGCGCGAACGGACCGCCGAGTACTTGAAGGCCGTACTCTAAGAGTCAGGGGCCTGAAAGCGGATGCAAATGACAAAGGGCTCCAGATCGAGGTCTGGAGCCCTTTGCGCAGCAGCATGCAAGTGGAGAGGTCAGGCGCGGTTGTAGTCATCCCCTTCTACGCATTCGGTAGTCCCCTGGAGGAAGGAGGCTGCCTGGCTGTCACTCACCACCTCCACCACCCCGTGATTGACTGACCAGGTGCTGCCGCAGATCCTGCACTTGAAGAGCTCCTCATCGAACTGGCCGGCATGGAGATGGGTCTCGCTGTGGTCGTTACTCTTGCATACTGGGCATTGCATCTGGGCTCTCCTTTCCTGGGCGATGGCAGAGTCTGGGAACGGATGGCTGCTTGACTTAAATTATAGAGTCGCCAGGCTTGTTTGCAACAAAATCGAAAATCTCTTAAATCAGGCAGGAGGAATATATGGGAATAAATGAAAAAAAACAGCAGTGGGCCGAAGGGGTCGCCAAGGGCCTGGCCAAGCGGCCGGAGCGCAAGAGCGACTTCAGGACAACCTCGAACATCGAGATCGAGCGCTGCTTTACGCCGGATTTCGACTCCCCCGGGTATGAGGAGCAGCTCGGCTTCCCCGGCCAGTACCCCTACACCCGCGGCGTGCAGCCGACCATGTACCGCGGCCAGTTCTGGACCATGCGCCAGTACGCCGGCTTCGGCACCGCCAAGGAGTCCAACGAACGCTACAAGTACCTGCTTTCAGCAGGACAGACCGGCCTCTCCGTGGCTTTCGACCTTCCGACCCAGATGGGGTACGACTCCGACGCTGCCATGGCCGCCGGCGAGGTGGGTAAGGTCGGTGTGGCAATCGACTCCTTGGCGGACATGGAGATCCTCTTCGACGGCATCCCCCTGGACAAGGTCTCCACCTCCATGACCATCAACTCCACCGCCGCCATCCTCCTCTGCATGTACATCGCCGTGGCGGAGAAGCAGGGGGTCTCGCCGGACAAGATTTCCGGCACTATCCAGAACGATATCCTCAAGGAGTACATGGCCAGGGGGACCTACATCTACCCCCCCAAGGAGTCGATGCGGATCATCACCGACATCTTCGCCTACTGCAAGGATAATGTCCCCAAGTGGAACACCATCTCCATCTCCGGCTACCACATCCGCGAGGCGGGCTCATCTGCAGTGCAGGAGGTGGCCTTCACCCTGGCGGATGGTATCGCCTACGTGGATGCTGCCATCAAGGCCGGCCTGAACGTGGACGAGTTCGCCCCGCGCCTGGCCTTCTTCTTCAACGCCCACAACAACCTGCTGGAGGAGGTGGCCAAGTTCCGTGCCGCCCGCCGTCTCTGGGCCAAGATCATGAAGGAGCGCTTCGGCGCCAAGGACCCCAAGTCCATGATGCTCCGCTTCCACACCCAGACAGCCGGCTGTACCCTGACCGCCCAGCAGCCGGACAACAACATCATGCGGGTCACCATCCAGGCCCTGGCTGCAGTCCTCGGCGGTACCCAGTCCCTGCACACCAACTCCCGTGACGAGGCCCTGGCCCTCCCCACGGAGGATTCGGTGCGCATCGCCCTCCGCACCCAGCAGGTCATTGCCTACGAATCGGGGGTGGCCGACTCCATCGATCCCCTGGCCGGCTCCTTCCTGGTGGAGTCCATGACCGACCAGATCGAGAAGGCTGCCCAGGAGTATATCGACAAGATCGACAGCCTCGGCGGGGCTGTGGAAGCGATCTCCCGCGGCTTCCAGCAGAAGGAGATCCAGGATTCCGCCTATGCCTACCAGCGCTCCATCGAGACTGACGACCTGATCATCGTCGGGGTGAACAGGTTCACCGTGGAGAACGAGCCGGCTCCTGAGCTGCTGAAGATCAAGGAGGAGGTGGAGATCGCCCAGAAGGGGTCCCTCAAGTCCATGAGGGAGAGGCGTGACCCTGCCGCGGTCAAGGGCTCCCTGGCCAGGCTGGAAGAGGCTGCCAAGGGGAGCGAAAACCTCATGCCCCACATCCTCGCCGCGGTCAAGACCTACGCGACCCTCGGGGAGATCGCCAACGTCCTCAGGGATGTGTTCGGCGTGCATCGTGAAACGGTGGTGCTCTAAATTATGAGGGGGGCGAATGCCCCCCTTTTTTTCTAGAAAGGAAGAGACATGTTGCAGAAAATTAACCATATCGGCATAGCGGTGCAATCATTGGAGGATAGTCTGCCGTTCTACCGCGACATCCTCGCCATGCCCTTTGCCGGGGTTGAGGAGGTGGCGGAGCAGAAGGTGCGTGTGGCCATGCTCGGCATCGGCGAGTCGAAGATCGAGCTTCTCGAACCGACCTCCCCTGACAGCCCGGTGGCCAAGTTCCTGGAGAAGAACGGCCAGGGTATTCACCACATAGCCTACGAGGTGGATGACATCGAGGGGGCCATCGCCTCCCTGGTTGCCGCCGGGGCGAGGATGATCGACGACAAGCCGCGCAGCGGCGCCCATGGGACGAAGATCGCCTTCGTCCACCCCAAGAGCAGCAACGGGGTGCTGACCGAGCTATGCCAAGGCGGCCACTGAAAGCTGAGGGCGGGGCTCGCCGGTATTGCCAACAGGCCGTTTGTCTCGTCCGAGTGCACGGTTGCCAAGGGCTGGCAGTTTGGCTGGCTTCGTGATCGTGTTGCGGGCAAGGGCGACAGTGTAACGATGTTTGAAAATATCCTTGACTTTGGTTTGAAAATTAGTAATATGCACCCAGGTTTTTAGAACAGCCCGTTTGCCGCCACTCCCGGCGGGGGGCGGGGATCTGCTGAATTTGTTTTTTTAAATTAGAAGCTTGACAATGGCTTTTTCGGAAGGTATTTTTTAGCTTAATTTATTCAGAAGGTGTCAATGTTAAGATCCAGATGGATGACATAATGCACTAAATGGCCCTGCCGGCCTTCTCCCCCTGGGAGTAGGTTGACAGGGTTTTGTTTTTAATGATCTTTGGGTGGCAAATTTACTGGAGAGGTGGTGGTGACGGCGTAGTCCCTGGCAGCACAGACCTTGAATCCAGAATTTACATCAACCATAAAGGAGGCATCAATGAAGAAGAACCTTGTCGTACTGGGAGCAGTTGCTCTCTCCGCAGCAGCAGCTGTCCCCGCACTGGCTTTGGAGAACGAGTTCCACGGCATGTACCGGGCCTACGGCTACGTGAGCAACGCCCATACCGGTGGCGGTACCTTCAACCTCAAGACCGATGGCCAGGACAGGACAAACTCCTACATGGAGCAGCGCGCCCGCCTGCAGTACATTGCCAAGGCCAGTGACGACCTGAAGCTGGTCACACACTTCGAGCTCGACAGCCTCTTCGGTGGCCAGAATGGCGGCAAGTACACCAATACCACCGACTCCGGTTCACTGGATGCCGACGGTGTGACCCTCGAGACCAAGAATGTCTACCTCGACTTCAACATCCCCTCTGCTCCTGTCAACGTCAAGCTCGGCGTGCAGCCCTACGCCGACGCCTACATGGGGACCTTCGGCAACTTCGATGGTGCCGGAGCCTACGCCACGGGCAAGTTCGGTGCATTCACCCCTAGCGTGGGGTGGTTCCGTGTTAATGAGGACAAGAACCTCGCCTACCCGATCGGCAAGCTGACCACCGACCTGATCACAGCCGATGTCAAGTTCGCCGTCAACAAGGATGTGACAGTAGGCGCCAACTACATCTATATGGGGAACGATGGCAGGACCGGCAATTCGACTGTTGCCGACGCAGCCCTGCCCAACGCCGAGAAGGTACACACCTTCGGCCTGAACGCATCCGCCAAGGTGGGCCCCGCCGCCCTCAACGCCTTCGCCGCCTACCAGTTCGGCGACTACAAGGATGCTACAAATCAGGAGCTCTCTGCCTATGCGGGTGCAGTGACCGCCAAGATCAAGGCCGGCCCGGGCAACGTCAACCTCGCCGCCCTCTACCTATCCGGTGACGACACCGCACCTGCTGCCAACCACAAGCAGGAGGGGTGGCAGTCCCTCGCCAGCAACGGCACTACCAGCTACTTCAACGCCGCCAATACTTGGCTCCTCATCAGGAACGGCGCTTGCATCAACACCTCCGCCTCCATTGGCACCAACGACCTGACCAAGGGTGGCCGCGGCCTGATGGGCTTCTTCGCCGGCTACGAGGGGAGCGCCGGCAAGGTCTTCTACGCAGCCAATGCCGGCTACGCCCAGACCGCCGAAGAGCGGGGCAACGAGGATGGCGCGATCGGCACCGAGGTCAACGCCACCGTCGGCTACAAGCTCTACGACAACATGAGCGCCAGCATCAACTACGCCCATGCCTTCCTCGGCAAGGGGATGAACTCAACTACTGCTTCCGAGCGGATTCCCGGCGGTGCTTCCGATGCGGCCGACCCCTACGCAGCATTCGTCAGGATCGACTACGCATTCTAAGCAAAGCATCAGCTGCTGCAGCATCAATAAGGGCGGGCCGATCGGCCCGCCCTTATTGTTTGACACTCTTTCCCATGCAGGGTATGAATGGGGGAGGTAAAAAACTGGTTGAAAAGGAGCATGGGGTGAAGCGTATTCTCAAGCTTATGGCGGTTGCGGTCTTTCTGTTGGCACCGGTTAGTTCTCTTTATGCAGCCCCCTTGAGGGTTCGCCTGGCTGAGTTCAAGGTGACCGGTGCTGCCAACAGGGATGAGCTGCGTGGCTCCCTGCAGGCGCTGCTCGCCTCCCGACTGGAGGGGGGGGAGCTGCAGGTGGTGGATGCAGGCGAAAAGGCAGACCTGGATGTGGCCGGGACATACATACTCTTCGGCAAGGTCTTCAGTCTTGATGCCAGGGTCTCTTCTTCCGGAAAGGTTGTTGCCCGCGCCTTCGAGCAGGGGGAGTCGGCAGACGACACCATCCCTGCCATGGGACGCCTGGCGCAGAAGCTCCTTCAGGAGATAGGCAAGTACGCCGCCAAGGGTGGTGAGGCCAGTGGGGCGGCTGTAGCCGTACGGGGCGTGCAGGAGAGCAAGGGTGAAGTGATCCGGCCGGAGCCGGCGGCGGCAAAAAATGCCGAGGGAGACATCATCAGGGCCGAGAGGAGCGTCAGGGCCGAGGGGAGCGGCATGATCGGCCAGAGGCTCGAGGGTGACCTGCTCGGCATGGCGCTCATCCGCAGGATCGACGCCGAGCAGAGGGAGATTGTGGTAGCCGACCAGAAGGAGATCAGGCTCTACCTCCAGGGGAAGGAGCTGCGGCTCCTGGCTGCTGAGAAGGGGTTCGGTGAGGACGAGAACATAATAGGCATCGACAGCGCCGACCTGGACAGCGACGGCACGGCAGAGCTCTACGTCACCGCCTTGCGCGGCAGCGAGCTATCCTCCAGGGTCTACCTGGTGGAAAAGGGGGGGCTTAGGAAGATAGCCTCCGATCTCCCCTACTACTTCCGCGCCATTACCATCAAGGGGGCGGAGCGCAAGGTACTGGCCCAGCAGATGGGGAGGGACGAAGATTTCTTCGGCGACCTGTACGAGGTTGCCAAGAAGGGTAGCGGCTTCACCATCGTGAATCCGGTCAGGCTCCCCCGTTTTGCCAACCTGTTCAACACCAACATCATCCCGGCCAAAGGGGGGGGGGAGCTCTTCGTCGTACTCCATCCCGACGGCTATCTCCTGGTGTATGACCGCAAGGGGGAGAATCTCTGGCGGGGGAGTGACAAGTTCGGCGGCTCGGAAACCTATTTCCACCGGGAGGATTCCCAGAACATGAGGGTCACCGGCAGCCAGTACCGCAAGAGGTTCATCGAGCAGCGCCTCACCGTGACAGCCTCGGGGGAGGTGATCGTGCCGAGGAACGAGGGCTCCTTCGTCATGGGTAACAGCAGGTCCTTCAACAAGAGCTCGGTCTATGCCTTTGCCTGGAACGGCGCCGCCCTGGAGGAGTTGTGGCACACCAAGGTCAGCCAGAACTACCTGGCAGACTACGCCTATGACCAGGAGAGCAGGGAGCTCATCCTCCTGGAGGTTGTGAAGAAGGAGGGGTTAGGTGAGAAGGGGGCCAGCGCCATTGCGGTGAAGAGGGTGGAGTAGGCTCCCGGTAACAGTAAATACTGCTGCGACATTATTGTCACAGCTTTTGCGGTCAAGGGATTGAGCGGAAAAGGGGCTCCGTTAGCGAGCCCCTTTTCCATTGACATGCACAGGCTATACTGTTAGGATTTTCGGCGTTTTGCATTGGGTTGACAGGTTAAGGCGATGATATTTAAGGCGGAAAACTCCAAGGAAAATTCCATCCCCAAGGGGGTGACCGACTTCCTCCCCGAGCAGGCCGACAAGATCGGCTACATCGAGGGGAAGATATGCAGGGTCTTCGAGCTCTGGGGTTTCAGGCGGATAATCACGCCGATGCTGGAGTACGAGGATAGCCTCTCCCTGGGGATGGATGACGAGCTGCGCCGCCGGGCTTTCCGCTTCGAGGACAGGCAGAGCGCCAGGCTCCTGGCGATCCCGCCGGACATAACCCCACAGGTTGCCAGGGTCGAGGGGATGAGGATGTCCGGCTTCCCCCTGCCGCACCGGCTTTTCTATACCGGCAGGGTGCTGCGCCATGTGGAGTCCCAGTCCGGCCGGAGCCGCGAACTCTTCCAGGCCGGTGTGGAGCTGATCGGCCTGGACTCCCCAGAGGCCGATGCCGAGATGATCGCCATGGCGGTTGAGGTGCTGCAGAAGCTGGGGATCGAGGGGTTCAAGGTAGATCTCGGCCAGGTTGATTTCTTCAAGGGGATCATGGCCTCGGCAGGGCTGGAAGCCGGTACCTCCCGGTTGCTGCAGGAGGCGATTGCCCGCAAGGACTCATCCGCAGTGCGGCTGATTCTGGAGGGGGCGGCGCTGAGCGACCAACTCAAGGAGGAGATCGCTGCCCTCCCCAGGCTGTTCGGCGGCACGGAGATACTCGACCTCGCCGGCAGGATGGTGCGCAACGATCGTTCGCAACGGGCCCTGGAAAACCTCTCCGAGGTAATCGACATCCTGGCCATCCACGGCATCAGCGAGCAACTTACTGTCGACCTGGGGGAGATCAGGGGGCTTGCCTACCATACCGGCCTGACCTTCGAAGGGTTCGTGCCTGGAATCGGTGAGCCGGTCTGTGGCGGCGGCAGGTATGACGGGCTGATGGCACGCTATGGGGCTGCCAAGCCGGCGACGGGTTTTGCATTCAACGTCCTAAGTCTGCTGCAGGGGCTGGAGAGCCGGCCCGAGGTGGAGGCCAGCAAGAGGATGGACCTGCTGATCTTCAACCAGCAGGAAGACCGCCGCGATGCCCTGGCAATAGCCACCGGGCTGCGGCGGCAGGGGATCTCCGTTGCAAGGGACATAATCCGCCGCGATCTGGAGGACTCCCTGGAGTATGCCAGGCGGATGAACATCTTGCAGGTCATGATCATCGCTCCGGATTGCGGCGCAAGGGATGAGGTCTGCCTGCTGAAGGTTGCGGACGGGACACGCAGGTATGTGAGCAAGGAGGAGATTCTCGCCGGCAACGGCAGGGATCTGCTCGGCTAGGGTTTTGCGCAGCCACGGCTGGCTGTGAAATAGATTGCATAATGACGGAAGCATAACAAGGAGATTGCCATGGCTAACGTAGTCGTCATCGGCGCCCAGTGGGGCGACGAGGGTAAAGGCAAGGTTGTAGATATTTATACAGAGCATGCGGACAACGTTGTTCGCTACCAGGGGGGGAACAACGCCGGTCACACTCTGGTCGTTGGGGAGGAGAAGGTCGTCCTGCACCTCATCCCGTCTGGGATACTGCACAAGGGGAAGCGCTGCATCATCGGCAACGGCGTGGTGCTCGATCCCGAGGTGTTCATCAGGGAGATCACCAACCTGAAGGCCAAGGGGAAGATGGAGGATGATTCGGTCCTCTGTCTCAGCGAGGCTCTGCATGTGATCATGCCCTACCACAAGAGGGTTGACCTTGCCAGGGAGGCGAAGAGCGGCGATAGGAAGATCGGCACTACCGGCCGGGGGATCGGCCCGGCCTATGAGGATAAGATCGGCCGCCGCGGCATCAGGCTATGCGACCTCCTCGACCGGGATATTTTCGCCCGCAAGCTGAGCGAGGCCCTGGAGGAGAAGAATTTTCTCCTGGAGCAGTTTCTCGGCGACAAGCCGTTCACCTTTGATGAGATTTATGATGAGTACTGCGGCTACGCCGACATCCTGCGCAAGTACGTGGCCGACACCAGCCTCATGCTGCACAGGGAGGTCAAGGCCGGGCGCAACATCCTCTTCGAGGGTGCCCAGGGGACGCTGCTTGACATCGACCACGGCACCTACCCGTTCGTTACCTCGTCGTCCACCTGCGCCGGCGGGGCATGTACCGGCACTGGGATCAGCCCCCGGGCCATCGACGAGGTCATCGGCATCTCCAAGGCCTACGTAACGCGAGTTGGCAGCGGCCCCTTCCCGACCGAGCTTCTCGATGCCGACGGGGAGAAGATGCGCCAGGCAGGCAACGAGTTTGGTTCCACCACCGGCAGGCCCCGGCGCTGCGGCTGGTTCGATGCCGTTGTGCTCCGCTACGCAGTCCGAGTCAACGGCCTGACCGGCGTGGCGGTAACCAAGCTGGACGTGCTGGATGACTTCGACTCCATCAGGATCTGTACCGGCTACCGCTACAACGGCACAGTCATCAACGAGATCCCGGCAACCCTCGATGTTTTCGCGGCCTGTGAGCCGGTGTACGAGGAGATGCCCGGCTGGAAGACTCCGATCAGCAATATCCGCAGCTTCGAGGATCTGCCGCAGAACGCGCGCAACTATATCCGTCGTCTGGAAGAGCTGATGGAGTGCCCGGTTGTCATGGTCTCCGTGGGGCCACGCAGGGATGAGACCATTTCCCTGAAAAATCCGTTCGGAAAATAAAAATGAAAAAAGAGTTGACCTGCGCCGTCAGCTCTGTTATAAAGTTGTTCTTGCAGCAACGAGCCGCTAGCTCAGTAGGTAGAGCACCTGACTTTTAATCAGGTGGTCGTTGGTTCGATCCCAACGCGGCTCACCATATAAACTTTCTGTCCCCTTCGTCTAGCCCGGCCCAGGACACCGCCCTTTCACGGCGGCGACGCCGGTTCAAATCCGGCAGGGGACGCCAATCGAATACAAAAAAGGCCCTGGGAAACCCGGGCCTTTTTTGCTTTGCCCTGAATACGCTACGCTGTGCCGAGAGGAGAGGAAAATGAAAAAAAGAGTAGCCATCGCGTCTTTTTTTGTCTCAACCATGATCTGCACCGCGGCGTTCGCCATGCCGGAGATGGCTGCCGACATGGGGATCAAGGGGCCGGACGAACTCCCGCCGATCACCGGCAAGGTGGTGGAGTCGCTCAACAGCAGCGGCTACACCTATCTCCTTCTGGAGAAGGGTGGAAAGAAGCAGTGGGTCGCTATCCCCGAGCTTTACATCAAGGCCGGTGACGAGGTTGAGTTGCAGGGTGGGGTTGACATGGGTGAATTTACCAGCAAGCCCCTGGGGAGGAAGTTCGAGCAGATAATCTTCTCCAACGGTCCCACGGAGAATTTCAACAAGCAGCGCAAGGAGAGCGCCCACAAGGGGGTGGACATGAGCGTCCCCGCCCCGGGTAACAAGGGTGGCGCCAAGGTGGTGGAGGGGCTCAAGGTCGACAAGGCTCCCGGGGAGAACTCCTACAGCATCGCAGAGGTTCTGCAGCAGAGGGCGAGCCTGAAGGATCGGAAAATAGTCGTTCGCGGCCAGGTAATCAAGGCTTCCATAGGCATAATGGGGAAGAACTGGATCCACATAGCCGACGGCAGCGGCAAGGCCGGCAGCAAACTGGTGGTCACCACCAGCGACTCCCCGAATGTGGGTGACATCGTCACTGCCAGCGGAACTTTCCACATTGACGTCGATTTCGGCGGCGGCTATTTTTACGACTCCATCATGGAGGATGCCGCTGTCAAGTAGTTACTCCTTGACCTGATTTATCCGCTGTTCCCAGGAGTTAGGATGACGCCCGGCAGCCCTTCGCGAACTGCCGGGCTCAGCCATTTGCTTAAACATTTCTGCATTACATAAAAAAATATCCCGGAAAGAGTCATTTTCCCGGATCATCACTGACTGACCCCCTCCTGCCTTTCAGTATCCCCTGATACAGCAGTTGCAATCTCGGTTGGTGACAATGCCAATCCGTCCATACGCGCCAGCCTTCTCTAGGACTAATGCAAGAGGTCCGACCTGCGGCTGTGCGTATCATTTGCCGGGCTCAATTGCTGCGGCAGCTGGCCGATCTTGCGACTAAAGGAAATAAGATGACATTCGATGATTTGCAGCTTCTCCCACCTATTCTCAAGGCAGTGCGTTCTTGCGGCTACCAGAACCCAACCCCGATTCAGGCCCAGGCCATACCTGCGGCCATGGAAGGGCGGGATCTTATCGGTATTGCCCAGACAGGCACGGGCAAGACGGCAGGCTTCGTCCTGCCGGCACTGAATCTGCTGGCTTCCCCGGCGAAGTCACCAGGCCGCGGCCCGCGCGTGCTCGTTCTCACCCCCACCCGTGAACTGGCCAACCAGGTGAGCGATGCCGTGCGCAGCTACGGCAAGTTCACCAGGGTGCGCAGCGGTGCGATCCTCGGGGGGATGGCCTACCGGGAGCAGCTGCGTCTCCTCTCCCAGCCGGTGGACCTGATCGTCGCCACCCCGGGGAGACTCGTTGATCACCTGGAGAACGGCCGCCTCAACCTCGGTAGGGTGGAGATGCTGATAATCGACGAGGCTGACAGGATGCTGGACATGGGGTTCAGCGAGGATATGGACAAGATCGCCGCAGCTACCCCTTGCGGCAGGCAGACCCTTATGTTCACCGCCACCATGGATAAAGCCATGGCCAGGCTGGCAGGGAGCATGCTTAGGGAGCCGCAGCGGATCGAGATCGCCGGCAAGAAGATTACCCACGAGAGTATCGAGCAGAGGCTGCATGTTGCAGACGACATGCAGCACAAAAACCGTCTCCTGAAGCACCTCGTCTCCGACGGGAGCCTCTCCAGGGCCATCATCTTCTCCGCCACCAAGCGGGATGCTGACATCCTCGCCAATGAGCTCGTCCAGCAGGGGCACTCTGCGGCTGCACTGCACGGAGATATGAGCCAGGGTGCACGTAACCGGACCATCGTCAACCTGCGCCGCGGCAAGGTGAAGCTGTTGGTGGCCACCGACGTTGCCGCCCGCGGCCTGGACGTAAACGGCATCAGCCATGTGATCAACTTCGATCTGCCCCGCTTTGCCGAAGACTACGTACATCGCATCGGCCGCACCGGCCGGGCCGGGGCAAGCGGCACGGCCATCTCCTTCGTCTCCCTCAATGAGCTCAGCTATCTGCAGCGGATAGAGCGCTACATCGGCCAGAAGTTGCCACGCCAGGTGATCGAGGGTCTGGAGCCGAAGCGGGAACTCCCAACCCTCCCCTCCGGAGGAGGTGGTAGGCCTGGAGCTCAGCGCAGGACAGGAGGCCCGGCTGCTCCCGGCTCCGCCGGGAAGAAGAGGGAGTTTGGCCGCGGACGGGAAGAGAAGCCAGCCAACGACCGGCGCAAGAAGTGGGGGGCGCCGAGGCAGAAGAGGGATCTGGTGGTGGAGTATCGCCGTCCCGGCAAGGGTGAGCCGCAGGCTTGATGATTAGGTTATAAGGTGTAAAGGGGAGCGCCGGTGTGCATCACGGCGCTCTTTTTTTACCCTCTTTTCCTACTGCATGAGGGGCTTGCCCAGTATTCCCTTGATGGGGATCTGGTAGTGTCCGGGGGTGTCGAGATATTTGCTGAGCAGGAGGAAGATGAACTTCTGCTTCTCCATGAATTCCGGCTTGGGCATCAGTTCCATGATCATATCAAGGGGTGCTGACTGCAGCGTTTCACTTGCATGGATATCCCCTTTTAGTCTGACATAGAGCCCCTCCCCATCCAGGGTGAAGCTTTCTATGGCCGCTGCGCCGCTCTTCAGGCGGAGCATCATCTGTACCGTCTGGTATCTGGCATCGGGCAGGGGGGTCTCCCCCATCCTGATCCCCGCCAGATCGACCCCCCTGGCATCGACCTGCACGTAACCGGAAGCCTTCTTGGCGATGGAGCCGATCTCGGCGCGGCAGTTGACCACCCCCTGTGCCTTCATCCCGGTAACGCTAGCGAAAAACGGAATCTGCTCCAGGTTCAGCCCGCTCATTTCGACGGTCAGGGAGCCCCCTGCAGAGGATGAGGCCAGAGCGCTCAACCTGCCTGAGCCGCTTACGGCGTTGATGGCAAAGGAGACCTTGCCCGTCAGCAGGGGGAGAATTCTCAGCCTGACGCTTCCACTATCCAGTTTGAGCAGCTCCCCCTTCGCTGAAGAGAGCACCCATCCCCTACCGCTGATACCGATGGGAAATGCCTTGCCGAAGCTCCCGGCCGTAACCGCCAAACCCTGGGGGGCGATGGCCCGGTTGCCCAGATCAAGCAAGGCCTGGCCCGGAATGAAGAGTATTGTCAGGATGACGAACAGCAGCAGGGCAGAGAGAAGGTACCCCCCTGCACGGATGAGCCATCTCCAATTCATTGCTTCTCCTGAGGGAGGGGCTTGAGCACTGAAGCGGTGAGGGTCAGATCAATCCTTGATGGATCATCGTAGCGCGTCTTCAGGCTGGCCTTCTTGATCACCACCGGCCGGCTCCCCTTCTCCAGGCGGTAGAGGAGATTTACTGCCTCGTTGGCAGAAAGCCCCTCGATACGTATCTCCGCCGCGTCCTCAACCATCCCCTGGCGCTCCTCCCCCTTGAGCGGCTTTACCTGGCTGCTCTTCCCCCTGATGCCGGTCTCTTCCACAACCTTGGCGAGGGAGTCGTCGGCCTTGACAGTTGCCAGGCGATTCCCCAGCCTCAGGGACTCGCTGTTGGCACTCCTGAACTGGTGCTCCAGGATCATCAGCTCCTGCACGGTTTTCTCCCTGCTCAAAAGCCTCTTGCGCAGCTTGCCGATCCGCTCCTGCAGCAGGGAGTAGCAGAGGGCAAGTATCAGCAGGGAGATGGCGGTTATCGCCAGGGTTCTGCGAGCATGCGGCTCCAGCTCGTCGTAGAGTTCCTTGATTTTCAATTGCCACCCCCCTTTACCCCGCCCCTGAAGGAGAAACCCGTGGAGCCGTCCGGCCGGCTCTTCAGCTCATTGACGTCGAAAGCGCCGAACAGCGGGGTGCACCTGGCCTTGAAGTCGTTCACCGCCTGGACAGAGCGGGCAATCCCCTTGCCGCTTACCCCGGCTCCTTCAACCTCCACTTCGTATATTTCGCTTATGTCCTCACCCTTGGCTTCGGCCAGCCTCTTTATGGAGACGAGGGTGACCTGGGAGGAGGCTGAACCGAGACGCCTTATCTCAGCCTTCATCTCCGCAATTTCGTCTACCGCCTTGCTCCTCTTGGGGAAAGCCTGGCGGTAGATCCTGGCGATGGATGATTCCACCGATTTCAGATCCCGCTGCAGCAGGTAGTAGCGTACCCCTGCCTCGGCAAAGATGAGGATGATGAGCCCGGCCGCCAGTCCCCAGGTCAGCCTCAGTTTGCGCTGCAGCTCGATTCTGCGCCGCACGTAGCTGAGAGGGCCGCGGCGAAAGTTGACAGGATCGCCGCCAGCCAGATCGGCTGCCGCGGAGTAGGCCGAAGCAAGATCCCTGGTGGCAGATGGATCTCCGGGGAAACAGCCGGCCAGTGACGGGGTGATCGGCAGTGGGGCGGACTCCGCTGAAACCTCGCCGGTTCCGATGGAGAAGATCTGCTCCACGGTGATCCCCTTTGACAGCTCCAGGGCGGCGAGGGTGGTGGCGAGAGGCGTCTCTCCCCCCCGGGGGAGCGGGCGGAGGTAAACCGGCTTTCCCCCCCGGTAGATGGCGACCGCCTCTCCGTCGGTAATCGCCAGATCTCCACTCTCCCCTTCCTGGAGAAGGTGATGCCAGGTGAACATGGGGGAGGTCACAACCTCCGGGTCAAGGCCGACTTCGGCCAGGCGGCCGATGAGTGGCTCCAGCCGCTTTATACCGCTCCAGATGGCGGCGCAGATTGGCGTCTGCAGAGGGAGCGCCTCGTAGACAACCTCCTCGCCGTCCAGAGCCGTCTCCCCCTTCAGCTCCAGGGGGATAATCTCCCTTGCCTTCTTCCGCTCTGCTATGGGGAGGTCGATCTCCCGCAAGCTGAACTCGGTCGGCTGCAGGGAGAGAATGATCCTGTCCCCCGTTGACTTTGCCCTCCATGGAGCGAGCAACTCCTCCAGGTCACCGTCCTGAAGCGGGTGACGCGTCCCTTCCTGGAAGAGAAGCTGGGATCTCTGTCTTTTGAAGCGGGCAATGATCGTCTCCTCGGCGGAGAGCTGGATAACGGTTATGAACATATTTCCTCGCTGGTTATTGGCCGATGCGCAGCGCCTGGTCCGGCTATGAAATCAGTACTCCCGCCAGTATATCGTCCGGGGGGTGGAGGTGACGCTCAGGTTGGTCACCATCTCGATGATGCGGCTGGTGCCGTTGACTCGTCCTTCGGAGCGGATACGAAAGATGCTCCCCCTGGTGCGGAGTGGCATCCTGATGCTGGCAACGATTGTCTCCATGCCGGCAATCCTGGATAGCTCCCCCCTTGTCTTGAAGGGGGTCGACTTGCGATAGTCGATGATCCGCTCCGCCAGGCTCGGGGTCATCTTCTCGTCCAGGGCAAGGAGCACCTCCTTCGGCGCGGTGTTGATGTTCACGAACGCCCCCTCGGCGAAATCGGCATGGACGGTGACGAAGGGGGCGATCGCCGAGAAGGCGTTGCCGCTGAACCCCTTTACCAGAAGGAGCTCCTCAAGGGTGATGAGGGGAGCATTGCTGGCCCCGTAAGGGGGCTTGCGGGAGAGGTAGTATGAGTCCTCCCCCCCACCCGGCTTGGGGAGCTCGTTGCTGTCGATCCAGTCCGCCAGGGAGTCGAGCAGATCGTCCGCCGGCAGGGCAAGGGTCCTGAACAGCCTGGCTGTCGCCTCGGCGTAGGTCGGGTTCAGCTCGCCGCTAGGGCCGGCGACATAGTTCAGGTTGATCTTGCCGTTCTCCTCCTCGATGCTGACACGCAAATCACCGCTCTCGTCGGGAAAATCCAGGGGCTTTGCCCACTGGTCTCCCAGGGAGGTGAAGTCGCTCTGGGTTGACAGGGAGAGCTGCAGTACCCGGATCGCCCCCTCGACACCGGATTCGGCCAGGAGGGAGGCACGCTGGCCGTCCACATACCCCTGTCTGCCGCTGGTATCCACATAGACTTCGCTGATGAACTCGACCACCAGGGCAACCATCAGGGCGGTTACCAGCAGGGTCGCAACCAGGGCAAATCCCCTCTCTCCCCTCATGGCAGGTTGATCCTCGGGGTGGCGATGACTGAGTACTCCGCAGGCTTGTCGTCTTCGAGAATCCTGATGGTGACCCGCACCGCGCCGGGGAGGTTCATGTTGATGGCAGTGCCCCAGCTCCTCACCCACTTGTTGCCGCTGAGGCACTCCACGAGAAACCCCTCTACCCGTTCGATCTGCGGGTAACGCAGGGGGTCGCCCGGGGCGTGGATATCCTTTGCCTGCCGGCTGAGAACCATCCGTCCGGACTGCTCGACGATGGCGTAACGCAGCTCCACCTGGTCAGATACGGCCATCCCCCCCGCCTCGGGGGGGGCGACAGCCGTGAAGGAGAGCGAGGAGGCGGGCTTGCCGAACAGATCCCGGTCTTCAACCACGAAATGGAGGCGCTTGTCACCCCTGCGGTAGAGAACCGAGCTAAGCTCCCGGCGGAGTTGATCCATGGTGCCACGCAGCTCCCGGCGGGAGTCCATCGCCGCAAGGGAGGATTCCCGCCCCCTGAACAGGGTGAAGTAGCTGAAATAGAGGGTGGAGGTCAGCAGCGCGAGGAGGGTCAGGGCCAGGAGGAGTTCTAGTAGGGTGAACCCCTGCTGCCGGAGGCGCTCAGGTTTTGGCAACGTAGCGGACAAGGGTCAGCTTTCTCCTCTCCTTTTCCCAGCTAACCGTCAGGATCAATTTCGTCACCCCCGGAAGGTCGGTGGGGAGGTAGCTCTTTTCCCAGCCGATGTCCGGGCGCTGGGGGGCGAAGTTCCCCTTGCCGGCTGGGAGGCGCAGGAATTCTGGATCGTCCATCTTCCCCCGTGCAAGTAACGTGGCTGCCGTCTCCTCCTTGTCCCTGATGACTATCCCCAGGTGATAGTTGAAGGAGGCGATGGAAGTCATGATCACCCCGGCCATGATCGCCATGGCAATCAGCACTTCCAGCAGGGTGAACCCCTTCACAGCGTCACCTCCCCGTAGCCGGCCATTACCTTTACCTTACCCCCCCCGGGAAGGGCGGCCACGGTGAATGCTTGGCCCCCTTCGTTTTGCAGGTGGATGGTCAGGGGGGCGGTGAGACCTGCTCCGCCGATGTCGACGATCACCTTCCCCTCGCTCAGCTTGCCGAGCCTGGCCGTTGTCACGTCAGCGATGGCAATGCCGTCTCCCAGGATCTCCCTGGAGAGAAGCTCGTCGCAGGGAGGAAGCTCCTCCCCCCCTGGCATCGGGCGGGTTATGCGCACGCTGCCGGCGGAGATGTCCAGGCGGAGACGATATGGGCTCTTGCTGCTCACTGCCCTCTCCTCAAGGTAGCGGATTGAGGCGGCCAGGCGCCGCGCCGAGCTCTTCAGCTCCATATCCCTTGCCAGCGGCAGCCTCGGTGCCACTAGGGCAGCGGCAAAGGAGAGGATGACGAGCACCACCAGAAGCTCCAGCAGGGTGAACCCCGAGGAGCGGAAAACGAGGTTCGAGGTTCGAGGTGCGAGGTGCGAGGCGAGAGGCGCGGGGATTCCACCGATCGTTTTTCCCCGATCCTCGAACCCCGTGCCTCGTACCTGTCTCTCTTTTGTCACTGGATGTTGCCGCTGCAGATATCCGCCGCCTTCCCTTCGCCCCCCTTGACGCTGTCCGCGCCCATGGAGCAGAGGTCGTAGTCACCGCTGGCTCCCGGGGAGATGTAGACGAAGTCGTTACCCCACGGGTCCTGGGGGACCTTCCTGCTCTCCAGGTAACCTTCTGCCTTGTAGTTCTTCGGCACCACACCGCTGGTCGGCTTGCTAACCAGGGCGGCCAGCCCCTGCTCCGTGGCGGGGAAGACGGAGTTGTCAAGCTTGTAGAGCTTGAGAGCGGTCTCCAGGTTCCTGATCTGCACCTTGGCATCGGTGACCTTGGCATCGTCGCTCCTGCCGATGATCTTCGGTCCCACCAGGGCCGCTAGCAGGGCGAGGATGACTATGACGACCATGATTTCGATGAGGGTGAAGCCGCGCTTGTCGCGTAAGTGCATTTTGATATGACTCCTTTACGAGTGGTTTGGGATTATTCCGGATTCGGCAGCTTAGAAGAGCAGATTCACGCACTCGGGAAGTCTGCGCCTGACGCCCTGGATCATTTGACCAGCTGGTTCAGCTCGAAGATGGGGAGCAGCACCGCCACCACCACAAAGCCGACCGCCAGCCCCATTCCCAGCACCAGGAGCGGCTCCAGTAGGGACATGAAGCGGGTGGTGGCGCTGTTGAACTCGACTTCGTAGGCGCTCCCCGCCTTTTCCAGCATCTCCTCCAGGGTGCCGCTCTGCTCGCCGATGCCGATCATCTGCACCATGAGCGGCGGGAAGAGGGGGCTTCTGGAGAGAGTGGTAGAGAGCCTCCCCCCCTCGATCAGGTCGCTTCTGGCCTCGGCCAGGGAGAGCCGGTAGGGGCGGCTGACCACGGCCTGGGAAGTGATCTCCATGGCCCTTATAACCGGCACCCCGCTGCCTAGGAGGAGGCCGAGGACCCTGGCGAAGCGGGAGAGCACCAGCTTCTGCAGGAGCGGTCCCAGGCCGGGTAGACGCAGCAGCAGCCTGTCGCGCCTCAGGATGAAGCTCTCCTTATGCGACAGCCGGCGGTAGAGGATGATGCCACCCGCAGCCAGGAGCAGCATCAGCCACCACCCCTTGCGCACCAGGGTGCTGACCTTGATGAGGACAAGCGTTATCAGGGGGAGGGTCGCCCTGTTGTCGGCGAAGACCACGGTGATCTTGGGGATGACGAAGCCGAGGAGGAAGAGCATCACCCCGCAGCCGACGACGATCATCAGCAGGGGGTAGGCGAGGGCCGTGGTCACCCGGGAGCGGATCGCCTCCTGCTCCTCCATGAAACAGGCCAGCCGCTCCAGCACCAGGTCCAGTGCGCCACTCGCCTCGCCGGCGGCAACCATGCTTATGTAGCTTTCGCCGAAGAGGCTACCCTCCTGGCTGAGGGCCGTGGCCAGACCGGAGCCTTCTGCCAGCCTGTCCCTTACCCTGGAGAGGACGCTGCGCAGCTCCCCCTCCCTCTCCTGGTTCATGAGGGTGGTGATCGCTTCGTAGACCGGCATGGCCGCGCCGATCAGGGTCGCCAGGCGGCGGGTCATGAGGGCGAGGTCGCCGGGTTTGATCCCCCTGCGCAGCATCCACCGACCGGTGGACGGAGCGGCTCCTGATTCGGCGCCGATCTCGCTGGCCCTGATCCCTTCCCCCTTGAGACGGGCGAGGGCGTCGCGCTGGTTGTCGGCGGCGATCTGGCCGCTCACCTCCCGGCCGTCCTGCCGGTAACCCTTATAGCGAAATGTCGGCATAGTCGTCCTGGGTCACGCGGAGGACCTCTTCAATGGTGGTGATCCCCCGTGCGGCCTTGGCCAGGCCGTCATCCCGCAGGGTGCGCATGCCGCGGGAGATGGCGTACTCCTTGATCTCGGCCGTGGAGGCACGGCGGATCACCATGGAGCAGAGCTGGCTGTCCATGGGGAGCATCTCGTAGATGCCGATCCTCCCCAGGCTCCCCAGGTGGAAGCAGCGCTCACACCCCCGGCCGCGGTAGAGGCGCTCCGGTAGCTCTATGCCGGCAATCTCCCGCTCCGGGCGGTACTCCTCCCGGCAGTGTGGGCAGATGGTCCTCACCAGTCGCTGGGCAAGGACTGCCGAGAGTGTGGAGGCGACCATGAACGGTTCGATCCCCATGTCCACCAGGCGGGTGATGGCGGTGGCGGCGTCGTTGGTGTGCAGGGTGGAGAGGACCAGGTGGCCGGTGAGGCTGGCCTGCATGGCGATCTCGGCGGTCTCGGTGTCGCGGATCTCTCCGACCATGATGATGTCCGGGTCCTGGCGGAGGATGGAGCGGAGGCCGTTGGCGAAGGTGAGATCGATCTTCGGGTTCACCTGGATCTGCCCGACCCCGGGGAGCTGGTATTCGATGGGGTCCTCGATGGTGATGATGTTCTTGTCCGGCGAGTTGATGCTGGTCAGGGCGCTGTAGAGGGTGGTGGTCTTGCCGCTACCGGTCGGGCCGGTCACCAGGATGATGCCGCTGGTGCGGGCCAGGAGCCGCTCCATGATGCCGTTTTCCCGCTCCCCCATGCCGATATCGGCGAGGGATATGACCCCGCGCTGCTTGTCCAGGAGGCGGAGCACCGTCCGCTCACCGAAAAAGGTGGGGATGATGGAGACGCGGATGTCTATCTCCCTGCCGGCGACGATCACCCGGAAGCGGCCGTCCTGGGGGAGGCGCTTCTCTGCGATGTTCAGGCCGGCCATGATCTTCACCCTCGAGGCGAGGGCCTCCTGGATAACCTTTGGGGGGGAGAGCATCTTGTAGAGGATGCCATCGACGCGGAAGCGGACGTCCAGCTCCCGCTCGAAGGGCTCGATGTGGATGTCGCTGGCCCGCTCCTTGACCGCCTGGAAAAGGATGGAGTTGAGCAGGCGGATTACCGGCGCCTCGTCGGTAAGGTCGAGCAGGTCCTGCTGCTGGGTGAACTGGGTGGCGATGGCGGAGAGGTCCTCCGCCTCCAGCTCGGCCACCACCTCCTGGGCGGAGCCGGAGTGGCGCGCGTAGAGCCGGTTTATGGCTGCCAGCACCTCTTCCTTGGGGACAACCACCCCTCTGACCGGGATCCCAAGGGCAACCTGCAGCTCGTCCAGGGCGAGGAGGTTGGTGGGGTTCCCAAGGGCGACCAGGAGAGTCCCCTCCTCTTCCCTCAGGGGGAGGAGGAGGTTGCCTCGGGCAAAGGAGAGGGGGAGACGGGTAAGCCAGCCGCTCTCCACCTCGGCATCGTGGATCTCGCCAAGGTATCCCATCCCCAGGCGACGTGCCACCTCTTCGAGCCGGGTAGTCTCCTCCATGCTACATTACCCTGGCCGGCTCGTCCGGAGAGCTCCCCTGGGGGGGCTGTTTCGGCTGGAGCTGGTTGAGGATGTCCAACTTCTCCTCCCGGCCGGCGGCATCGGCGAACCTCCCCCGCTGGCGGGTGGTGGCGTCTGCCAGATCCCGCTCGTCCTTGATAACCCGTGGTGTGAGGAGAAGAATGAGGTTTGTCTTTTCGCGCTTCACGCTTTTGGTTTTGAACAGGTATCCAAGCAGCGGGATATCTCCTAGGAGTGGCACCTTGTTTTCCGTCTCCCGGTCGTTCTCAGAGATGAGCCCGCCAATGGCGACGGTTTCCTGGTTCTTGACGCTGACCGATGTCTTTGCCGAGCGCTTTGTGGTCGTGCGGTCGGTCGACCCCTGGCCCACTATGACGGTATCCTTGATCGCGGAAATCTCCTGCTGCACATCGAGCTTGATGTAGTCCCCGTCCGTTATCTGCGGGGTGATCTTGAGGGTGATGCCGGTGTCTTTGCGTTCGATCGACTGCTGCGAGGCTCCGCCTACGGTGGAGATGGTGGAGGTGCCGGCGAAGGGGACGTTCTCGCCGACGAAGATCTCCGCCTCCTTGTTGTCAGAGGTGAGGATGGTTGGACTGGAGAGGACATTCAGCATGCCGCTGGTCTGCATGGCCTTGAGAATGACCGGGAAGTTGGCGGACGATGACAGCTTCATGTCCGCCGGCAGCAGTCCAGCCTTGGAGAGTTCCCCGATCGTCGAAAAGAACGGCGTCAGGGTGCCGAAAGGGTCATAGATCCCTGCCGAGGAGACCGAGCCGGTGCTCGCGCCTCCGAAGAACCCCCACTGCACGCCCAGTTCCCTGGCCTTGTCGAGGGAAATCTCGGCGATCATCGCTTCGACGAATACCTGGCGCCGCTTCCGGTCCAGCTTCTGAATTACCTGCAGCAAATTCTGGTAGTCGGTGGGGGATGCCATGATGATCAGGGAGTTGGTCGCCTTGTCCGGCGTGATGGTTACCTTGCCCGCTTCGAAGGGGGACACCTGCGGGGCTCCCTGGGCAGGCTGGACTGTTGCGGTGGCAGAACCCTTCACAACCCCGTCCAGCACCTTGGCTATTTCGGTGGCGTCGGCGTTTTCCAGTGGGTAGACGTTCACCTTGCTGCTGCTATTGGGTGGGGGGACGTCGATCAGGGCGGCGAACTTCCTGATCTCCTCCTTATCCTTGTCGCTGCCGAAGATGAAGAGGGCATTGAGGCGGCTGTCCGCCAGGATCGAGGTGCCGAAGGATTGGGAGGACTGCTGCCCTGCCGATTTCGGACTCCTGCTGCCGAGCCACTCCTGGATGATCTTGGCCACGTTTTCCGCGCCGGCGTTCTTCAGGTAGAGGATCTCCGCGGCCTCGCGCTTCTTCTCCGTGTCGATGACCTTGAGGATGTCGAGGAGCTTCTGGATGTTGAGGGCCGAGTCCACCACCAGCAACATGTTGGCCGGGCCGAAAGCCGACAGGTAGCCGTCCTTTGATACGGTGGGCTGGAGGAAGGTGAGGGCCTCCTGGGCCGGGATGTTCTCCAGGGTTATCACCCTGGCGACGTAGGAATCGTTGACCGGCCCCTTATCCTTGCTGCTGTAGAGGCGGGTACCGGACTGCTTGGCCACGGCGAGGGGGACAACCTTGTAGACCTTCCCCACCTGGATCAGGGTGAACCCCTTAAGCTCCAGCACCGAGGTGAAAACGTTGAAGGCTTCATCGTTGGAGAGTTTGGCCGGCGAGTAGACGGAGATCTTCCCCTTGACCCGCTCGTCCATGATGAAATTCTTGCCGGTGAGATCGCTGATGAACTTCACCATGGTGGCGATGTCCACGTCGGTGAAGTTGAGAATCACCCCCTTTGCCAAGGCGGCGCTGGGGGAGAGGAGGGCCAGCAGGAGCAGGCTGCTTGCCACGGTTGATAGTATCTTTCTTGTCAATGGTCCCTCCGGATGCAGTGGTGGGAGATCTGTCGGCTCCACTGTTGGGACGAACGCTTTAGTTCGCCCCTGCAATTCATCTTATGTCGTAATTGAAAGTGGCAGGTTGCCCGTCCCTGACAAGGTCAAGCTTTATCCTGTTCTGCCCCTTGAGGGAGGCGAAGGACTGGACCGCCTTCTCCGGGGAGTCGATGGGGAAATCGTTGATCCTGAGGAGGACATCGCCGTTCCTGATGCCTACAGTGCCGAATACCCCCTGGGGCTTTACCTCTGAAACGCGGAAACCCTCGACCTTCCCATCCTTCATGCTCGGCAGCAGCCTTGCGTCGGTCATGGTCTGGCCGATGTTGTCCAGGGAGGCGTTGAGCATCCTCTGGTCGATGACGAAGTTCCCACCTCCGGGTTGGGCAGCGGCCACCTGTCCCATCACCTGTGGTGCCTGGATTCCGCTAGCCCCTGCCTGGCTCTGGCCACCGGCGGAGTTGGGGGTGGTAATTCTCACCTTGGAGCCCCCGGCGAGGATCTCCACCGACTCCTTGGCCACAGAGGCAAGGGTGCCGGCCGAAAAGACCGTGTCCCCCAGGCGGAAGACCCGTTCCTCCTTGGAGCTGTTCTTCTGGATCAGGGCATAGGTCTCGCGCATTGAGCCGATGACCGTCCCCAGCAGGGTGTAGTCGGTCGGGGCGAATGCCGCCTGGGGCTTCCCCTGGGGCGCCTGGGATACGAAGGGGGTGAGCTTCCCCTGGGCTCCCCTGCCGAAGAGCCCCTTCTCCAGTATGGGGGCATATGCGGAGAGATCCTCAGGCTGGCTTGCCTGGGCTGGTGCGGCTTCCTGGCGCGCCGGCTGCTTCCTGAACAGCTGGCCGAGGCGGTGGGTCGTGATGTCGGAGGCGATCAGGGCCAGGAGCGCGACTATCATCACTGCAAGAGCGACGTTTATGGGAGCTAAACACCTGTTCACGTGGAGCCTTTTGTGGAAATATATAGCAGCTGACTATATTGGAAACTATACATGCATGCAAGCGGAAATAGAGCGGTTGCGCATCATCCGTCCGTATGCCAGCGGCGGCTTGTCTCGTGGAGAAAATGGCGCTATAGTGGCTGTCGTTGTTTGCAAAAGTGCAGTTCAGGGAGGGGTGATGGCAGGGTTTGACCGGTCTGCCGGGCCGGTGGTCATAATCGCATCTGTGGAGCGGGAGCTGGTCCAGCTTGTACGGGAGCTGCGCGCCGAACCGGTTGATGCTGGCGGGGGGCGCAGAATCTGGCGGGCAGACACGGAATCCGGGCAGGTCTATCTGGCAATCAGCGGCATAGGCAAGGTAAATGCCGCGGTCGTCTCCACCCTGCTCCTGGAGAGATTCTCCCCCAGGCTGGTTGTCAATATCGGCTGCGGCGGCGCTTACCGGGGGAGCGGTCTGCAGGTCGGGGGGCTGGCGGTGGCCATAGCCGAGGTCTACGGCGACGAAGGGGTCCTTACCCTGGACGGCTGGCACTCACTGGAGCTTATAGGCATCCCCTCGGTGGAGCGCAAGGGGAACCGCTACAGCAACGAATTCCCCCTCTCCATGCAGACTGCCACCAGGGTCTTCCAGTTTGCCGCCTCCCTCGGGTTGCCGGTGAAGCGGGGGAAGTTCATCACCGTCTCCACCTGCAGCGGCACCAGCAACAGGGGGGACGAGCTTTACTCCCGCTTCGGGGGCATCTGCGAGAACATGGAGGGTGCAGCGCTTGCCCACGTGGCGCTGCTCTACGATACCCCAATGCTGGAGGTGCGCGGGATCAGCAACATGGTCGAGGACAGGGACATCTCCAAGTGGGACATCCCCCTGTCGGTGGAGATGGTGCAGCGCTTCATCTACAGATGCCTTGAAAGGGGGGTCATATGACGTCAAAACAGAGGGAGCTTTCCCTCGGTTTCTCCCCATGCCCCAATGACACCTACATCTTTCATGCCCTGGTGTGCGGTACCGCGGCCATCCCCGGTATCTCCTTCAGGGAGAGGCTGGAGGATGTGGAGACCCTTAACCGGCTGGCCCTGGCAGGGGAGCTGGATGTCTCCAAGGTCTCCTGCCATCTCTATGGACATATCAGGGATGATTACGTCATGCTCTCCTCCGGAGCCGCCCTCGGTCGAGGCTGCGGGCCGCTATTGGTGAGCCGCGACGGGGGGGGCGCTGCGAGGCTGAAAGGTAGACCGATCGCCGTGCCGGGGCGCTACACAACCGCAGCCCTTCTCCTGCGCCTCTTCGACCCGGGGCTGGACAACCTGGCCTACATGCCGTTCAACGAGATAATGCCGGCCGTTGTCCGGGGAGAGGTGGCCGCCGGGGTCATAATCCACGAGTCGCGCTTTACCTTCGGGGAGTACGGCTTGAAGAGGGTTGTTGATCTGGGGGAGTGGTGGGAAAGGGATTCGGGACAACCGATCCCCCTTGGCGGCATCGTTGCCAGACGCTCCCTCGGGATGGATACGGCCAGGGCGATCGGCGACGCCATCCGCGCCAGCATCGACCATGCCAGGGAGAATCCTGCCGCTGCAATCGACTACATCCGCAGCCATGCCCAGGAGATGAGCGATGAGGTCTGCGCCGCCCACATCGGCCTCTATGTGAACGAATTCTCCCGTGATCTGGGGAATGACGGCAGGGAGGCGATTCGGGTCCTGCTGCGGCGGGCGGAAGCGGGGGGGATTATACCCTCCTGCTGTCTCGATCCCTTCGTGCCGTAAAGGGGAAGGATTCAGCGGCGGACCCTTGTTCACTCCGCCAAAACAGGAAAGCCCTGCCGTGGATACACGGCAGGGCTTTCTCTCTTTTCATGGGCCGGGAGCGGCTACTCCTTCTTGCTCCCCTTCTTGGCACTCTTTGCCGAGGATTTCTTCTTGCCGCTTTTCTTGGCAGCAGACTTCTTCCCCTTTTTACCTTTTTTCCCCTTCTTCCCCTTCTTCCCCTTCGTGTACTTGCTCGGGTCCGGGGCGAGTTCGTCACGGATGTTGCTCAGCAGCAGTGAAGTCTCCTCCAGGTTGGGGTCGGCGGCCTTGGCCTTTTCCAGGAACTCCTTGGCCTCCTTGATGTTGCCGGTCTTCATCTTCACCCGCCCCATGGCATTCAGGGCCTTGGCGTTGTCTTCCTTAAACTTGATGGCTTCCTGATAGCTCCCTGTGGCGGCCTCGTACTCCTTGCGGAACTCGTACACAAGCCCTAGCTTGTAGTGGAGGTTAGTGTCCTGTGGGGACATCTCCACGCTCTCCTTGAGGAGTGCGGTGAGTTCGTCGTAACTCTTCTTCTTCACGTAGATGGCGATGAGGGCGTTTCTCACCTCCATGTCATCCTTCTTCAGGCGGAGCAGTTCGCGGTACTCCTTTTCCGCCTCGTCCTGCATATTCCCTTTTTTATAGAGCTGGGCCAGCTCCCTGTGGGGTTCTATCTCCCCTGGATTTATGCGAACCGCCTCCTTGAAGGCGGCAATGGCTTCCTTGTTGTTGCCGACTGACTCGAGAGCCCTCCCCAGTTTCATCTGCAGCGTCTGGTCGTTGGGGTTGCTCTTGAGAATGAGGCGGTACTGCTCGATAGCCTGGCCGGTGCTCCCACGCTGGCTGTAGATGTCCCCGAGGCGATTGCGCAGCTCGGCGCTCTCCCCGAATTTCAGGGCCTGGCGATACTCCACCACCGCTTCGTCGCGCAGCCCCTTCTTCTCGTAGAGCATGCCGAGTTTGCCGTGGAGCTCCTGGTTATCCCCTTTGAGGCGCAGGGCTTCCCTGAAGGCGGCGATTGCTTCGTCGTCGCGTCCTGCGGCCATAAGTGCCGTGCCCAGCTTCTGCCGCAGGTCGCTGCTCTCCTCCTTGGCGGCGATCTCGGCCTGATAGGCAGCTATGGCCTTGTCATAATCCCTGGCGGCAAGGTGCTTGTCACCATCCTTTTCCGTGCGGGTTTCCATGCTGGCTGCAGGCTGGAGCCCGGCGAGGATCAGCTCCGAATCGGCGCTCTTCTGGTCCCCCTTCTTCTGGTAGGCCTCCGCCATGAGGCGATGAATCTCCTTGTCCAGTGGTGACGACGCCTCGGCCTTTTTCAGCTGCTCCAGTGCCCGGTCATACTGTCCCGAGGCTGTGTATGTGGAAGCCAGCTCCAGCAGGCTCTGGCGGTTGCCGGGATTGAGGACCAGGGCGCGGCGGTAGAGCTCCTCGGCCTTGTCCAGCTGCCCTGATTCGCGATGGACCATGGCCATGCCGGCCATGAGCTGCGCATCTTCTGGATAGCTCTTGATGGCCTGCTGGTAGTGGTAGATTGCCAGGGAGTAGAGCTTGCGGTTGGTGAATATTTTTGCCAAACCCTTGTGGTATTGGGGGTCGTTGTGGCTGAGTACGGCTTTGGTAAGCTCGATGGCGGCCTCGTCGTCACGCCCCTTTTCCAGGAGGATCAGGCCGACCCTGCCGCTGGCCGGGGCGAACTCCGGGTCCAGGCGCAGTACCTCCTTGTAGGTGGCCAGTGCGCGGTCCGGGTTGCCGGCATACTCATAGGCACTCCCCTTTGTGAATAATCCGGCGGCCCCCTCCTCGCAGAGGCGCATTATTGAGGCTTCAGCTTCGATCCTGCTCTCCCTGTTGGTAGTGGATGTGACTCCGAAGGCAAGCTGCTTGGCCTCCTCGCATTTGTCGCTGCTGCTCTTACCCCAGGTGAATCCGGAGGTGAGGGCAGCCAATATCAGCAGTGGTATGAGTCTTTTCATAGGGTTTCCTCTGTGTTGAGCGGACTTTTTTCGGGTTTTTTCGGCATGTGATCCCCATTCCAGCTGTTTGAAGTGCGAAATCATACACTGTTTGCCTGAAACATTCAATGAATTACGCTGCCATCCCCGCGTAACGAGGTGTAATGGCTTGACTTTCGGGGCAAAGATGGTTAAATCAACAATCTGTGCCGGACAATCGCATTCCGGAGGACCGTGAATGGCGCTCCAACCAAATGATGCCGCTGCCTGGATATCCATCTTTCGCCAACATATGGACGAGATGCTCAATTTCATCTTCCGCATGAAGGAGCAGGGTGGCGGCCATCACGAGTTTTCCCCCCAGATGGATGTTTACGAAACGGAAGGGCTCTTCGTGGTTGAGCTGGATCTCCCGGGGCTCTCGGAAAAGGATTTCGTCGTCAGCCAGGTTGGCGCTGTGATCCGGGTGGATGGTCTGAAGCGGTTGGAGAAGATGGAGGCGGCCATGAGCTTCATCTGTCTGGAGAGGAATTACGGCCGGTTCAGCAGGTCGGTGGAGATCCCTTCCCGGTTCGATGCCGCAGCCGCAAGGGCCAGATTCTCCAGGGGGGTTCTGAGCATAACCGTCCCTTTGGTTGTTGGCTGAGACTTTTCGGCTTCGGCACTGCCCGGCAGCGGCAAGCAGCATTGAGAAGAGAGCTATCTAAAGGAGTTGCAAATGGATATTGAGATGGAGTCGGTACAGGAGACGGAAGAGCTTAAGATACCCGACCTTTTGCCCCTGTTGCCGGTAAGGGACGTCGTCGTCTACCCTTACATGATTCTCCCCCTGTTCGTCGGCCGGGAGATCTCCATTAATGCGGTGGACAAGGCGCTCGCAGGCGACAGGCTGATCTTTCTCGCCACCCAGAAGGAGGTGAGCGACGAGGATCCGACCCCGGATGCCATATACACCGTCGGCACGGTAGCCATGATCATGCGGATGCTGAAGCTTCCCGACGGCAGGGTGAAGATCCTGGTTCAGGGGCTTGCCAAGGCTCGTATCCTCTCCTACGAGAGCAGCCAGCCGTGCCATGAGGTGAGAATCGAGCGGATTGTAGAGCAGCCCGTTCCGGAGGAGTCCCTGGAGACCGAGGCGCTGGTGCGGGCGGCAAAGGACCAGTTGGGGAAGATCATCTCTCTCGGCAAGGCGGTTTCGCCGGAGGTGGTGGTAATAGTGGAGAACATGCAGGACGTGGGGAGCCTGGCAGACCTGATCTCAAGCAACATCGGTCTCAAGGTTGACGAGGCCCAGGCCCTGCTGGAGATTTTCAATCCTCTGGAGCGGCTGAAGAGGGTCAACGATCTGCTTGCCAAGGAGCATGAGCTCCTCAGCATGCAGGCACGTATCCAGACCGCTGCCAAGGAGGAGATGGGGAAGAGCCAGCGGGAGTATTACCTGCGGGAGCAGCTTCGAGCCATCCAGCAGGAGCTGGGGGAGACCGATGCCCGCTCCGAGGAGATAGCCGAGATCAGGAAGGCGATCGAGCATGCGCGCATGCCGAAGAACATCGAGAAGGAAGCCCTGAAACAGCTGGGCCGCCTGGAGCAGATGCACCCCGATGCGGCCGAGTCGGGGATGCTGCGCACCTTCCTCGACTGGATGGTGGAGATTCCCTGGAGCAAGTCGACAAGGGACTCCCTGGATATAAAGAAGGCCAAGGGGGTCCTGGACGAGGACCACTACTGCCTTGAGAAGGTCAAGGAGAGGATCCTGGAGTTTCTCGCGGTGCGCAAGCTGCGCAAGAAGATGAAGGGGCCGATCCTCTGCTTCGTCGGCCCCCCGGGGGTCGGCAAGACATCCCTGGGCAAGTCCATCGCCAGGGCCATGGGGCGCAAGTTCGTCCGCATGTCCCTTGGAGGTATGCGTGACGAGGCTGAGATCCGCGGCCACCGCCGCACCTATGTGGGGGCGCTGCCGGGGAGGATCATCCAGGGTCTGAAACAGGCCGGAACAAACAATCCGGTCTTCATGCTGGACGAGTTGGACAAGCTGGGCTCGGATTTCCGCGGCGACCCCTCCTCGGCCTTGCTGGAGGTGCTTGACCCGGAGCAGAACCACATGTTCTCCGATCACTACATCAACCTCCCATTCAACCTCTCCAACGTGATGTTCATCGCCACAGCCAACCAGTTGGACACCATCCCAGGGCCGCTGCTCGACAGGATGGAGGTCATCAGCCTCTCCGGGTATACCGAGGAAGAGAAGCTGGAGATCGCCAAGCGTTATCTTGTGCCGCGCCAGACCAGGGAGAACGGCATAACCTCCAGGCAGATTATCTTCACCGACGAGGCCGTCAAGGCGATCATTGCCAGCTACACCAGGGAGGCCGGCCTGCGTAACCTGGAGCGGGAGATAGGCAGCGTCTGCCGCAAGATCGCCCGCCAGGTTGCCGAAGGTGAGAAGCGGCGCTTCATGATCAATGCCGCCAACATCGCCAAGTATCTCGGGCCGCCGAAGTTCATCCGCGAGCCGGAGCTGGAGAGAAACGAGATCGGCCTGGTAACCGGTCTGGCCTGGACCCCGGTCGGTGGCGAGACCCTCCATGTGGAGGCGACCATCATGAGCGGCAAGGGGGGGCTCACCCTCACTGGGCACCTGGGTGAAGTGATGAAGGAGTCGGTTCAGGCCGCCCTCTCCTGGATCCGCTCCAAGGGGAAGGAGTGGCAGCTCGCCGATGACCTCTTCCAGAACGTGGAGATCCATGTCCATGTGCCTGCGGGTGCCATCCCCAAGGACGGCCCCTCCGCGGGGATTACCATGGCCACGGCCCTGGTCTCCGCCCTTACCAGGACACCGGTGCGCAAGGACGTGGCCATGACCGGCGAGATCACCCTGCGGGGCAAGGTCCTCCCCATCGGCGGCCTGAAGGAGAAGATACTGGCAGCTATCAGGGCAGGGATCAAGACGGTAATCATCCCCTCACAGAACGCGAAGGATCTGGTGGAGATCCCCAAGGCGATTCTCAAGAAGGTGCAGATTGTCCAGGTTGATGAGGCGGACGAGGTGCTGAAGATCGCCATGGAAGGGTTCCAGCCAAAGCCCCAGCCACTCGCTCCCAGTGAGTCAAGGAAGAAGCGTGCGGGTGGGAAGCTGGCCGTTCCCAAGGGCGCGGAGGCGTGAGGCTTGCCGACCTCGGTGAATTTGGCTTCATCGGCAGGGTGGCAGCCAAGGCAGCCGTGGCTCCAGGGGTTGTGCTGGGGATAGGCGACGATACCGCGGTTACCAGTCCTACACCTGGGATGCACACTCTTGCCACCGCAGATCTCCTTGCGGAGGGGGTACACTTCAACCTGGAGTGGATCGATCCGTACACTCTGGGGAGGAAATCCCTGGCGGTGAACCTGTCGGACATGGCAGCCATGGGGGGGATCCCCCGCCATGCCATCCTCTCTCTGGCGGTGCCGGCCCAGATGAGCGTCGAGTTTCTCGACAGCTTCATGGCCGGCTTCATCGACCAGGCGGCCAGGTTCGGCGTCTCCCTCATAGGCGGGGATACCTCCGCCTCCCTCGGTGGGCTGTTCATCAACGTCACCCTCATGGGGGAGCAGTATCCGCAGAAGGTGATCACCAGGGGTGGGGCCAGGGCTGGTGACCTGATATGCGTCAGCGGCACCCTGGGTGATTCGGCCCTCGGCCTGGAGATGCTCCGTTCCGGCAGAGCTCCCTGGGGCAGTTTGCGCAGGCATCTGGACCCGGAACCGCGGGTGGGGCTGGGTCTTGCCCTGGCAGAGGCAGCCATCCCTACGGCAATGATCGACATAAGCGACGGACTGGTTGCCGATCTGGGCCACATCATGAGGCTCTCCGCTTGCGGGGGGCGGGTGGAGCTCTCCTCCCTCCCCCTCTCCTCCGAATACAGGGAGTCGCTGGCCGGTTACGCGGCCGACCCCTATCGCCTCACTCTCGGTGGCGGCGAGGATTACGAGCTCCTCTTCACCCTGCCTGCCGCAAGGGTAGAGGAGGCGCGCATCCTTGGTGAAGCCAATGGCGTGGCGATCAGCGTCATCGGTTCGGTGGTCGCAGAGCCAGGGATCACTCTGCTCGGCGAGGATGGTCTTAGCTATGAGGCCCCGAAGAGGGGATATGATCATTTCTCTGCAACCTGATTCGGAGATCCCGTGGCTATGGAAGCGGTTGAATGCTGTATAATGCGTGGCAACGGGGGAATTGATTGACCATTAACGGCCTTTCCAACGGACAGCTGCCGGGAGCGCTCCTTGTGGGAGAGCATCTGCCGCTGGAGATATCCGAGGAGGAGATCTCCCTCATCAGGCGCACCCTCATGGATGCACGGGGCTTCAACCTGGATGCCTACAAGGACAACTGCGTGCGTCGCAGGATTGCGATCCGGATCCGTGCAACCCACTGCCAGTCCGCCAGGGAGTACTGCACCCTGCTCCATACCCACCCCGGTGAAGTCGACCTGCTCCTCAAGGTGCTCACCATCCACGTCAGCCAGTTCTTTCGCAATTTTTCCACCTTCGAAAAGCTGCACCAGGAGATCATCCCCTATCTCTTCACCATCGCCAGGCAGGAGAACCTGTCGGAACTGAAGTTCTGCAGTCTGGGGTGCGCCGGCGGCGAGGAGCCCTACAGTCTGGCCCTTATCCTGGCTGACCATTTCGCCAGGGATATGGAGAGAGTCCCTGTTGTCATCGAGGGGATCGATGTGGACGGGGCGATCCTGGAAGCCGCACGCCACGGGGAGTACACCCCGGAGCGCCTGGTGGAGCTGCCACCCCACTACCTGCGGCGCTACTTTACTCCCCAGGGTGGGCATCATCTCCTTCTCCCCTCAATCCGGGAGATGGTCAGATTCAGGCAGGGGAATATCTTTCATGACGACGTCTATCAGCGCTGCGATCTTCTCCTCTGCCGCAACGTGCTGATCTACTTCGCCAGGGAGCAGCAGGATAAGGTCATCGCCAACATCTCCCGGGCGCTCACCCCCTGGGGGGTGATGGTCCTGGGGAAATCCGAAACCATTCTCGGGGAGAGCAGGAGCCTTTTCCAGACGGTCTGCCCGGTGGAGAGAATATATCGTCTGCCTGCCCATGTCAGGGGGTGACCCCGGCTTCTAGGAGTGAGGATCCGAACCGATCAGAAGGAGATCACGATGTACATTCCCATAGGCTACAAGTTTATTCTCGGCATCATCCTGGTTGTGGCTGCTGTTGCCTTTTCCCCGGAGATTGTGGTTCTACTCGGGTATTCCAACGAGATGACCAATCTTTTTGCCTACGTGATTGCCCTGACAACAGGCCTGGTTCTCGGCTGGATCCTTTCGCGGCGACTTAGCCGCAATATCGGCATGATTACCGATTCGGTGGAGGCCATCAGCGAGGGGGACCTGACCCGGGAGATAGAGATCCGCTCGATGCGCTTCCCCGACGAGACCACCGGCATGGCCAGCTCCATCAACCAGATGACCGAGAGCCTGCGCCAACTGGTGAGCCAGGTCCGCGCCGCATCGGCGCAGGTATCGGAATCGGTGACTACCCTCACCTCATCCACCCTGGAGATGAACGCCACCACCGAAGAGGTTGCCAGGGCCCTGGAGCAGATCTCCCAGGGTGCAGAGACCCAGGCGGATATGGCCGGGAAGAGCTCGGTCCTGATCCACGAGTTGGCGGTTTCAGTGGAGCTTGTGGCCAAGCGGGCAAAGGAGTCGGCCCAGTCGGCCCGGGATACGACCGCCACCGCCCAGCAGGGTACGGATCTGGCCGGCCAGACCATGGATCTGATGAAGGAGTTCCTCGAGACCGTCGAATACGCCGGTCAGCAGTTTGCGGAGCTGAACGGCAAGCTGCAGCGGGTTGGAAAGATCGCCGACCTGATCGTGGAGATCGCCCGCCAGACCAACATGCTGGCACTGAATGCCTCGATCGAGGCGGTAAGGGCGGGGGAGTACGGCAAGGGGTTCGCCGTGGTGGCGGAGGAGGTACGCAAGCTGGCTGACGGCACGAGCAGCTCTGCAGCTGAAATCCAGGATCTGGTGGTGCTCATCAGGGAAGACAGTCTCAGGGTGAGGGATACGTTCGCCTCCAGTTCGCGCCACATAAACGAGGGGCGGAAGAAGCTGGGGAGCACGGCCGGCACATTCCAGGCAATCGTGCAGACTGTCATTGAGACGGAGCGGAAGGCGAACAGCATCGCCGATCTGGCTAGCATGCAGATCGAAGGTGCCCAGAAGGTGGTCAAGGCGATCGATGAGATCTCCAGGGTCGCCGAGGACAATGCCGCTGCCACGGAACAGGTCTCCGCCGCAACGGAGGAACAGTCCGCGGCTATGCAGGAGATGGCATCGGCCAGCAGGGAGCTTGCCGTGCTGGCGGGAGAGCTGCTGAAAGCGATCGAGCGCTTCAGGGTTGAGGAAGAGCCGGCCTTTGAGCATGATTGATCCCGGCAAGAGATATATGCTGATGCGCCTTCTCGGTCGGCGCTTCGCCCTGGAGGTTGACGGGGTGGCCGAAATTTCCGAGCTTCTCCCCGAATACCCCATCCCCAAGGCACCACCCTTCCTGCGGGGGGTGGTTAATATTCACGGTACTGTTGCTGCTGTACTGGATCTTGGGATCTACCTGGGGATCGGTCCGAGCGAAAAGGGGCGCACCCTTCTGCTGCTGAGCAGCCCGGGCTGTTCGCTGGCCATCGTCGTGGAACAGGTGGAACGGATGATCACTGCCGATGATATCGGGGCAGTGCGCAGCTGCAGTGACAGCCTGCTCCCCTGCGAGCTTCTCCTTGCCGACGGCAGTGCGGCTCTAATAGATCTGCAGGCCCTGCTCGCCTCCGTCGAAAAAAGGCTCTGACACCGCTTCAGTCCCGTGCAAAGGAAGTCTGCCCCTGCAACCGGGCGGTTGCAGCAGCCTCGTTAGGATAATCTGCCAATGGAGGAGCTGTAGGTCTATGGACATGTCCCAATACTATGGACTGTTCGTCAGCGAAGCCCGCGAACACCTGCGCAAAATCGGTGAGCTCACCCTGCTCCTCGAAGCCGACCCGACCGACAGGCCTACCGTTGATGCCCTGTTCCGCTCGGCCCACTCCATCAAGGGGATGGCAGCCTCCATGTCCTTCGCGGCAATTGCCGATCTGGCCCACAGGATGGAGGATCTCATGGCCAGGATACGCAACGGGCTGCCGGTGGATACCTCCCTGTTCGACCTCCTGTTGGCCGGAGCCGACCAGATAGGAGCCATGATCGACGACCTGGAAAGGGGTGGGGTCGGTGTGGCTGACACCGCTGCGCTCATGGCCAGCATGGCGGCCTATTCCCCCTTGGAGAGTCCCTCTGCCGCAAACGCTGAGGTGGTCTCCCCTTCTGTAGCCTCTCACTCTGTGGAAGCTAAGGACAGTAATAGCCAGCAGGAGCCAGTGGTCGTTTCCCAGACGGTGAGGGTAAGGACGGAGCTTCTCGACACTTTCGTCAACACCACCGGAGAGCTGATCACGGTAAAACACCGACTGGAGATGCTAGCAGCCGAAAGGGGGGGCAATCACCTCAAGGAGGCATTGCGGGATCTGGGGCGTCATCTGCGCGATCTCCATGACCATGTGATGACTGCCAGGCTTCTCCCCCTCTCGGGGGTTACGGAGCGTTTCCCCCGCATGGTGAGGGAGCTCTCCAGGGGGGAGGGGAAGGAGATTGCCTTCACCATGCAGGGGGTGGAGATCGAACTGGACAGGAGCATTCTCGACGTGCTGGGTGATCCCCTGGCGCACCTGCTGCGTAACTGCGTCGACCACGGCATCGAGCCGGCTGCAGCCCGACTCTCTGCCGGCAAACCGACCGTTGGCACTCTCACCCTCACGGTAACGCGGCAGAAGGACCAGGTGGAGATAACTGTCTGCGATGACGGCAGGGGGATGGACCCGGAAGCGATCTGTGGCGCTGCCGTTGACAAGGGGGGCATCGACAGGGAGATGGCAGCGGCTCTCTCCGCCAATGAAAAGCTGATGCTCATCTGCCATGCCGGCTTCTCCACTGCAAGCCGGGTGACCGAGATCTCCGGCCGCGGGGTGGGGATGGATGTGGTGAAAAATACCCTGCACTCCCTGGGAGGGACCCTCTCCATCGCTTCCACGCCGGGGAGGGGGTCGACTTTTCTTCTCAGGCTCCCCCTTACCGTCGCCATCATCAACGTCATCCTGGTGGGCGTGGGGCAGCTGACCTTGGCCGTCCCCCTCACCGCAGTGATGCGTACGGCGGATATCAGGAAAGATGAGGTGGCCAGCATCGACGGGAAGGATATCTTCTTTCTTGGGGGAGAGGAGGTCCCGCTCGTGCCGCTGGGCGATCTCCTGGGGATCCCCTGGGAGCAGGGCCGGGGTGAGCACCTGCATGCGTTCATCGCCGAAGTGAGGGGGGAGAGAGTCGGTATCCTGGTGGACCGGCTCCTTGGGCACAAGGAGGTTTTCGTCAAGCCGTTGGCCAAGCCTCTCTCGCTACTGCCCGGCATTAACGGCGCAACACTGCTTGGGGATGGACAGGTCGTCTTCATCCTTGATATCCTGCATTCCATTGACGCGGCTGCTTCGCAAGGGGCGGCAAGGGGGTAATCATGGCTCTTTTCCGGATTGTATTGGCAGTAGCCCTGCTGGGTCTGCAGGTGGCGAATGCCTGGGCGCTGCAGATTCCCAGGGTCTCGGTGGGGCTCAGTGATGTCATCGCCGCTGTGGAAGCGCCATTTCGTGCCGATGGCCGCGGCACGGAGCTGACCAGCCTGCAGGCGGATTTCTTCCAGCGCTCCACCATTGCGGAGAAGAAGAGGGAGATGCGTGCCGACGGCCGCATGTACTTCAAACCCTCCTCCGATTCCGAGCCACTCATGTTCCGCTTCGACTACTTCCGTCCCGCCAGGCAGGAGGTGGTCTGCGATGGCCGTACTCTCTGGGTCTACCTCCCGGAGAACCGCCATGTTATCCAGAGCGACGTGGCCGAGTTCCTCGACCCCGGGCGCAACAACCCCCTGCGGGACAGGGGAATTAATTTCCTCCAGGGTCTCGGGCGGATCTCCAGGGACTTCACCATCACATACGCCCCCCAGGCAACGGACCTTGAGGGGAATTACATCCTCGAGCTCCGCCCCAACAGGTCGAGCGTCATGATCGAGAAGCTCTTCATCACCGTCAGCAGGGAGGTGGTAATGCGCCGTGCCGGAGGCCTCCCCAGGACCAGCGCGCCGGCGGCGCTGCCGCAGGCGCAGCGCTCCTTCGCCATCCTCGCCACCACCGTGGTGGACCACGACGGCAACAGCACGACCATGGAGTTCAGCAACATCCTGGAGAACGAGATGATGCCGGACGTACTCTTCAACTTCACTGTGCCGGCCGATGCAAGGCTGGTGCGCCCGCCTGCCGGGAGATAGGTGACCCGATCATGTCAAGACGCAAAGAGTTTATCATAGCGCTTTTTCTTCTGTTCCTCCCATTGTCAGCCTTTGCCGGCACTACCGCCAGGGAGCTGCTAGATGTTCTGGAGAGCGGCTACGGCTCCATGGAAGACCTGCAGGCCGACTTCAGCCAGAAGACCTATATCGGCTCCATCAAGAGGGAGGAGAAGGGGGGGGGGGAGCTCTTCCTGAAGAAAAAGGGTGGGGTGGCCATGTTCCGCTTCAACTACAGCAAGCCAAAGCAGCAGATCGTCTCCAACGGCAAGACTCTCTGGTACTACCTGCCGGAGAACAGGCAGGTGATCCAGAGCTCCGCCGCCGCAATCTTCTCCGGAGGCAATGCCATTGCCATGAGCTACCTCACCGGCCTGGGGAGCCTCTCCGCGGATTTCAATGCCCGCCTCATCTCCCCTGAGCCCGACAGCAGGGGGAGCTACCAGCTGGAGCTTGTGCCGAAGAAGCACAACCAGTCGGTAGCCAGGCTGGTACTGACGGTTCCTGGAGAGGCGGTGGAGAAACATCGCGGCGGCGAAAAAGGGGCGCTCTTCCCGGTGGCGGCCTCGGTGCTCCACGATCAGATGGGGAACCGGACAACAATCGATTACAGCCGCGTCAGGGTAAACCGCGGCCTGGGGAGCGACAGGTTCTCCTTCAGGATACCCCCTGGGGTGGAGGTCATCAAGCAGTAGCCAGCAGTGGAGTAATTTCTCAGGTATTACCTGATTTATCAGAGGAGGGTAGCATGCCGTCATTCGATATCGTTTCCAAGGTGGATATGCAGGAGGTGGACAACGCCGTCAATCAGACCGTCAAGGAGATCGGCCAGCGTTACGACTTCAAGGGGTCCAAGGCCGAGATAAGTCGCGAGGGGGATGCCATCAAGGTTCTGGGCGACGACGACTACAAGCTGAAGGCGGTCGTCGACGTGCTCCAGTCAAAGTTCATCAAGCGGGGGATATCCATCAAATCCCTGCAGTACGGCAAGGTGGAGCAGGCCTCCGGCGGCATGGCCCGCCAGTTGATCACCGTGCAGCAGGGGATCTCCAAGGAGAAGGGCAAGGAGATCATCGCCGTCATCAAGGAGAGCAAGATCAAGGTTCAGGCCCAGATCCAGGATGACCAGGTCAGGGTTACCGGCAAGAACAGGGACGATCTGCAGGAGGCCATCCAGCTCCTCAAGGGGAAGGATCTGGGGGTGGAGATGCAGTTCGGCAACTTCCGGGACTAAGAGGCTGTTGAAAACGAAGTTTCAGCGCAGCTAAAAACAGCCATCTCGCCGCCGTCCTCGAAAGCCGCCGTGTGCGGCGTAGCGCTGCTTCGCCTCCGTGGGGCTTTCTGCGGGTGCAACGATCTGACCATTTTTGAACAGCCTGCTT
>CALMOE010000297.1 GCA_937871715.1 uncultured Geobacter sp. | reverse complement strand
GGATCTTTCCGGCGGGGCTTTTAATTTCGTGGAGGAGGGGGATCACCCTTCGCTCTTGGCCTTCATCTCCTTCTTGGCTGCAAAGTTGAAGCACTGGAAGTAGCTGAGGTAGGTGAGGATGAAGTTGAAGAAGATCAGGCTCTGGTAGAAACGGTTGGCCTGGATGTTAGGTGTGACCGGCGCCTTGTAGACGAAGATGATGAAGAAGCTGAATACCGCCATCTTCATCACGTCCCCGACGAGGCGCTGCTGGCGCAAGGCCTTTAGCTCCTCCGGGGTGAGGCCGGCTGCGCAGGAGGCAACCTCCCGCCGCGCCTCACGGGTGGCGAAGATGTTCACCGGGTAGAAGTTTACCAGCTGGATCACCAGGGTGACGATGATGCTCTTCCAGAAGAGCTGGCCCAGGTTCGCCTGGAAGAGGAGGGCGATGTAGAGGAGCAGGGCGATTAGTCCCACCTGGACGACGGCGTAGATCTTGATCAGCAGGCGCAGCTTCTTGAAGTCAAATCCGGTGGGCATCAATTTCTCCATGTTTGTTGATGGTTGAACTGGCAGAATCGGTTTTGACAATAACAAATCAAATACTGTTTTACAAGTGCGTTTTCGGTTTTCAGCGCATCCGTGGCGGCGTTTTTAGTCCACACCCCTGGCCAGGGTCACCACCGCCGTCACCGCCCCGGCAGCGGCCAGCACCCGGCTGCACTCCTTCACCGTGCTGCCGGTGGTGTAGACGTCGTCCACCAGTAGCACCCTTTTCCACTCCAGCAGTTCCGCTCTTGCCAGGGAGAAGGCCCCCCTGACGTTGTCGGCCCGCTCCGCCGCGGAGAGGGTTACCTGGGGCTCGGTCCACCTGACCCGCCGCAGGTTGTCACGGCTCAAGGGGATCTGCCAGCGGCGGGAGAAGAGCTCCCCCAGGAGGATCGCCTGGTTGAAGCCCCTCTGTCGCAGGCGCTTTACGTGCAGCGGCACGGGGAGTATCAGCTCGGGGGCGAATTCGGCCACGAAATCGTCCAGACGGGGGGCGGCAAGAAGGGCCAGGGGGCGACGGAGCATGACCCGGTAACCGTACTTGAAGGAGTGGATCATCTCCCTGACTCTCTTCTCGTAGCGCAGGGCCGAGCGGGCGGGGAGGAAAGGGGGGGGGTAGAGGGTGCATTCGCCGCAGGGGTGGTCGATCCCAGCGAATGTGGCGAAGGGGCGGCCGCAGCAGCTGCAGATTGGGTCACCGATCCCGGCGACGCTTGCCAGGCAGTCCGGACAGAGCCTGATCTCACCGGGCGCCTGGAGGGGGGCCCGGCAGGAGTGGCAGAGTGGGGGGAGGAGGAGGTTGAGGAACGAGGTCCACGCCCCGGCTGCGAAATCCGGGATCAGGGCTCTGCAGCATCTGTCGACAACGGCAGCTTTCCTCTTTTCCATTCTCCGTTCCCCATCCGTTACAATCCGAGATCCTCGTTGACGATGAGCACGTGCAGATCCGCCACCCTCGGTTTGCGGTCCATGACGTGGAGGATGCGGCAGATTCGCTCCGGTGAGTTGCAGTTGGCGCAGAAGCCGGTTTTGGCGCAGGGGGTGTTGCAGTTGAGGCGTCTGGAGTTGGGGGGGGCGGCGATGTTCTTCACCCGGTGGATGGCGGCTGCCAGGTCGCCGTCCACCAGCTTGTTCCTGCCGGCGACGACGATGCTCTTCTTCGGCCCGAAGGTGAGGGCAGCGACCCGGTTGCCGTTGCCGTCGATGTTCACCAGCCAGCCCGAGAGGGTGACGGCATTGGAACTGGTGAGGAACAGGTCGCAGGTAAGCTGGCGACGCATGATCTCCATCTTCTCCGCCGGCTCAAGGCCGGGTATGCCGTGGTTGAGAATCTCCTTCCCCTGGCTGGCGAACTCCTCCTGCACCCCCAGGTCGACGATGGTGCGGGAGCCGCCGAAGCCGACGGATTTCGCCTCTCCGCCTTGGCCGAGGATGTAATCCCTCGCTTCGGCGGAGCTGCGGCAGTAGGAGGCAATGAAGCCGTTCTGGCCAAGGGCCTCCACAGCCTTCTCGCAGCGCTGCTCGTGGTGCCAGGTCATAAGTTCGCTTGTCATGGTCATGGTTGGCTCCTTTGTGTCGGGCTGGAAGCTATATCGGTTTAATGGGACACCGGGTGAAATTCTAGCCTAAGCGGGTGTCAGCTGCTTCCCCCTCCGCCGGGAGGCTGGCCAGCGCCTCCCTGAACTGTGGGTTGTTGGGGCTGAGCTCCACGGCCCTTGCGTACAGCCCTCGAATTTTTTCCACCCCACCGCCGCAGCACTGCTCGACCGCCCCCAGGCCGAAGTATGCGGGCGCCAGATTTTCGTCAAGGGAGATGGCCTCGCTGAAGTAACTACGCGCTGTATCGTACTCCTTGCGCAGCATTTGAAGGTTGCCAAGGTTGACCTTTGCCAGGGGGAAGGCCGGGTCCAGCTCCGCGGCCCGCGTGCACTGCTCCATTGCCTCTTCGACCCTGCCGCTGAGCATCAGGGCGGCGCCGAAGTTGTTGCGGCACTTGACGTGATCGGGATTGATGGCAACGGCCCGTTCATAACAGGGGATGGCCTCCTCCAGCCTCCCCAGGTCCTGGAGGAGCACCCCATAGGTGTAGAGGGAGTCCCAGTGGTTGGGAGCGTACTCAAGTGATTTTTTCAGGACCGCCTCTGCATATTCGTACAGACCCAGGTCGTGCAGGGTGTCCCCCAGCCTGTGGAGTACCTGGGAGTGCTCCGGCATTACGCCGGCGGCGATCTCGAAGCATACCGCGCTCTCCCTGGCGAAGCCTGCCTGCTTGAGGCGGTCGCCGAAGGCTACCAGGGTCTCCCCCAGGGCGGGGACATCTATCCCCGGCTCCTCCGTGAGGAGGGTGAAGAGGGCGCCGACAACGGCGCGGGAGATGTTCTCCCCCCTTTCTGCAACGAGGCGGCTGAGGTCTCGTAACCGCTCCGCCCCTCCGTCGACATCACCCATGGCGGTCATGACGGAGGCGGCGAAAAATGGAGCCAGGGTGTCGTCGGGTTGCTCCTCCCCTAGACGGAGATAGGATTGCAGAGCCCTCTCCAGCTCACCCTGCAGCTGCAGGGTGATGGAGGTGAACATGTCCTTTGCCGCTGGCTCGGCAGCCGTTTCCTCCTCGCCACCCTTACCGCTTGCGAATATCTTGCTGAATATGCCCATGTTCGGTCTCCTGTTGTTAATGTTTGCGCCGTCGCTCAGCAGCAGACCCTGTTTCTCCCCCCGTTTTTGGCACGGAACAGGGCGGCGTCTGCGGCGGCAAGGAGCTGGTCCCGGCCGGTTCCGGGGGGGGCCTCGGCCACGCCGACGGAGAGGGTCAGGCCTGGGAGGGCGTTATCGTGGTGATCAAGGATTGTGGCGTTCATCACCCCCTGGCGCAGGCGATCGGCGATGGCGGTCGCCCTGGAGAGCTCGATTTCCGGGAGGATGATGACGAACTCGTCTCCGCCGTAGCGTGCGGCAAGGAGCCCGGGGCGGCTGTTGCCGACAATTGCCTGGGCAATGCCATGTATTGCCCGGTCGCCGGCCAGGTGGCCGAAGCTGTCGTTGATCTCCTTGAAGTTGTCCATGTCGATCATGACCAGTGAAAGGGGCTTGCCGGCCAAGTGGCAGCGGTGCAGCAGCCGTCCGAGCATCTGGTCGAACCAGTGGCGGTTGTGCAGGCCGCTGAGGGAGTCGATGGAGCCGTACTCACGGTAGCTGTTGAACTGGGCTATCTGATCCTCGATGATCTGGTTGGCGTTGCGCAGCCGGCGAGTGAGAATAGTGAGCAGGTTGCAGGCGGCGGAGTGGGAGACCTGCACCATGGACCAGAGTAGTTCCTCTTTCATTGCCACCAGCCGGCATGGTTCGGCAGCGACGACAATGGCCGATACCCTGCCGCCGTCCAGGATGGACATCTCTCCCACTGTTTCGCCGGCTCCGAGGGTGGTGACCGGTTCGCTCCGCTCCCGGTTTAGGTAGACGTGGAGCGAGCCCGAGAGAATGACATAGAGACGGTCATTTTCCTGGTCGGTCTCCAGCAGCGTCTCCCCGACAGCCAGCTCCCTGATCCGGCACCCCTGCATTATCCCCTCGATGGACTCGGCGGCTACGTAGCGAAAGAGGGTGGAGCCCAGCAGCATGGCAAAATCATTTTCATTGAGCCTTTCGAGTGTCACATCTCCTCCGATCTAGCTAAACGTATAGGGAAAAACTTGGTGCTGGCATTGTCACCCTCGCGGATCTGCTACATATGCGATGCATCGGCCTTGTCGAGTTTATGGGAGGATCATTGAGAGAAGAGTGCAAGAACAGAGTCTTCCCAGTGCGCCGATACTCTTCATAAAGGTCTCCTGTCCGTAAATGCATGGTATTTTGTCGGTGAAACGAGAAGAGCCAGGAGTGATCCTTTGTTGCGGTTAAGTGCTAATTGGGGAGCGATGCCTGCTATCCTTCGCCAGCAGCAGTGCTAAAATATACGTCTAAAACCAGAAGCTGTAAACATATTTAATGAATATGGGTTCCTTGTCTCTGGTTGACATAACCGCGGGCTCCTAGCGGAGAAATACAGCTGATGTGGTCGTTAATGATGGCCTAAAGTTAGGTTAGCGGGGGGCAAAGGAGAGAGGAGATGTGTTGTTGGCGCTGCTCGAGGGCCGCCATGGGATCCGGACCTCTTTTACTATGCCGCCCTAAGGGAATATGGTATACGTGGCCACATTTGCATGGTGACTTGACCTTAAATGGCAGTTCAAGGGGGAGGATGCATGAAGCCTGATACCGCTCGGACCCTGACAGTTCTTTCCTGTATCTGTATAACCATTGGTGTATTGGCCAACTCTCCGTCACTCGCTTTCCTGCTGATGCTTATATCAGCTGCCGCGTCGTTTCCGGTCGTCTTTGCTCCACGTCCTTACAAGATTTGGGGGGTGGTTCTCCTCGCCATCTCAATTATGCTCGGCATCGCCTTCTACGGCAAGTTCAGGGCGGAGCAGGACAGTTATCGGCGCCGGGCTCACGGCCAGCAGTCTGTCCGATGAAAGGAGCATTTGGATGAGAAGAGTTACCATGGCTGCCATTATCGTCTTGGCAACCGGAGGTTGCGCCTCAATTCAAGCGGCAAGGGTCGACCTGTCCCGATCGAATATCAGCCAGTTACACCAGGCCATTGAGCTTTTCCGCATGGATACGGGACGATACCCCAGCGAAGAGGAGGGGGTTGCCTCCCTGCTGAAATCCGGTCCGGGCTCTGCCCCGTATGTAGCATCGCTGCCATCCGACCCATGGGGCAATCCATACAGGTACCGACTGCTGGAAAGCGGACCGGTAATCGAATCGGCTGGGCCGGACGGTAAGTTCGGTACCGGTGACGATGTCAGAAGCGCCAGGTGAAGACGGGGCAGCATGAGGGATTACGTCAATACGACTCCACGTTGCCGTTCCTGTTTCTGCAGAGGGGGGCTGCCGAGCGCCTGTTCTGGTCTGCTATCGGAGGAGCCGGGATAGTCTCAGGCGCTGGACAGACGACACGCAGACATCCCCTTGCCGGGAAGGGGGCGCCCCTTGTCGCCTCTGCCACGGAGGCAGTGGCCAGGGCCGGGTATCTGCCCACTCTTGATGAGCTTCCCGGTCTCCCTACCAGAACCAGCGGCTCCGTTCGGCGAAATCACGGTACTGGGGGAAAACTGAGGAGAGTTTGCCCTCCTCCAGGCGGCTGCGCCAGAGCTGCAGGGCAGCGAAGATGAGGAGGATGGCTAGGTTGACGCCGGAGAAGCGGATGGCGGCGACGGTGGCGGCAGCGAGGATTTCGCCGCTGTAGATCGGGTGGCGTACCAGGCGGTAGGGGCCGGAGGTGACCAATTGGCGGGCCTCCACGGTGATGCTGAAGGATCTCCGCAGGGTCCACATCCCCCAGACCGTCAGGCCGGTGGCCGCGGTCATCCCCCAGAGAAGGCCGTAGAAGAGCGGTGGGTTGCCGGTCACCCCAATATCTGTCTCTTATACACATCTCCGAGCCCACGAGACAG
>CALMOE010000296.1 GCA_937871715.1 uncultured Geobacter sp. | reverse complement strand
GGGAGAACTATCAGGTTGGCCCGGAATTCAACTCTCTTCTAAACAGGGCCTACCTGTGAGGTACCGCTAGTTAACAAATTGCGACACCTGCCCCAAATGAAAAGCCCCCGTAACAGGGGGCTCTTTCCTTGCCAGTCTATAATCGAAGCAGATCCGTAATTTCAGGCGGCTTTCTCCACGTCAGTATCGTCAACCCTGGCGAACAGGCCAGCGGCCAGGTTCAGGTTGATGTCGATGATCGGCGTCAGCTTGTCAGCCTCCGGATAGGCCATGATATCGTAGATGGACTTGTCTATAAACAGGCTCAGGTTCAGGATGCTGCACTTCAGCTCCATGGGGAGGGGGTTTTCCGGATCAATCAATTCGGCCTGGAAAAAGCTCCAGATCTTCTGATTGAACTTCAAGGCGTCATCCAGCCTCGCGTCCCGGTCTGTATCGTTCCAGTGTTCCTGGCACCGCTTCAGCATCGCACCGGCCTTGTTAAGGATTGAAGCCTCGAGCTCCCTGGACGACATCTGCTCCTTGTTGATGCGCTGATAGGTATTGTACGGGTTAGTGAACATGTTTAAGTAGCTCCTCTTCGTAGTTTATTAGTTTCCTGGCCAGCTTGAGCGCCTGGTAGTACTTGCCGTCCGAAGTAAGATCGGTTATCCGTTCGATATAATCGATTGTACTCGGAGCGGCGCTGACAACGTCTTCTGTCAGTTCACGGAACATGGCCATATACTCGGAGAGACAACCGCTATCCACATACATCAGCTGAATCACGAAATATATCCGCCTGCACGGGGTGATCGCCTCGCTATCGGACATGATGTCCTTTTCGCGCAGGATGGAGACGGTGTTCTCCACGGAAAATTCGGTGGTCCTGCTGCCGTTCTTCATTACGGCTCCGCCGATGATCATCCGTTCATGGGGCTTGAGGACAAGTGTCAGAGCCATAACGCTTAAATCCCTCGCAAAGTTCAATGGTGGCTGTGATGATCTGCATTACTGCAGAGGGGGGGAGGATCTCCCCTCCCCCCCTCCTCTCCCTAGAAGAGTTTGAGTATCGACTGTGCTGCCTGGGAAGAGAGGCTGAGTGCCGTGGTGCTGAGAGACTGCCTGGTCTGCAGCATCAGCATGTTGGCCCCCTCTTCGTTCATATCCGCCAGGGTCAGGTTGTCCGCCCCCTGCCGTAGGGTGTTGATCATGGACGAAGTGAAGTCCTGCCTGGTTGTGATGACCGAAAGGCTGGATGCCAGCACTGACGACTGTGTCCTGAGTTTTGTCAGGGCGCCGTCCAGCTGGGATGAGGTGGTGTTGATGGCTGCTGCTCCAATGGTTGCATCTGCATCGTCCCATTGGGCTGCGCTCCCCTTGACCGCATTGGCTGCTGTGGTTGCATCGCTTGCGGCACTGGTGGCGGCGGTCGAGGTAGCTGCCGTCGCGCTGGAGGCACCTACGCTCAGGGCGTTGTAAGCGCTGGTCAATGCGGCGGCAGCCGAGGTAAGGCCTGCACTTATGGTGTCGTCGCCGGCTGCCAGGGCGGTGGCGGCGTCACTGGTTGCCTGGGTTGCGGCACTCTGTACCGCGGTGAGGCTGGAGGTTGTCAGTATGGCGCTGACCGTACCGAGGGTGCTGGCCGCAGTGGTGGCGGAAGCGGAAGCTGCTTTAGCACCTGAGGTATCGCTCATGGCGCTGGTGATGGCGGCAGCGGCAGTGGTGAGGGCGGTCTGGGCGGCGGACAGCTTGTTGTAGGAGGCGACATCGCCGTTCCTACAGGCAGCGGACATGGCCACGCCGGCTGCCGTGGCGGCGTTAGTTGCCGCAAGGGCGTCGGCTGCGGTCACTGAAGTTACGGTGCCGTTGGAGGCGGCTGCCAGGGCGGTGGCCGCTGTTGTCAGGGCTGTCTTGGCTGCGGCGCCGCCAAGGGCAACAGCCGCCAGGTCATTCAGCTCCTGTGCGGCGGTGGTCAGGCTGGTACTGGCCGTAGTCGCACTGGCGATGGATGCGGTGGAGCCGCCGGCCACGAGGATCCCCAGGCCGGTGGAGCTCGTGCTGGCGTCGAAACCGGTGATTGACAGGGTTGCATCGTTGGTGTTCTGGCTGAACTGCACCGTCAGCTTGTCCGACTTGAGGAGATTGGTACCCTTGTAGCTTGAGTCGTTGGCCAGGGTGTCGATCTGTCCGCGCAGGGTGTTGAACTGGTCGTAGTAATTAGCCCGCGTTGACGTGTCGGTCGTACCGAGGGCCGAGCTGACCAGACCTTTGGCCGCCTGAACCAGCGCCGTAATGGCGGATATGCCGGCATTGGCAGCCTTTACCGTCTGCACCGCCTCGGACATGCCGTCCTTGCGGTCGGCCAGGTCGGAAGCCCTCTGCAGATGGGACTGGGCAGAGAAGAAGTTGGTGGGGTTGTCGAGAGCGCTGTTGACCTTCTTGCCGCTGCTCAATCTGTCCTGGGTCTGGGTCAATGCAGCCGCTGTCCCCTGCAGTGCCAGGAGGTTGTTACGCATGCCCGCTGTCAATGAAATGTCGTTGATTGCCATGGTATTTCTCCTTTTCTAGGTATTTTCGGCTTTCTTGCCGAAGTTCTTGGTTGTACTGCTGACATAACGCCCCTAATACCTCAAAGCGATCTATGTTTAATGACTCACCCCCCTTTCCAGACCGAGATTTCTTTGTCATCTGACAATCTCATCGACCTAAACGGCGATAACTTTAGAACTGATTGGCTAAACAGCCTAAATTACAGATCGAGACTGGAGAAAATTGGATTTGTGCCGATGAGAAAATTGATCGGATGAAATCTCGCCGCAGTATGAGGGAAAATTGTTGTGGACGAGGTAGACGGAAGATATTATTGGAAGCGTTGACGTGCCACCCCGCCAGCAAATCCAGGGTGAGTGGCTGGGATTGATGCAGGGACGCGGGAAACCGCGGAACTCCCCTTAAGGAATCTGCCAGTGATTATAACCAGCTCTACTGAGTATAAAAATTTCTTCAACGCTGGCATGGAGGTAAGGTTCGGCTTACACCTGGCTGGCGACAACATGTTCAGCGACTATGCTGAAATCATATCCATTGAAAACGACAGGATTCACCTCAAGCTTTACAAGGATCTTCCCCATGGTTTGAGAATTGAGGCAGGTAGAGAGGCGATCATCAGCACCATCGGCAGCTGGGCCCACTGCCGCTGTCACATGGTCCTGGAGAAAAGAGATGCCGCACGTGATCTATTCTTCAGGTTTCAAGGCCCGGTCACGGAGCAGCAGCAGCGAGAGTATTTCCGCTTCGATGTTTTTATCCCCCTGCGCTATAAAATCCCCACGAACGGAGATCGCGCCAGTACCGAAGAGAAGTGGTATACAAGCAGGCTGCTCACCGGGAACAAGGCGTTGCCGGTAACCGTACCTTGGGAGAAAGGGCAGAAGATAGTCAGGTGGAACGGCACTGAAGAGATACTCCCCATGTGGGTGAACCTCAGTGGTGGCGGCTTACGGATCATGATCAAGGAGCGCCTGGAAACAGACACCATCCTCGACCTGGAGATCTTCCTCCCGATGAACCCGACCCGGGTAATCAACGCTGTTGGTGAGGTTCTCAGGGTGAAGGAGCAGGAGCTCAGTTGGGAAAGGGATACATTGTACAGCACCGCCATGAAGTTTCATCTCATCGATGCCAAGGAGAGGGAGGCGATCATAGCCTACATTTTCATGGAACAGCGCAACAGCCTGCAGAAAAGGATCCGCCAGGAGTGATCCACTAAGGCTCCCCCTTCTCGTTCTCCCTCGACATGAGGACAAGATCCACCCTGCGGTTCTTGGTCCTCCCCTCCGAAGTGCCATTATCCACAATTGGCCTGAATTCGCCATAACCGATGGCGGAGAGACGCTTCGGCTCGAAACCGTACCTGTCAATCATATACCTGACCACATTGGTGGCCCGGGCGGTCGATAGCTCCCAATTGGTATGAAAGGGGGGGATGTTGATCGGCACGTTATCCGTGTGCCCCTCGACCCTGATGGCATTTTTGTAGTCGCGCAAAGACTCCGAAACCTTGGCCAGGAGCTGGAGGGAGTCCCTGCGCACTATTGCGCTCCCCGAATCGAAGAAGCCCGCCTCCTTGAGACTTACCACCAATCCACGCCGGGTTATCTCCACGCTTACCTTGTCATGGCCGCCATGCTTCGCCAGATACCAATCCATGGAGCTTTTAATTCTCTGGAAGTCCTTTGACTCAGCATGCACCTTTGCCCCCCTTTTCTCCTCCTGGGGGGCAATAGTTTCGGGATGGAGGGACGGCACGACACGGACGTCCCCGGTGTCGACAAGGGCGGGCCTCGGGGTGGAGCCTGGCCGGCTGTAGTTGAAGGATTCTCGCAGGGAGATGATCAACTGATCCACCTTCTTCTTGTCCGTCTGCCCCATGGAGTAGAGGGTCACAAAGACTGCGAACAGCAGGGTAATGAAGTCGGCATAGGAAACCAGCCATCTCTCCAGGTTCGGCTCCTTCTCGGGCTTTTTCTTTCTCGCCATTTATTTCCCCTTCTTCTCGGCTGGCTGCCCCTTCTTCTCCGCAGCGCCGCTCTCCTGCAGATAGGCACGGAGCTTCTGTTCGATGAAGTGTGGATTCTCCCCGTTCTGGATGGAGATCAGCCCCTCTATGACCATTTCCCGCTTCTGGATATCGTGCTTCAGGCGCTGCTTCAGCTTGGAGGAGAAAGGAATGCAGACGATGTTGGCGGTCATAAGCCCGTAGATGGTCGCCACGAAGGCAACCGCTATCCCCTCCCCCAGCTTGGAGGAGTCCGACAGGTTTTCCATTACATGAATCAGACCCAGAACAGCGCCGATTATGCCGATTGTTGGCGCGTAACCGCCGGCGGCTTCGAATATCTCGGCGCTGAGCTTCTCATGTTCTTCGAAAACCGCCAGCTCCACCTCCATTGTGTCGCGCAGCTTCTGCGGATCGATGCCGTCAACCACCATGGATATACCCTTGCGGGTAAAGACGTCCCTGGCACTCTTCGCCTCCTGCTCCAGGGAGATAAGACCGTTTTTCCTCGCCTTTGTGGCGTAACTGATTATATCCTTAAGCAGAATTTCCGGGTTGTCGCTGGAGATGAACAGCACTTTCCTGATGCTTTTGAATGCCTGGATGATCCCACTTAGGGGGAAACTGACACACGTGGCACCGAAAGTACCACCGAGTACGATCAGGGCAGCAGTTGGCTGCAGGATGGCGGCAATCCTGCCACCCTCCAGCACCTGCCCGCCTATTACGGCGCCAAACCCCAATAAAAGCCCTATGATTGTGGCAATATCCATAAAGGTCCCGCCAGATTAGTAGAAGGATGTTGTCAAGGAGATTAACCCCAGTCAAACCTGCAAAAGGGAGCCCCCCCCTTCAATCTCCTCAGCAGGTATTTTTTCCCCGAACGGCATGAGGCCCGGGAGTTGATCATCACCTTTTGCGCCAGGATTTTATCGATTATCGCCCTGACCGACTCAAGTACCAGATAACGGTTCCCATTCGTCAGGGTGATGTGGGTTTCCGGCACTTCTTCGATTATCTCGATAAGATCCTGGTTGAGATACATCACCGTTGAATCAAAACGTGTAAGTCTGATCATGGACGCAGTCCTCCGTGTGGTAACCCCTCACTTCACGTTTCGGCAGATATTGAATTTTCTTTAGGAGTGTTTGGAGCTGGTTGAAGAAAGGCGCAAAGGGGATAGCCGCGCCGGAGCCATGCAGAGGTGAACCGTCGCTATTTCAAATAGTCGAGGAGAGAGAGCTGGGATATCTTGGCAGTCGTCGACAACGCCGCCTGGAAGGCCGTCTGCTGTTGGCTCAGGACGGTAGCCGCCATGGCGTAGTCGACGTTCTGTCTGTCACCAATGACATTTTTCAGAGTATTGATATTCCCGGTATTGACCTCCTCGGCATTCTTGAGGAGAAGCAATTTCCCGGCAACCCTGCTGATGGCATCGTCCACCTGAGTTGCAGCTGCATCCAACCCTTTCGCCTCGGTATTGATGGCAGTAGCGTCGTTTGCGGAGATTGCCTGAATAAGGCGATCGAAGACCGCCAGGACATCGGTACCACCGGAACTGCCGGACAACAGCTCCCCTCCGGCTGTGGCGATCGAAGCTGTCAGCCCCTCCCCCACCTCGATGACAGGGGATTGGTTATCTCCAACAAACTGCACCGGGGTGAAAGTTGCGGAGAGGGGATCTGGATCGCTGCCGGTAACAAATGGGGGGATACTGTTCTTGAACCCGGCGAAGATATAGCGATCCCCCAACTGGGTATTGCCAAGGTCAACCAACTGGCTTTTCAAGCCTCTCAGCTGGGATATTACACTGTTGCGCAAGGTTGCGTCGCTGCTGCCGCTGGATATGCTGCCAGCAATGCTCTTTGCCTGGGAGATCATCGCGCGGATGGCGGTCAAGGCAGTGTTGGTTACATTCAGCCAGATGTTGCCACTCTTTATGTTGTCGCCGAACTGCTCCCAGGATCTGATCTGCGAGCTCAGGTCCAGGAGCTGCCTGGTGGTTATGGGATCGTCTGACGGCCTGTTGATGTTGTTCCCGCTGGCGATCTTCTCCTGGACCTGGTCCAGGCCCAGCCTCCCCTGCTGCAGATAATAAAGGGCGTTATCCGCCGTCATTCCGGGTGTGACACGCATGGCAACTCCTCCTAGCGCAGCATGGCCAGCACGGCATCGTACATCTCGCCGGCAACTGAAACCAGCCGGGCGGAAGCTTCGAATCCCCTCTGATACTTGATCAGGTTCGTCATCTCTTCATCTATGGAAACCCCGGAGATGGATTCGCGCATCAACTTCAGCTGCCTTAAATAACCATCATCCTGTTGCTGGGTATTCTTAGCGCTCTGCAGGTCACTCCCCACTCCGCTGACAAAGATATTCTGGAAAGTGCCGAATTGGGTTGAGGATGTCACCCCTCCCACGACAAAATCGACCACCTTTGTCTTCAGGTCGGCCATGGCCAGCGCATTGACGTTGTTTCCGGGGTCCACGCCTGCCGGGGCCGGCAGAGGGCCGGCAGCGGCGATCTTGGCGGCGCTGAAACCGGTGGAAAGAGCTATGCTGGCGCTGGTAATGCCGGCTGGATCGAAGAAATCGCCACTGCTGCCGTCAAGTCCGTAGCCGAGATTATGCTTGGCATTGACCTCGGTGACCATCGTCTTCGCCATGGCGTCCAGCTTGTCCAGATACCCCTTGATCAGGAGATCCCGGACATAGAGAGCGGCGCCCATCTCCCCCTTGGAGTTATCCGCCCCACCCACGCTCTGGGTAATGTCCGCATCCGTACCCTGGGGAGCGGGGGGCGGATTGCCGATGGCGGTGACATGTATGGAGTTGGCCGGATTGGGCAGATTTGACCCGGTTGTGGCAACCGAAACTATGGAGAGTGATGCATACTGAATCCCTGCAACAAGCGGCTCCCCGCCGGGGAGGGAGACGGCTACCGTACCGTCCGTCTGTTGGCTGAAGGATATGCCGACCTTCTCACCAAGCTGCTGGAGGAGATAATCACGATTGTCCTTCAGTTCGTTGGCATTAACCCCGAGCTGTTCGGCCTGCAGTATCTGGCCGTTCAACCGGGCGATACTCTCCGCCTTGTCATTGATGAAATCGACGATTCCCGACAGGGACGAATCCGCGGCCGACTGTATCCTGACGAGGGAGGCATTCAGCTGCCGGAAACGGTCAACCATCAGTTGGCTGCTGGTCAGCAGGGCCTGACGCTCCGGAGAACCCTGGGGGTTCAGGGTAAGGTCCTGCCAGGAGTTGAAGAAGTCATCCATCGCCTGGCCGAGCCCGCTACCTGTCAATTCGTTGAAAAGCGGCTCTACCTCCTGCAGGGCACTCTGCCTGGCAAGGCTGTTGGCGTAATCGCTGCTGCCACTGACGATCTGCTGTTGCAGCAGGCCGTCGTAACTCCTCTGCACGCCTTCGACAAGAACCCCTCCGCCAAAACCGCCGGTACTGATCGGCAGGGAGCTCTGCATCACCACCCTCTGGCGCGAATAGCCGGGGGTGTTCACATTGGCGATATTCTCGCTGGTGACCTCGATTGCCACCCGCTGGGCCATGATCCCCGTTGAAGCGATGTTGAGAATATTTTCAATGCTCATTATATTTCCTTGCGGTAAATGCCGAAACCTGTCCCCGTCACCATCCTGCCGGCCTCGCCATATGTGGCAGCCGGGTTCAAGCCTTTAGTCATGAGCGTGATGGAGCGGCCAACGGATGCTAGCGATTTCCCAAGAATGGCGCTGCTCACATCAACGCGGCGCTGCAACTCTGCCCCGAGACAAAAGAGCCTCTCACGCAATCTCCCCAGCTCATCCCGCTCATGGGGATCTACCCTGTCCAGCAACTGGCTGAAGGTGCTCTCCGGGAGGAGACCGTTGTCGGCTGCCGCGGCACGCAGCTGCTGGCGACACCGGCGCGTGAGCAGCGCTATCTCTTGCAGCAGGGACTCCAGCTGGCAGTCGTTCTCAGCCAGTGACCCCATGTCGAGACTGGTAACCAGGCGGCATTCGTTGTCCAGCAGGGAGAGCAGCCGATCCATCGCCTCCCCTTTGGCAGCAAGCATGGCCGCGAGATTTGCTATTGCCGTGCCCATGGCGTCTCCATCAGTTATTGCCTCTCCATGCCTCCAGCATCTTTTTGGCAACCAGCTTGGAGTCGACCTGGTACGTGCCGGACTCCACCTCTTTTTTGAGTGAAGCTATCTTGTTTTTCCGCTCTTCACTCATCTCGTTGACAAGATCGCCGAGCTTGTCCATCGCCCCCTTGCTGATTGAGATATCAACCCGATCGACCCCACCGCTGGAACCGGGATCCGCTGGGACTGCGGAATCGACACCCTTGTCGGGCTCCTCATGCTTGGGCATGTTGAGAATTGCGGTCAGTCTGTCACTTTCAATCTTCATGATAATTCCACTTCCTTTCAGTCGCCGGCTCCATCCGGGACCCGGCTGAGTTTTCTTGCCGACAGTCATCGAGGCGCAGCAGCTCTTTTTCAATGGCGGTGGTCAGCCCCGTGCCTCCGCTCTGGGCAATGATCCTGGCGTACTCCTGGTCAAGCAGGGAACGGTAGGTCTCCTCGCTCCTCCCGCCACCCGTCAGGGTGTCCCCCTTCCCCTCGCCACGCATGGCCTTGAGCATCATCCCCACATACAGGGTTGCAAATTCGCTGGCCCCCTTTCTCGTACTGTCAACCCTATTATCGGCGGAGCCCGGCAGAACTTTAGCAATATGTCCATTTTTTTTATCATTAATTGGGCCGATGTCCATTGCCAAAGGATTTATTCCCATAATCCCCCCGTAAGCGGTTAGATGACTGTCACTTCGGCTTGCAAGGCCCCGGCCGCCTTTATCGCCTGCATGATGCCGATCAGGTCCCGGGGCGTTACCCCTAGGGTATTAAGGGCGCGCACCACTTCGCCTATGCTCGCCCCCTCGCGCAGGAGGGTGAGGCCGCCACTATCCTCCTTGACCTGCATGGAGGTCCGTGGCACCACCTTGGTCTCACCGCCGCTGCTGAGCGGCTGGGGCTGGGAGACCTTGGGGGTCTCCTTGATGAAGAGGGAGAGGTTCCCATGGGAGATGGCTACGGTGGAGATGCGGACATTATCCCCCATGACAATCGTCCCGGTCCGCTCGTTCAGCACTACCCTCGCCACGCTGTCCGGCTGGACCTCAAGCCCTTCCAGCTCGGCGAGAAACTGCACCATCTTCCCCTGGTAATCGGCGGGGAGAGCCAGCAGCACGGCGCCTGGATCATTGCACGCGGCAACGGCTCTGCCGAATTTGCCGTTGATCGTCGCCGCCATGCGCGAAGCGGTTGTGAAGTCCGGATCGTGCAGGTTGAGTTTCAGCTCCACCCTGCCGCTGAGGTCAAAGGGGATCTCCCGCTCGACCAGGGCTCCACCCAGTATCCTTCCCGCTGTCGGATGATTCTTCATTGCCGAGCCAGCCTGCCCCCCATAGGAGAAGGAGTTGGTCAGCACCCCCCCCTGGGCCACTGCGTAGACCTGATTGTCGGCACCGCGCAGGGGGGTCATCAACAGGGTCCCGCCAGCTATGCTTTTGGCATCCCCCATGGAGGAGACCAGCACATCTAGCCTGCTCCCCTGCTTGGCGAATGCAGGCAGGGTCGCGGTAACCATGACCGCAGCCGCATTCTTGACGGTTATATCCGAACGGTTAACCGTTACACCCATACGTTCCAGGACATTCACCATGGACTGCACCGGGAACTTGGTCTGGTCGCTGTCTCCGGTGGCATTCAACCCGACCACTATGCCGTAGCCGATGAGCTGGTTCTCCCGCACACCGTCGTAACTGGCTATATCCTTGATGCGCACAGCCTCGACGGGGCAGGGAGCCAGCAAAATCATGCAGAGGAAGATTAGGATAATTGTTTTCATGGTAACCACCGTCAGAATGGCCAGACAGTATCGATCATATTTGCCAGCCAACCCGGATTCTGCCTGTCGCTTATGACGCCGTTACCCGAATAGACGATTCTGGCATCGGCTATCATGCCGGAGTTGACCGTGTTGTCTGGGGAGATGTCACGCTGCCTCACCATCCCCTTGAGGACTATGACCTGATCCTCGCTGTTAACCCGCACGTTGCGTCGCCCCTCTATGACCAGGTTGCCGTTGGCAAGGATATCCACAACCCTTGCGGTAATGGTGGCGCTGAGATTGTCCTTCCGCGAAGTGGAACCGTTGCCGTCAAACTTGGATTCATTGGCCGCGCTGATCAGCCTGCTCAGATCCATCCAGTTCTTTATGCCGGTCGTGCTGGTTTCAAGCCCAAGCAGGTTGGGGATCCCGGCTGAATGGGAAGATTTCCTGGAGGTTCCGGTGGTCGCCTCCTTGCTTGCGCTGGCCACTTCTGAGATGAGGATCGTCAGGGTATCCCCCAGGCGCCTGGCCTTGAAATCCTCAGTCATGCCGACTGAGGAGCTCTGCCATAGCGACCCTGCCGCATAGTTCGGTCGTGGCGCCGGCGGCTCTGCGACATGGGCCACCCTCCCCCCCTCAACCACGGGATGGGCACAGGCAGTCAGCATAAGAATAATCGCTAATAACGACTTTTTCACCTAGCCCCCCTAGAACTCCACTCTCACGGTGCCGGCATCCACCACACTGGCATGAATCTCGCGCTGCGCGCCCAACTGCTGCACCAGGACGGTATCCCCCTCGGCCCCGGAGTTCTTGGCCTTCCCCCTGGCGGTGATACGCAGATTCTGGTTCTCGATTACTATGGTCACCATCTGCCCGGGCTTGACCAGAGGGACTTTCTCCAGGTAATCGCTTCTGACCGGGGAGTTGCCGCTGATGCCGGTCCTGACCCTCTTCCCCAGCACATCGTCCAGGTTGCGGCAGATCCGGCCGCTTACCTTCGCCAGATCCCTCTTCTCCAGGGCCACATCCCCGCCGCTGATTATCTCCCCCCGCTCAAATGGGCGAAGGGAGACAACCATCTCCACGAATGCCTCCACATCCACCCTTATGCTGATGTTCCGCTCAAGACGGCCGTTCACCCGGACGATAAGAGCAATGGAAGCGGGACCCCACCCCTCCCACTGACGAGGGGCGATTGCCTCGAAGTCCACCCTCCCCGCCGGGAGGATCATCTCCCCTTTGTAGTCCATGGACTTGATGTGCAGTTCCGCACCCCGGAGGGCAGGTCTACCCTGAAGATATTCGGCGAGATAACCCTTGACCTCCGCCTCGGAAACCACGGTTTTCCCGGCAATCGGAGCGGCGCCGGCCTGGGGCATCTGCACAAATAAGAGCAGGAGAAGCGGCAAAATGCGGCGTAACAGCATCACCCCCACCCTAGCAGCAAGGTTCACCATGTCGCTATCTCCTCAGGTTGTTGGCCTGCTGCAGCATCTCATCGGCGGCCTGCACTACCTTCGAGTTGATCTCGTATGCTCTCTGGCTGACTATCATGCTGACCATCTCCTCCATCACACTTACATTGCTCATCTCCAGGGTCCCCTGGCTGATGATGCCGAGCCCGTTCTGCCCGGCTGCACCGGCATTGGCGGTGCCCGACGATTCGGTGGGTTGGTAGAGATTGCGCCCCATGCTGGACAGCCCCGCAGGGTTCGTAAAACCGGCCAACTGAATGCTCCCCACAGTGGTGGATGTGCTCTGGCCCGCCTGCTGAACCGAAACGGTACCATCGCTGCCGATGGTAACCTTGGTGGTATTGCTCGGCAGGACTACTTCGGGGAGCATGGGGTAGCCATCGGCGGTGACAATCCTCCCCTGGCTGTCCTTCTTGAAAGAGCCGGCCCTGGTGTAGGCCGTCGAGCCGTCAGGGAGCTGGACCTGGAAAAAACCGTCCCCCTCGATCGCCATATCCAGCTCGCCACCCGTCTGTGTCATGGTGCCGGTGGAAAAGACCTTGTTTACCCCTACAGCCCTGGAGCCGAGTCCGACCTGTATTCCGGCGGCTATCTGGGTTGAGTTGGATGAGGCTGCGCCGGTGGTCTTCTGATTCTGGTAGAGGAGGTCCTGGAAATCGGCCCTGCTCTTCTTGAACCCCGTGGTATTGGAGTTAGCCAGATTGTTGGCGACCACATCAATGTTTAGTTGCTGGCTCTGCATACCAGACGCTGCAGTCCATAGTGCCCTGATCATCACCTACCCCCTTTACAGCTGTCATGCCTCGGCATGAACGATTTTCGTCATCACCCTATCGAGGCATCAAAGCCTCCCCAGTTCATTGACCGCTTTCCCCTTAATCTCGTCATAACTACGCACTATCTTTTCGCAGGCCTCGAAAAACCTGGAATTCTCTATCATCGCCGCCATCTCCTTGACGGCATTTACATTTGATCCTTCAAGCGCACCCTGCTGCACGCTGCTGCCTGTTGCAGCGAATGGTGGCTGCTCCTGATCCGCCGAGGCAAGCAGATTGGAGCCGACCTTCTCCAGGAGATAGGGCTTGGGGAAATCGACGATATCCAGGGTAGCGACCTCCCTCCCGTCCACGGAGATCCGCCCCCTTTCATCCACCGCAACGCTCCCTGCCGGCAGGGTTATCCCCCCACCACCACCCTGCACTTCGTATCCGTCGCCGCTAATCAGCCTGCCGTTCTCGCCAAGGTGAAAACTCCCCTGCCGGGTATAGGCCACCCCCTGGGGGGTGCGGACAACGAAGAAGCCGTCACCCTTGATGGCAAAATCCAGGCTGTTGCCGGTCTGGATTATCCCCCCCTGGGAAAAATCCACCGCACTCCGCTCAGCCGAAACCTGAACCGCCCGGGATAGCCCCGTGTCTCCGCTGCCTGCCATGCTGTCGGCCAGAAGGGCCTCGAAACTGACATTATCCCTCTTGAATCCGTGGGTAGCCGAGTTCGCCAGGTTGTTGGATATGATGTCGAGACGCTTCATCGAAGCTATACTGCCTGCCAGTGCCGCATACATGCCGCTGTCCATTGCCTTTTCCTTTCATTACCTAGACATGGGATTTCATGATGGCTCGCAGATGGATGATCGCCTGGCTGTTCAACTGGGAGATGCGCGACTCGGTAAGGTTCATCACTTCGCCGATCTCCTTCAGTGTCAGCTCTTCATAGTAATAGAGGGTTATCACCAGCCGCTCCTTCTCTGGCAATGCCTCAATCGCCGCGGCAAGCCCATCGAGCATCTCCCGGGAGATCATCTGCTCCTGAGGGGTTCCCACCCCCTTGTCCTCGATTATGTCGAGCAGGCTCCCCTCATTGTCGCCACAGTTGTCGTCCAGGCTGGTGAAGGTGAAGCAGTGGACCTCCTTGAGGAGCTGGTGATACTCCTCAATCGGGATCTCCATGGCAGCGGCCACCTCCTCGCCGTTCGGTGTCCTGCCAAGCTTCTGCTCAAGGACGGCAAACTCGCTCTCCAGTCGCTTGAACTTGCCCCGCAACGGCCTTGAAAGCCTGTCCTGAGCGCGCAGTTCATCAATGATGGTCCCCTTGATGTGCTGTTCGGCAAATGTCTTGAACTTTACCCCGCGAGCGGGGTCGAATCGACGTGCAGCCTGGATCAGTCCCAGGCAGGCGGCACTCACCAGTTCGTCCTGATCCACATGGGATGGCAGCTGGTTTGCCATCCTACCCACCAGGAATCTGACCAGGGGGAGATGGGAAAGGACAAGCTCATCCCTGTCCCCCACCAAGCCCCGCTGGGCCTCGCGTTCATAAATTTTCACAAAACCGTTCATAAGAACTCCAAAACGTTACAATGCACCGGGCCGCCCATTCATTCGTTTTGGCCGACTGCGGCACTGCACTCCAGCATCCGTGCAGCCAGCCACCCCCCCTTGGCAGGGTGCAAGCCGTCGGCAATCCTGTCTCCTCTGGAGAAATAAGTAAGCGGTAGCCCGCTGCTCAAGTGGGCGTTGACAACGCAGCCATAGGTCGCGCATTCATCAAGCCTGGTGAAAACAAGCCCCTTGATCGGCAGCATGGCAAACCCTGCCATCGTTTCGCCCAGCTCCCTGTCCCTTGTCGTCGCGGCAAGACACAAGTGCACCTCGGCATCGGGGATCGAAGCCAGCAGGGACTTTAGCCCCTTCAGCTTGCCGACATCCCTGTGGCAGATGCCTGTCGTATCGACGAGGATGAATCCCTTGTCCCCGTGGGCGGCAATGGCCGCCTGCATCTCTTTCGGGCCGGTAACCTTTTGCAGCGCGACCCCCTGCAGGCTGTTGACATCCGGATATCTCTCCATGAGACCCGTTCTGTCGGCGGAGAGGAGAGCTATCGACGTCCCTTTCCGCTTTGCCAGGGCTGCAGCCATCTTGAGTAGCACCGTCGTCTTGCCGACCCCGCTCGGCCCGACAAAAGCCAGGACTCGCGTCCGATCCTTCATGGGCTGGAGTGGTCCGCTGCACCTGACCAGCCGGGTCAGCGCCTCAGCCAGGGGGGCTTCGACCTCCCCATCCCCCCTCGCCTCCAGCAGCGGCAAGAGCTCGCCGCTGACCAGTTCCACGCTATCCGCCGTAAGACCCGCATCCCGCAGCATCCCCGTGACCACGGATGGAGCCTGGCCTGCAGATGTGGATGCATCGGGCAGTTCGACTGCAGCAGCCATCTGCGCAGCGGCTGAAGTCGCTGCGGAGGTGGCAAGCTCCTTCTGCTTCGCCTCGATCGCATCCACCAGGAGGCGACTGAACTCGGTGACATCATCCTCCAGGATCATCTTGCCCGGATCCACTCGGGGGATGTAGCTGACCGCATGATCTGCCATGTAGTCCGGCGTCGCTGCCGGCAACAGGCTCTCCACATCCCTTTTGGCAAGAGTATCCACCTTCTGACGCAACTCCTTCAGCTCCCTGGCAATGGGTGCCAGCATGGAGTTCTGGAACTCCTGGCGGGTATTCAGCTCCACCTCCTCCTGCCTGCCGCGATGGGTGGCGCCCTGGGCCGGCCGGGGATCGTAGGCGGCTGTCACCTCAACCATCGGCTTGGAGAGTATCCCCATGATCCCCTTGCGACGCTCGGCCTTGGAGGAGAGTATCAGTGCATCCGCACCCATCTCCGCCTTGACCATTCTCAGGGCCGCTGCCATGTCCCTTGCCTGAAATGTCTTCACTAGCATGATAGGTTCACCACCCCGATTGATTTGATTTTTATGTGCGGCGGAATCTCGTTATGGGCGATTACAGTCAGATTCGGGATGAATCGCTCGGTGAGCTTCTTGACGAAACGTCGAATGGTGGAGGTGGTGAGCAGGACTGGAGAGCCGTTTACCTGATCGAAGCGCTCCATGACCGAACGTATGCCGTGAATGAGCCGCTGCGCCACCTCCGGCTCTATGCCGAGGAAACTGCCATGCTCGGAAATCTGCACCGCATCGGCCACCGCCTCCTCCACCTCCCTGTCCAGGGAGAAGATGTAGAGGGTGTCGTCCTTCACCTTGTACTGCTCCACGATGTAACGCCCCAGCTCCTGGCGCACCAGTTCGGTAAGTGCTTCGGCATCCTTGGTGTAAGTGCCGAAATCAGCCAGTGCTTCGAGTATCGATCTCAGGTCACGGATGGAGACGTTCTCCTTGAGCAGGTTCCTGATGACCTTCAACACCGTCCCCAGGCTGAGCACCGCCGGGATCAGGTCATCCACCACACGCGGGGAGACGGATGCCAGGTTGTCCAGCAGATGCTGCAACTCCTGCCTGCCGATGAGCTCGTGGGCGTGGCGCTTGATTATCTCGCTCACATGGGTGGTCATGACCGTGGCCTTGTCCACTACAGTGTAGCCGCTGCGCTGCGCCTCTTCCCGCTCGCTCTCCCTTATCCAGATTGCCGGGAGTCCGAACACCGGCTCCACAGTCTTGACCCCCTCGATCATGGCCGAGGACTCCCCCGCATCCATGGCCAGGAACTGCCCGGACATGTCGCCACCACCCACCTTCCCCCCCTTGATGTAGATGTTGTACTCATAGGGGGAGAGCTGCAGGTTGTCGTGGATATGGATGGGGGGGACGATGAACCCCAACTTCTGGGCATACTGCTTGCGGATGGAGCGGATTCGCTCCAGCAGGTCACCCTTTTGCCCGGCATCCACCAGCGGCACCAGGCCATAGCCCAGCTCCATCTCCAGGATCTCCAGGGGCTTGACGGCTCCTATCTGGTCATCCCCCTCCTCGCTGGGTGAGATTTCATCGAGCTCGGCGACCACGTCGGTTTCGACTTTTTCCCGAGACATCCTCCCCAAGAGATAGGATATTCCGGAGAGGAGGAAGAAGGGGAAATGGGGGAGCCCCGGGATGAGGCCGAAGGCGAACAGGACGCCTGAGCAGACATAGAATGCCTTGGGATAGGCGAGCAGCTGCCCGGTAACCTCGTGGCCGAAATTCTTCTCATCGGCGGAACGGGTGACTATGATGCCGGCAGCCGTGGAGATGATCAGCGCCGGTATCTGGGCCACAAGCCCCTCGCCGATGGTGAGGAAAGTGTAGTTGGCCAGGGCGCTCTCAATGGACATACCCTGCTGGAAGACCCCGATGATGAATCCACCGAAGATATTGACCATCATGATGAGGATACCGGCAATGGCATCCCCCCTGACGAACTTGCTCGCCCCATCCATGGATCCGTAGAAGTTGGCCTCGCGGGTGATCTTCAGGCGGCGTGCCCTGGCCTCCTTTTCAGTGAGAAGACCGCTGGAGAGGTCGGCATCGATTGCCATCTGCTTTCCCGGCATGGCATCCAGAGTGAATCTGGCGGCCACCTCTGCCACACGTCCGGCACCCTTGGTAATGACGACGAAATTGATGATCACCAGGATGAGGAAGATGACGGCGCCGATCACATAGTTTCCACCGACGACGAACTGTCCGAACGCCTTGATCACCACCCCGGCAGCCTCTACCCCCTCGCTGCCGTGGAGCAGGATGAGGCGGGTCGAAGCGATATTGAGCGCCAGCCTGAAGAGCGTGGTCACCAGCAGGGCGGATGGGAAGACGGAGAAGTCCAGCGGCTGCACGGTGTAGAGGCAGACAAGCAAGATGGCGAGGGAGATGGTGATGTTGGTTGCCAGGAAGATGTCGAGAATGAACGCCGGCAGTGGGACGATCATCAGGGAGAGGATGCCGATGAGAACCAGGGCCATGTATATGTCCGAGTTGCTTTTTGCCTGCCCGTTCCCCATGGACTTGGCCTCCAGGTTCATCATCGCATTTCCCCTCTGCTAATAACCTGCTACAAGAGACAGCTACACATTATTGGTAAAGACACATTTTGCAACCGGCATGCCATTGGCCGGCAGTTGATGGCAGGCGATCTGCACAGCCGATAACAGCCTGTAAACAGGAAGTTTCTTTTCAGCGAAAAGGGGCTGGAGGAGAGTTGGTTGGTTAGTTGAAGGCTGGATTGGGAGACGTTGTCATGACTTCAGGTCAATGATTTGACAAGCAGGGTGGGTATGGGCAAGACAAATCCCGTGGGGAGAGCTGCTCTGCCCGACGGTTGTCAGGCAACAGATCCGGAGTAGTAGCCTTTTACCCTGGCCAGGTAGTTACGGGTCTCCCTGGGGAGAGATGTGGGGTGACGGTCCAGATTCCCTGGACCCCAGTTATAGGCGGCAAGGGCGGAGTCAATGCAACCTGAGTAACGCTTGAGCATATCTGCAAGGAACCTTGTGCCGGCCATGACGTTCTGCTCGGCATCGAACGGGTCGGTAACCCCCAGGGATCTGGCAGTGGCCGGCATCAGCTGCATCAGCCCCTGGGCGCCTGCGGAAGAGACCGCCCTGGGGTTGAAATCGCTCTCCGCGCGGATGACCGCCCGGATCAGCCCCTCATCAACGCCGTATCGCCTTGATGCCTTGCATATGATTCCATCGTAGCGACCATCATGTCTGCCTGGTGTCCGGCTTTCCACTGGGCCGGGAGTTTCCGTCACCCGGTTATCCTCAGCGGCGATGGCAAACTGGCGCAGCATACGACTGCTCTGGCCGGCATGGAGGGGACTTTCATCGACAGGACAAGAGGCGGTGATATCCATGGCAGACCTGAGCATGGCGAGACGCAGGATCTCAGCGGCCTCGGCCGGCGAGCTCCCTCCCGGGCAAGGCGCGGAACTGTCCCCGGCGCGGAGAAGTTGCTCGGCAAAGGACGATTCGGACTGCTGTCCCATGCCGCTCCGGCTGGGCTGCCTGCTCCCCCCAAAAATCGGGAGAGTCTTCAATGTTGCGAAAGGGTCTAATGACATGGAGAGTCTCCCCGCGTTTCCAGTGGGGAGTTGTTAACTCCCCACTGTCGTTCCATGCAAAAGAGATTCCAAGCTAGTCGCTTGTTGCCATGGCGATATTCTTCTTCTTGAGCTTCTCGATGAGGGTGGTCCTCTTCAGGTTGAGCAGCTGAGCAGCCTCTTTCTTGTTGCCGCCGGACATCTCCAGGGCTTGACTGATCAGCCTGTCCTCGAATTGCGCCACTGCGCTGTTGAGGCAGAGCCCCCCCTCCGGCAGGGTCACTGTTGCGCTGTCGGCCGGCTTCTTTCCCTTACGGTACTTGTCTGGGACGTCGCGCATGGTTATCGTGCCGCTCCCCTTAAGGACGACGAGGTACTCAATGAGATTCTCCAACTCCCTGACGTTGCCAGGCCAGTCATAACAGCAGAGAAGTTCAACCACCCCCTTCTCAATACCCTTGACCTTATGGTTGCCGCTCCGGGAAAACCTGTCGAGGAAGCTCTCAATGAGAAGAGGGATATCCTCGCGCCGATCCCTTAAAGGGGGGAGGATGATGGGGATGACGGAGAGCCTGTAATAGAGATCCTCCCTGAAATCCCTGGAGGCGACGAGGCGTTCCAGGTTCTGGTTAGTGGCTGCTATGATCCTCAAGTCAACCTTCCTGGAACTGCTTGCCCCTACCGGTTCCAGCATGCGGTTCTGCAAAACCCTGAGGAGCTTGGCCTGGAGACGCATCTGCATCTCGCCGATCTCATCGAGAAAGATAGTCCCTCCGTCGGCAAGCTCGAAGCGCCCGACGCGATTGGCTACCGCGCCGGTGAAAGCCCCCCTTACATGTCCGAAGAGCTCGCTCTCCAGAAGCTCATCGGGAATAGCCGCGGTGTTGACGGCAACGAATGGATTGGCTCTTCTCCGGCTGAGGTCGTGTATTGCCTTGGCCACAAGCTCCTTGCCTGTCCCCGACTCCCCCTGGATGAGCACGGTGGAGTCGGAGTTGGCAATTTTCTCGATCAACTCGAAAACAGCCAGCATACGCTGGCTTTCGCCGATCATGTTCTGGAAAAGGGAGCGGTTCTTGATGCGCGGTGCTGAACTGAATGCCCTGCTCTGCATGGCATAATGCTCCAGCCCCCGCTCTATCTGGGCCTCCAGCACCTCCAGCTCGAAAGGTTTCTCCAGGTAGAAGAAAGCCCCCGCCTTGAGCAGGTCCGCTGTCATCTCGAAGTTGGCAAACGCACTGTACGCGATGGTGACTATCTCCGGCCTTGCTGCCTTTATCCGCCGGATTACCTCATGACCATTGGCCCTCGGCATCATGAAGTCGGTAATCACCAGGTGGGGATCATGCTGTTCGACCTTCTCCAGGGCGTCCTCGCCGTCAAACGCCTGAAAAACATCATACCCCTTATGGCGCAGGAATATGGAGATCACATCCCTGGTCTTTCTGTCATCATCAGCAATGAGGATTCTGGCGCGCTCCATTAGCCCTCCGCAATAAGGATTGCAACAGCATCCTGAAAAATATCACATTAACAAGACCTGTCAATCATATGACACAATATTGCAACCACGTCACGATAATCTTGCCCTGCCCGAAGAGAGTTAAGTCGGGAGTAAAAATCTCTCAACTTTTGCCGTTGGCTGCCGATATTAACTATCAAGGAAACAAAGGGGGAATCCAGATGAGCCTTAACGACGTAGCAGGAGAGATGACCCAGCTGGTCAGCTTCAGCGTGGACCGGGAAGAGTACGCCATACCGGTGCTGAAGATCATGGAGATACTGCGGATGCCGGAGGTGACACGCGTGCCGAACACCCCCACGTATGTGGAGGGGGTGATGAATCTTCGCGGCAAAGTTATCCCCCTCGTATCCCTGCGCAAGAGGTTCAATTTGGACGGTAGCGAGAACGGCAGACGGACACGCACCATGGTGGTTGACGTAACGGGCGAGCTGATGGGGTTCATAGTCGATTCGGTTTCCGAGGTGCTGCGCGTGGCAGAGGCCGAGATTCTCCCCCCCCCTGCGGCGATCAGCGCAGGAGTCCAGCAGGAGTGCGTCTCGGGGGTGATCAACAGGGGTGAGAGGCTGCTGATCATGCTTGATCTGGACAAGCTGATCGGCTCTGAAGAGCGGGGCATCATGAAAGAATAGCTTCTGCACAGTCCGACGAACCGATGGCCAACCACCCCCCTTCAGGAGTTGCAGATGAAACTGGAATGCGAAGATCAGGAGTTGCTGGAGGGGTTTGTCACCGAATCCACCGAACTTCTGCAAAAACTCGACGACGACCTGGTGAACCTGGAGAAGAGCCCCCGGGACAATGAGCTCCTCAACAGGGTTTTCCGCTCGATCCATACCGTGAAAGGGACCTCCAGCTTTCTCGGCTTCGAGCTGCTGGTCCAGGTAACCCACAAAATAGAGGATGTGCTCAACAGGCTCCGCAAGGGTGACCTGCTGCTGACAAGCGAGATCATGGATGTGATCCTGGAGGGGGCTGACCTTGTAAAGCTGCTGGTAAACGACATAGCGGAGGGGGAGTTGCGGGATCGCCCGGTCGAGGAGACCATCGGCAAACTGAGCCCCTTCCTCTCCGACAACTCCGGGGAGGCAAGCTGCCTGAAAAAGGAGGCTACCGCGACATGCGAGGTGGCAAGGGAGAATCCCCCACCCGTGGAAACGGCCATCCGGGAGCCGGCCACCACAGAAACGCCAGCTGAAGCTGCAGGGAAGCCAAGGAGCGATGAGAGCTCCGAGAGTGCCAGCGTCAGGGTAGATGTCAAAAGGCTAGATGATCTCATGAATCAAGTGGGGGAACTGGTACTTGAACGAAACAGGATGCTGCAGCTCAGCAGCGAACAGCAGAACGGGGTGAACAGGCTGGAGTTTGTCCGTGAGTTCAACAGCCTCTCGAAAAGAATGAACTACATCACCAGCGAACTGCAGATGCAGGTCCTGAAGATGCGCATGATTCCGGTGGAAAAGATTTTCAGGAAATTTCCCCGCATAGTCCGCAACCTTGCCAGGGACCTTGGCAAAGAGGTTGAGTTGCATCTCGTTGGAGAAGAGACCGAACTGGATCGCTCGATCCTTGAAGAGCTGGGAGACCCACTCGTCCACCTGGTCCGCAACGCCCTCGACCACGGCCTGGAAAGGCCCGACGAGCGGATTGCCAACGGAAAGACCGCCGGGGGGGCTCTGGTCCTTTCAGCCGAGCACGAAGGGAATCATATAGTCATACGCATCAAGGATGACGGTCGCGGCATCGATCACGAAAAGGTGAGCCAAAAAGCCCTGGAAAAAGGGGTCGTGACAGAGGCTCAGCTGGCCAACATGGGTAAACGCGAAATCCTGGACCTGATCTTCCTCCCCGGCTTTTCCACAAAGGAGACCGCCTCTGACATCTCCGGACGGGGGGTGGGGATGGATGTGGTGAAGACCTACATTAAAAAAATGAACGGCATCATCGAAGTACGGAGCACGGTCGGCAGCGGCACGGAGTTCATCATCAGGCTACCACTCACCTTGGCCATCATCCAGACGCTCCTCGTGGGCGTTGGCAAGGAAACATACTCCATCCCCCTATCGTCGGTTCTGGAGACTCTCCGGGTAGAGAACGGCAGCTTCCACCGGGTAGGCGGCCAGGAGGTGCTCAGGCTGAGGGAAGAGATTCTGCCTCTTTTAAAACTGGACAGGCTGTTCAACAACGATGATGACGCCGGGGAGAAGCTTTTCTGCTACGTCGTGGTTGTTGGTGCGGCGGAGAGGAGGCTCGGCCTGGTGGTTTCCAGACTTCTCGGCCAACAGGAGGTGGTCATCAAGTCCTTGGGGAGATACCTGGGCACCATCCCAGGATTCGCCGGCTCCACGATCCTGGGGGACGGCCAGGTGGCCCTCATCGTAGACCCGGTTGGGCTTATCGGCGGCTATGATGGTTCGTACCTGCCGGGAATGCAGGCCATGTGAGCTGCATATGATCTCAAGCAATTGCCAGATGGGACAGGGATCGGCATCCGTAAAAATCTCAGATGCTGATTTCGAGATGATCAGGGATTTCATCTACAGTCACTGCGGCATATACATGAATGCCAGCAAAAAATATTACCTGGAAAACCGCCTCTCCCGCCGCATGTGCGCAACAGGGATCAAAAGCCATGAGGAATACGGCAAGCTATTGCGTGACGGGGTGCGCGGCAAGGAGGAGCTGCGCCACCTTCTCAATGAACTGACAACCACGGAGACCCGCTTTTTCCGCATCATGCCCCAGTTGAGCGCCATGGAGAACAGGTTCCTGCCGGAGATCGTTGAGGCAAAGCAGAAAATCGGCTTCCGCAAGATCCGGGTCTGGAGCGCGGGAACCTCCTCCGGCGAAGAGCCCTACACCCTGGCAATGATCCTTCTGGAGAAGATGGCCACAATCCTCAAGGGGTGGACCGTGGAGGTGATCGGTACCGATATAAATGAAACCATACTGGCCAAGGCGCGGGAGGGGATATTCAACGGCTACGCGGTGCGAAACATGCCGGAATACTACCGGAAGAAATACTTCCTGGAGGAAAATCCGGAGCGATACGTTCTTTCCCAGGAGGTTAAAAAGCTCGTCACCTTCTCCCATCTGAATCTGTACGATGACAGCAGGATGGTTTTCATGAAAAGCTTCGATTTCATCTTCTGCGCCAATGTGCTCATCTACTTTGACGAGTCGTCAAAGGCGAAGGTCGTGCAACATTTTTACAATAATCTGCTCCCCTACGGATATCTCTTTGTCGGACAATCGGAATCGCTGCACGGAGTGAACGACAGATTCAAGACGGTCCATTTCCCTGGCGGATTTGCCTATAGGAAGTGAGAACATGGAAAACAGCCCGATGATGCAAAAAGCCCAGGCGCTGGTCAGGGATTGCGTCGACCTCCCCACTATCCCGACAGTGGCTGCCAAGATACTGAAGCTGTTGAACAGCTTCGACGCGGAAATGGACACCATCGTCGACATGATCCTGTCCGACCAGGTACTTGCGGCCAGGGTCATCAAGATGGTCAACTCGCCACTCTACAGGCCCCGTCATGAGATCAACTCGGTCAGACATGCCCTCACCTACCTTGGGTTCCGCCACATTCGCGAGATAGTCATGACCTGCTCAATAATCGATGTATTTCGCGACAAGAACGGCGCATTCGACATCAAGACATTCTGGGAACACTCCCTTGGGGTTGGGATCGTCGCGCGCATAATTGCCCAGCGCATCCGCTTCCCGGAAATTGAAAAAGCATATCTGGCGGGTATTGTCCACGACATCGGCGAAGTATTCCTCAGCTACTACATGAAGGAAACGCTCCAGGAGATACTCGACCTCATTGCATCCGAGCCACTGAGGTGGATCGCTTCGGAGGAGCGTCTCATCGGCACAACCCACTGCCACATAGGGCTTTGCATTGCCAACAAATGGAACTTCCCCCAGGAGTACTGCGAAGTCATCGAACATCACCATGCCCCCCGCGAAGCGCCGCTCGAGCCGCTGCTGGCGGCCATCATCAACCTGGCCGACCTCTTCTGTTCGGTGAGGGGGCTCGACTACGGCGGCAGGGAGTGGATCAGCTTCAACCTGGCCGAGGAGGAGGGGTGGCGGATTATCGAGGACTTCACCCCTAACAGGCTGAACTTCGACGCGGAGAAGTTCTGCTTTGAACTGGACGACAGGGTACCTGAGATACGTGAGATGGTAACGTACATATTCGTAGGGACATGACACGAGGGCGCCATGAACAGAGCAGTAAGGGGGAAGACAAGGATATTGGTGGTTGATGATTCGGCTTTCATGAGGCTGGCCATCAGCTCAACCCTGGCGAGCGACCCTGACATCGAGGTGGTTGGAACGGCTGTCGACGGCATTGAGGCAGTGGAAAAGGCCTGCCACCTGAAGCCGGAAGTGATAACCATGGACATCGAGATGCCGCGCATGGATGGCATCACCGCGCTGAAGGAGATCATGGCGAAATGCCCCACCCATGTACTCATGGTTTCCACCCAGACGAGGGAGGGGGCGATGGTTACCATGGAGGCGCTTGAGTCCGGCGCGGTCGACTTCATCCCAAAAAGCCCCGATGGCACATCATGGCAGGCTAAGTTTTTCCGGGCCGAACTGCTGCGCAAGGTAAAAGGGTTGAGCAATCAGATCGGCATGATCAGGTCCACATCGCTTCTCGGGGAGGCGCTGGCCAATACTGAGACTCTGGAGAGTGGCAGAATAACTGCCATTGCCATTGGAGCCTCCACCGGGGGGCCAATGGCGTTGCAGAAGGTGCTTGCCAATATTCCGTCCAGCTTTTCACACCCCATAGTCGCCGGGATTCATATGCCTAAACTCTTCACCGGGCATTATGCCGCGCACCTTAATGCAAAATGCCCCCTGGAGATACTGGAGGCTGAGAACGGCAACCAGCTTCGGCCGGGCAGGGTCCTTATCTGCCCGGGGGGGATGCATACATCCTTCAGCCGGCAGCAGGGGGAGATCGTTGCCGCCACATCTCCAGCCGAGTCCAATCCGCAGTTTATCTATATCCCGTCCATAGACCTGATGATGCGCACCCTCAGCGATGCATGCAGCGGTGCAATGCTCGGCGTAATCCTCACCGGGATGGGGAGCGATGGCTTCAAGGGGATGCAGCACCTGAAGCAGATGGGTGGCATCACCCTGGTACAGGACGAGGCAACCTCCACCATCTACGGCATGCCAAGGGCATGCGTGGAGGGGGGGGTTGCGGACTCAGTGCTCCCCCTGGAGATAATCGGCAGGGAGATAATCAAGCTCGCCGCCTAGACCCTGCCCTTAAGGCCGTAGACATAGGCAAGCACCTCAGCCACTGCGGTATAGAGCGCCTCCGGGATCTCCTCACCCTCTTTCACCTTGGCGTACAACTCCCTCGCCAGGAACCGGTTCTCCACAATGGTCACCCCGCTCTGCCGCGCAATCTCCCTGATCTTCAGCGCCAGGTGGTCGGCCCCCTTCGCCAGGACAACCGGCGCCCACATCTTGTCGCGATCGTACTTGAGTGCCACGGCATAATGGGTCGGGTTTGTTATGATCACGTCAGCCTGAGGAACGACCCTGGCAAATCTCCGCCTGGCCCTCTCAAAATGGAGCTGCTTGATCCTCCCCTTGACCTTCGGATCCCCCTCGGTCTCCCTGTACTCATCCTTGACCTCCTGCTTGGTCATCCTCAGGTTGCTTCTGTGCTGCCACCTGACATGCACGGCGTCGAGCACCGCAAGGACGATCATCACCCCGCAAATCTGGAAAACCAGCTTGAACGATATGGAACAGATGAAGCTGGCGATCCCTTGCACGTCTCCTGTCAGGGAGACGATCTCATCCAGTTCGCCCCGCATGGTCCTGTAAGCCATGTAAGCGACAATGACGGTTTTCAACAGGGACTTGAGCACGTTGAAAGCCGATTCGCCGCTGAAGACCCTCTTTATCCCGTTGACGGGGTTCAGTCTTGCAGGGTCGATGGCAAGCCTCTCGCCTGCCATGACGATCCCACCCTGGCAGGCATTGGCAGCCAGGACCACACAGCAGAGGATGAGGAGGAAGGGGAGCAGAACCAGGGCAAGGGTTGCAAAGGTCTTGAGCATCAGGGAGTATACTCCCGCCTCGGTCACCTGTGCAGGGTTCAGGGAGGCAAAAAGCTCCCTGCTGCTCTGCTTCAGTACCGACAGCATGAAACCGCCGCCGAAATAGAGAGCAGCCGCGGCAGCCAGGATGGTGACGATGGTGGTCACCTCCTGACTGCGCGGCACGTTACCCTTCCGCCTGGCATCATCCAGCCGCTTGCCGGTGGGTTGTTCGGTTTTTGAGCTCTTGTCGTGATCGGACATGGTTTGTTTTCAGGAGAGCAGCTTGAACGCGGCCTTCAGCTGTTGCAGGGTTGTGGCAAAGGCACTCTCCACCCCCGAGATGAACACCGGCAGTGAGAGCCCCAGAATGATCAGCCCTATGCCGATGTTCATCGGCATGCTCAGCATGAATACGTTCATCTGGGGGAAGGAGCGGGCCATGATCCCCAGGACTATGCTGGAGGCCATGAGAGCCGCCATGACCGGTGCAGCCAGCTTCACGGCCAGGGTGAAGACCCCTGCCGTGCTGCTGATGACAAAGCTGACCAGCTCGCCATTCAGCCTCCCCCCCCCTATGGGGATGGAGTGGTAACTCTCCACCAGGGCGGAGAGGAAAAAGTGATGGATGCCGAAAGAGAGAAAGATGAGCATTGCCAGCAGGTTCTGGAAACCGCTGACCGGGGTCTGCTGAGTCTGGAAAGTCGGATCGAAGATCGTGGCCATGCCGAAACCGATCTGCATGCCGAGCAGCTGCCCGCAGAACTCCACGGCTGCGAAAACCACATTGGCGAGCAGCCCCAATGCCAGGCCGATGAGCAGTTCGCTCAGCACGATGATGAAGAGGGAGGGTAGGTCCCCGGGGAGCTGGGAAGACCTGCCTGCCAGCATCGGGAAGAGGAGCAGGGTCATTGCCAGCACCACTGCCGCCTTGATCCGCATCGGCACCACCTTGCCGCCGAAGAGGGGGATGACGAAGAATATCCCCCCCATCCTCCCCATCACCAGGATGAAGAGGATAAACTGCTCAAGGGTAACCAGCGGCAGCGAAATGGGCATCAGTCAGTGCCTCAGGGTGGCTATCATCCCGAAAACGTGGCGGGTGAAGTCGCACATGAAGCTCATCATCCACGGGAAGAAGATCAGCATCCCGATCATCACGGCAACGATCTTCGGCACAAAGGTAAGGGTAGCCTCATTGATGGTGGTAACGGTCTGAAAAATGCTCACCAGCAGGCCGACCACAATGCTGAGGACGAGAAGGGGCGCGGAGAGTATTAGTACGGTTTCGAAACTCCTCCGTGCCAACTGAACAACCAGTTCCGGCGTCATGGAAAATCTCCCTTGAGCTGTATTAACCGCCTGCACCCTGCATCTGCCATTAACTAGGCAAAGCTCTTGACGAGCGACCCCAGGACCAACCCCCAACCGTCAACCAGGACGAAGAGAAGTATCTTGAAAGGGAGCGATATCATGACCGGCGGCAACATCATCATCCCCATGGACATGAGCACCGATGCCACCACCATATCCACCACGATGAAAGGTATGTAGAGAAGGAAACCAATCTGGAAAGCGGTGCGGAGTTCGGAAACCATGAAGGCGGGGATGATCGTCAGTGTCGGGATGTCCGCCGGGCTCTTCGGCCGTGGCAGCTTTGACAGGCTCATGAAAAGTGCGAGGTCCTTTTCCCGGGTCTGGGAAAGCATGAACTTTCTGATCGGGTTCACACCCCTCCTGAAGGCCTCCTCCTGGCTGATTTTCTTGGATTTGTAAGGCTGCACCGCCTGGACGTTGATCTGCTGCCAGACTGGGCTCATTATGAAGAAGGTCAGGAACAGGGCCAGGCCGATGACTATCTGGTTTGAGGGGGCCTGCTGCGTGCCCATGGCATTCCTCAGGAAGGATAGGACCACGACGATGCGGGTGAAGGAGGTCGTCATGATGAGTATTCCCGGCGCCAGGGAGAGCACGGTCATCATGAACAGTATCTGGATGACCGAGGAGATCCCTCCGGGGGTGGCCAGGCCGGCGACTGTCCCGCCGATGTCCGGCATGGCGATCGGCTCCGCCGTTGCACCGGCAGAGGTGAGAATCGTCAACAAAAGGGCGTAGATTGCAGGTCCGCTCCAGCGTTTCATGGCAACAGGCCGCTCCTTATGCGAGCAGGTATGCAGCGCAGATTGCCGGAAGGGAGGCGGGCAGCCAATGCCCGGAGAACCTTCCAGGCGACTACGGAAAACATCCCTGCCAGCAGGAGAATCTCTCGCAGGCGCTCATAGCTAACCTTCTGCCAAACGCCCACTGCCAGTCTCCGACAGCAAGCGATACAGCTAAGTCCGGACTGGACCAGGAGACGGCGAATGCAGCGCAGACGCTCATAGGGGAGATTATCCGCCACGGTGACTGCCAGGCTGCGCCCGGAAACGAAGATCCTGCGCACATTCCGCACCAGTATGTCGAGCAGCTCAGTCGCAGAGCACCATGCTCCCCTCCCCGCGCTTGCGGGACCGGTTCCGCAGTGGGGCTCTGCCACCTGGCTGACGCTGCCGAGCTCAACACTCTCCTTAACCTCCACCTGCTTGATAAGCCGGACACCCTCGTTACCATCGCTCAGGAGCAGGTACTCCCCCCCTACCTCCACCAGCATCAGCGACTTCTTCGGGGCCAGATAGCGGGTCTCCACCAACCTTATGTGCCTGGATTCGCCCCCCCCTCCGCCACGCATATTCAGCCAGCGACGCGACAATGCCTGGACAAGGAAAATCGCACCGAGCACCAGGGCCAGGGAGGCGAGCATCTGTACGAAGCTGCCTAGCAGAGAAAAGTCCCCGGCCTCCTTCTCCGCAGCCTCTGCCAGGGGGACTAGCAACAGCGTCGCCAACAATGCCCCGACGTGCCTCATAGCATCTTCTCCATCCGCTCCTTGGAGCTGACTATGTCCACAATCCTTATCCCCAGTTTTTCATTGACCACAACCGCCTCGCCGCGAGCAACAAGTTTGGAGTTGACGAAGACATCCAGCGGCTCCCCGGCGAGCCTGTTCAGCTCCACCACAGCCCCCTGGCCCAGTTGCAGGATCTCCTTCACCAGGAGCTTGCTTCGGCCCAGTTCCACGGTCAGCTGCAAGGGGATATCAAAGATGAACTCCAGCTTATTCGCACCATTTCCGGCCTCTGGCAATTCAACTACCTCGCTGATTTCACTCACACTCGCCCCCCCATCTACGCACTTTTCGTTATCTGCACCGCCTTGCTGCCGTGCCGGATACCCGGCACCCCGACAAACTTCTCCACCCCCCCCACCAGGACCGACATCTCACCTTGACTGTATTTGTCGAGCATGATGGTGTCACCTTTCTGCAGGTCGAGAAGTTCGCCCAGGTTGATATTTGAGCGCCCCAACTCCACCCTGATATCCATGGGAGCCTCGCAGATCTCATCGGAGAGCCTGCAGGACCACATCGGGTCGACAGCCATCGAGTCGAAGGGGAGGCCGCTGCGCAACTTCTCCCTGATCGGCTCAATGGTCATGTAGGGAATAGCGAAAACCATATCGCCCACAAGATCATCGATCTGGAATCTCAAGGTAGTGGCTACCACCTGATATTCGGAGGGGACAATATTGACGAGCCGGGGGTTCATCTCCATGCGCAGGAGGTTCATCCTGGTAGCGTAAAGGGGAGCCCACGCCTTCTCCATGTCAAGGAGCAGATCCTTGACGATCTTCTCCATCAGCCTGAGCTCTATGGAGGTGAACAACCTGTTTTCCGCGGTAACGATTGGCTGCCCTGAGCCTCCGAGAACACTGTCAACCACGGAAAAGACCAGGCTGCTGTCCATTGCGACCAGCGCCGCCCCCTTGAGCGGCTCGATCTTGTAGATTGCCATGCATACCGGTGATGGCAGCGTGGGGAGGAAGTCGTCGAATTTGTACGATTTTGCAACGACCTTCTTGATCTCGACGATTCGCCGCAGCCGGTTGGACATGGTAACCCGGTTGAAGCGGATGAAGCCGTCATAGATGAGATCCAGGTTCGGCAGGGAGTATGACCTGTACTCCATCCCGGAGAAGTCGTAATTGGCGACCCCCCCCTGGCGGGCCAACTCCCTTGCCGGATCGATCCGCCCCTGGGCAACCAGATTGACAAGCTCTTCGATCTCTTCCCTGCTGAGGATCTTTTCCATTGCCATCCCCCCACCGCAGCTTACTGGATCACGAAATCCGTGAAATAGACCTTAGCCACGCCACCCTCTGGAATGATACGATTGGCTGCTGACAAAATCTCATCCCGCAACTTGCTCTTGCCACTCAGCTCCTGGACGTCGGCATATGTCTTGGTGGTGAGGAGAACCAGGATGGCATCGCGCAACGGCGCCTTGCGGGCTTCGAGCATCTCCTTGGCCTTCTCGCTCTTGATGCCGAACTCCACCTTCACCTTCAGGTAGCGGATATCTTCCTTTTCATTGATATTCACGACAAAGGGCTCCAGGGGATAAACCACTTCTGGCTCCTTGCCCGCATGGGGTTGTTTCTCCCCCCCGGCTTCAGCCTCGTTCTCGCCGGCAAACTTATAGTATGCAAACGAGGCAGCCAGAAAAATAACCAGGAGAGATACGGCGATTATAATGATGAGCTTGCTGCGCTTGCCGCCCTTGCCGCCCTGACTCTTCTCTTCAACACCTTCAGCCATATTGTCTCCCCAACCCTTTATTACCAAGCCCCGTCGCGGTTCAGCATGAACCTGCAACCACAGTGCCACCGCAGCAACAACCGTTAAAACCAACTAACAAGCTGAAATCACGTAACATCGCAAACACGCGCGCATACGGCTGAAACTTCGGCGTCAGATTCCCACCATATGGAGCGTCATCTTTTTGACCGGCACCAGGACATCACCTTACCCCCGCCCCGGGCTATCTCTTGATGTTGATGACCTCCTGGCTCATCTCATCAGCTGCGGTGATTGCCTTCGAGCATGCCGAGTAGGCACGCTGGGTAAGGATCATCTTGACGAACTGGGTAGCCATGTCCACGTTGCTCTGCTCCAGATTGTTCGACAGCACCTTTTCGTCATTGCCGTTGGCCGCGGCAATACTGGTGGCTGTTATGCCGGTGACAGCTCCTGCCTGGAAAAGAGTCCCACCTACCTTGACCATCCTGCTCTCGTCCGGGATCGTCGCCACACCGATTCTGGTGCCGTAACTCTGCTGGGCGCCGGTGTTGTCCAGGTAGGTAATGGTCCCCACATCGTCTATGGAGACTATTTTGGTGAAGCCTGCTGGCGCATTGGTCGTATCGAAGACAACGGGTTTGAGAGCCTCGTCGAGGACCCGATAGCCGTCGGGGTTGACCAGATAGTTGTTGCCATCCACATGGAATGCCCCGGCGCGGGTGAAATACATTGAGTTGACACTCTGGGCTCCGGTTGCTGACGGTGCGCCGAGGGAGAAGAATGTGTCGCCCTGGATTGCCAGATCAGTGACCTGCCCGGTCGTCTCGAATGAGCCCTGGCTGAAGACATTGTCCACCTGCTGGATCAGCGCGCCGCTGCCTATCTGGGAGTCGTTGCCGATCGTTGACGACAGCATGTCGGAAAAGAGCGCCCGGCTGCTCTTGAAGCCGACAGTATTGACATTGGAGATGTTGTTGCTGATGACGCTCATTGCTTCGCTGTTGGCGGAGAGACCGGTAATGGCGCTGTACATTGCGGATGTGATGCTCATTGTAAATCCTCCTTTAATGCTTGGTTATGCCAACTTGAGTCGGCGTATCGCTTCACTCCAACCGGGAGTGGTCAATTACCCTTGACGGCGATTAGATCGGCAACCTGCACCTCCAAAGGACCACAGTTCAAGATGGCCCTGCCGCTGTCATAGCGGACAGCGGTAACGGTTGCCTCCATGTAGGGGGCTCCACTGAAGCTGCTGCCATCCTTGCCCGTGGCTGTTACAGAAAAGCGATAAGTTCCGGCAGGGAGCGGCTTGCCGCCATCGTCCTTCCCATCCCACAGGACAGAACCGTCACCTGCCCCCTGCTCACCGCTGCTGATGGTTCTCACCAGTACACCCTTCCCATCCCTTATCTCCACATTCAGGGTCGTTGCAGCCGAGGGGAGATTGAAGGAGAGAAGGGGCTGGCTCCCTTCCGTCATGGAGATGCTGTTGCCGCGGACAAGTGCCTGCTTGCCGATGAACGACACCAGGGAGAGGCTCGACGCATCCTGAAAAGCAGCCAGTATTTTAGCCAGATTGCTATTGGTGTTATAGGACTGCTCCACCTGGGTGAGTTGGGCCAGTTGGGTTATGAACTGGGAGCCGTCCTGCGGGTTTAAGGGGTCCTGGTTCTGCATCTGGGCCATGAAAAGCCTGAGGAAATCGTCCTTGTTCAGCCCGGTGGCCTTCTTCATTGCCGCTGCCCCATCCGCGGCAGCCGATACGGTTGAGATCTCGCCTAACATGTCATCCCCCTTTGTCCCTACAACCTTATACTCACCATTGAATGCTCATCCACATCCGCAACATGGAGCAGCGCTGCACTCCCGCCATCCATTTCACGGGGATCGGGCTCAACTGCTTCGTAGGGTCGGCCTTGGAAAGGGCGGTAGCCATCCCTCTTCCCGTGGCCGGCCCAATCCCCTGCGGACGATGAGACCGAGAAGCTCTCCACCATCAGCTGCTGGCGGCCGAGGGCCTCTTTGAGGTGATCCAGATTCTCCATGAGGGCACTCCTCACCACCCCCTTCTCGGCGGTTATCTCCACGCTCAGCTGGCTGTTTTCCAGACGCAGGTTGATCCGAAGCTCCCCCAGCTCCTCCGGATGCAGCCTGATGGTTATTTCGCCATCCCCCTGCGGCCTGTGCAGATCGAGGCCAGCCACTACCTGAGACACGACCCTCTCCCCAAGCTCCACTTTTTCCTGCAAGGCAGAAGGTATGCGCCCGGTTTCGCTTGCACCCGAGTCGATTCCAGCCAGGGAGACCAACGGCCCCGCCCCATGCACTGTCTCTTATACACATCTCCGAGCCCACGAGACAGGCAGAAA
>CALMOE010000295.1 GCA_937871715.1 uncultured Geobacter sp. | reverse complement strand
ACGGGTCGGCCTTGTTGACGGTCACGCTGACGGAGCCGCTGGCGGTGTTGTAGTTGCTGGTATCGGTCGGGGTGAAGGTCACCCCCTGTGAGGCTGTGCCGGCATTGGGCGCGGTGGCCGGTGTGGTGAAGGCGAAGCTACCGGCCGGGGTCGACGTGCCGCCGCTCAGGGTCGACGACGCCAGGGTCTGGCCGTAGGTGATGGCGGAGGCGGTCGGCCAGGAGGTGACGGTTGGGTCGGCCTTGTTGACGGTCACGCTGACGGAACCGGTGGCGGTGTTGTAGTTAACGGTGTCGGTTGGGGTGAAGGTGACACTCTGTGAGGCGGTGCCGGCATTGGGTGCGGTAGCCGGGGTGGTGAAGGCGAAGGAGCCTGCCGGGGTTGCGGTTCCGCCGGTCAGGGTTGAGGAGGCCAGGGTCTGACCGTAGGTGATGGCGCTGGCAGTTGGCCAGGCGGTCACGGTCGGAGTGGCCTTGTTGACGGTTACGCTGACGGAACCGGCAACTGTGTTGTAGTTGGTGGTGTCGGTCGGGGTGAAGGTGACGCTTTGAGAAGCGGTCCCTACATTAGGACTGGTTGAAGGAGTTGTGAAAGCAAAGGAGCCCGCCACCGATGCAGCACCGCCGGTCAGGGTCGATGAAGCCAGGGTCTGGCCATAAGTGATGTCGCTGGCCGTCGGCCAGGCGGTGACGGATGGCGTGGCCTTGTTGACCACTTGTGTCACGGCCGATGACGTGCTGGTGGCATAGGTTGAGTCTCCGCTGTACACGGCGGTAATGCTGCGGTTTCCGGCAGTCAGCCCTGTCACATTTGAAAGTGTGGCGGTGCCGCTGCTCAACGTGACGGGGCTGCCTTGATTAACCCCGTCCACCTTGAACTGAACCGTCCCTGTTGCCGCTGATGGGGAAACAGTCGCTGTGAAGCTCGTGCTCTGACCATAGGTGATGGCTGATGGCGGCGTCACGGTGGTAGTCGTGGACGTCAGGGCTGCCGTAACGGTAAAGATACCGGTGCCGGTACCAGACTGGCCGGAGCAGGTGACCGTAACGTTGCGGGCGCCGGTAGCTGCGCCCGCAGCAACGGTTACGGGGACGGTGATCTGGGTTGAACTGGCATAGGTGGCTGACCCGGTGGTGATGCCCGTGCCGCTAAAGGAAACCGAGAGGCCGGTATTGGTGAAACCAGCGCCGTTGATGGTTACAGTCGTGGGACCGCTCCCCTGGGACATTGAGTTCGGCGATGCCGAGGTAACAGCCGGTATGACGGTTACCGAAATAGTCTGTTCCACATGAGCTTTAGTGTCGCTCGAATCATGGCCGATGCCGAGCACAACAACTGAATAAGTGCCGGGAGTGGTTCCGGCTGGGACGGTAATGCGTGCGTCGGTCCCCATCCTGTTGGCAACACCGTCAAGGTCTTGTCCGGCAGTGCCGTTGTCGTATGCCGCATTCCGATTTCCTGTATCCCATGACGTCCCGTTAAAGTCGACGGCGTAACCGACAGGACTGCTTGGAAACTCTGCTGAAGTGCTGTAGGTTGTGTTCCAACCGGAGGTCACGCCATCGGTCGCATCCCACACGGTGTTCCAATTGGTGAGGCCAGGGCTGTTGGCGGTCCCGCGTGCGATCGTCCAATTGGTTGGAAGAGCTATTTCCGGATTGGTTCCGTCGTACTTGGTTGTGTTGCGCATATTGGTGTACATCCAGTCGACTTCGAATGTTCCCCCCGCTGGCACCGTGATCGATGTCCCCTGAACTCCATTAAGCGCAACGCTTATCGTCGCCGCCGTATTAGTGGTGCCGTGACAGGTTGTGGATGAACAGGATAGACCCTTGGTTACGAACGCCTGTACCGGCGTCTGCAGCAGCAAGATAAACCCGAAGACCACCAGGGAGCAGGTCAGGACCCCCAGAAGCGATATTCGTGTCCGACCGCTGATGTCTGATAACGGGAATCTTCTCCTTCTTTCCGATTTACTGGCCATAGCTTTGAATCCTCCTGTAATTGCAGATAGGGAGAGCGGGTATGGTATCTGTTCAGAAAACGGCTTGATTGTTTGTAAAATACAATTAACATTAGCAAATGTGATTTGTGTAGTCAAACGGCTAATTATTAAATGCTAAAGATAGGATTTATAAGAATGATCTGTTATTGATTGTCATCGTGATTGACAATAAATCGTATTGTGATAAAACAGCGTTGTCAAACTAGCTGGTGAACTTATGCTTGTTTTGCTCGGCATATAGATTGTGCTGACAGGAAAGGGGCGAAGGGTTATGGATAATAATGGCTATGACGACAAAAAGTCTGCCGCAGAACAGCATTATGATTTTCCGCAAATGCTTGCCGAGAGGGGGGTGTCGCGCCGGGAGTTCATGAAGTTTTGCTCCGCCATGTCCGCGGCCCTCGCCCTGCCGGTGACCTTTGCACCGAAGATTGCCCAGGCCCTGGACGAGGTGAAGCGGCCCACTCTCGTCTGGCTCGAATTCCAGAGCTGCACCGGCGACACCGAGGCCCTGCTGCGCGCCGCCAGTCCAACGGTGGCGGAGATCGTCCTGGACATCCTCTCCGTTGACTACGCCGAGACAATCATGACCGCAGCCGGCCATCTTGCCGAGGCCAACCTGGATAAGGTGGTCAAGGAGGAGAAGGGTAAGTACATCGCGGTGGTCGAGGGCTCCATCCCCCTCAAGGACGGGGGGGTATACTGCTGCATCGCCGGCAAGACAGCCCTTGAGCGTGCCACCGAGGTCTGCGGCGGAGCGTTCGCCACCATCGCCGTAGGTACCTGCGCCTCCTACGGAGGGCTGCCTGCCGCCGCTCCGAATCCTACCGGGGCTGTCGGCGTCAAGGAGGCAGTCCCGGGAGCCACTGTGCTGAATCTTCCGGGCTGCCCGCTCAATGCCGACAACCTGACAGCCACCATAGTCCATTTCCTTCTCTTCAAGAAACTCCCGGCCACCGACGGCTTCGGCAGGCCCCTGTTCGCCTACGGCAAGCGGATACACGACAACTGCGAGCGGCGCCCCCATTTCGATGCCGGCCAGTACGTTGAGAAGTGGGGGGACGAGGGGCACCGCAAAGGGTTCTGTCTCTACCGCATGGGGTGCAAGGGGCCCGAGACCTACCACAACTGCCCGAGCCAGCGCTACAACGAGAAGACCAGTTGGCCCGTTGCCTCCGGCCACGGCTGCGCCGGCTGCTCTGAGCCGATGTTCTGGGACAGGATGACCCCCCTGTATCGTCGGCTCCCCAATGTGCCGGGCTTCGGCATAGAGTCGACCGCCGACAAGATCGGTCTTGGCCTGGCAGTGGGCACCGCAGCCATATTTGCCGGCCACGGCATCATCAGCGCTGTGAGGGGGGAAGATAAGATGGAAGGCAAAAAGAGGGAGGATCTGAAACATGACAAAGATCGTCGTTGACCCCATTACCCGCATAGAAGGACATCTGCGCATCGAGGCTGAGATCAGCGGCGGCAAGATAGTCAACGCCTGGAGCAGCAGCACCATGTTCCGCGGCATCGAGAAGATTCTCAAGGGGCGCGACCCGCGGGATGCCTGGTACTTCACCCAGCGCTTCTGCGGCGTCTGCACCACGGTTCACTCCATCGCCTCCATACGCGCCGTGGAGAACGCTCTAAATGTCAAGGTCCCCCCCAACGCCGATCTCATCAGGAACATTATCATGGGGATTCAGAACGTGCAGGATCATGTGATCCACTTCTACCACCTCCATGCCCTTGACTGGGTCGACATCACCTCGGCCCTCAAGGCCGACCCTGCCAGGACCGCTTCCCTGGCTGCCTCACTTTCAGACTGGCCGCTCAACTCCACCACCTATTTCAGAGGGGTGCAGGAGAAGCTCAAGGCCTTCGTCGCCAAGGGGAGGCTGGGCCCCTTCGCCAACGGCTACTGGGGGCACTCCGCCATGAAGCTGCCGCCGGAGGCCAATCTCATGGCCACTGCCCACTACCTGGAGGCTCTGGAGTGGCAGAAGGACGTCATCAAGATCCACGCCATCCTTGGGAGCAAGAACCCCCATCCCCAGACCTTCCTCGTCGGCGGCATGGCGATCCCGGTGGACCCCGACTCCCAGAATGCCCTGAACGCCGACAAGCTGGCGGAGATAGCAGGACTCCTGAAAAAAGCCAAGGATTTCGTGGAAAAGGTCTACATCCCCGACCTGCTGGCGGTTGCCTCCTTCTACAAGGAGTGGGCCGGCATCGGCGGAGGGGTGGGGAACTACCTCTCCTACGGCGAGTTCCCCGATCCCGTGAGCGGCAAGCTCTTCTTCCCGCCGGGGATCATCCTCGGCAAGGATCTCTCCAAGGTTCACCCGGTTGATCACAAGAAGATCGCCGAATACGTGGACCATTCGTGGTTTGAGTACTCCGGTGGCCAGGGGAAGGGGGCCCACCCCTGGGAAGGGGAGACCGAGGCCAAGTACACCGGGCCAAAGCCCCCCTACCAGAACCTGGATACGGAGAGAAAGTACTCATGGGTCAAGTCCCCCCGCTACGAGGAGAAACCGATGGAGGTGGGCCCCCTGGCCAAGCTGCTGGTGGCCTTCGCCTCGGGCCACCAGGAGACCAAGGATGCGGTTACCCTTGTGCTCAAGCATCTCAACGTCGGGCCGGAGGCCCTCTTCTCCACCCTCGGCCGCACCGGCGCCCGCGGCATCGACTGCCTCATAACCGCCCAGCAGCTCCCCAAGTGGCTGCAGCAGCTGGAGGAGAACATCGCCAAGGGTGATCTCAGGGTTCACGTTCAGGAGAAGTGGGATCCATCCTCCTGGCCGGCGGAAGCGGCCGGCTACGGCTGGCACGAAGCGCCCCGCGGCGCTCTCGGCCACTGGATCAAAATCAAGAACGGGGAGATTCTCAACTACCAGGCGGTCGTCCCCTCCACCTGGAACGCCTCCCCCCGGGATCACAAGGGGCAGCGCGGGCCATACGAGGAGGCGCTTATCGGTACCCCCATCGCCGATCCCAACCGGCCGGTGGAGATCCTGCGTACAATACACTCCTTTGACCCCTGTCTGGCGTGCGCTGTACACGTGCTGGATGCGACCGGCAACGAGATTATCAAGGTCCAGGTGAAGTAGCTGCCATTTCCCGGCAGCGGCGGAGGTATCGTTATGTCCAAGCTGGTAATCAAATATGTCTGGGAACTTCCGGTCAGGGTGACCCACTGGCTTAATATGGTGGCGATTCTCACCCTTACCGCCACTGGTCTTCTCATCGCCCATCCCATGACCCTGGCCGGCTCTCCATCACAGTTCGTCATGGGGTGGATACGCTTTGTCCATTTCGTGGCAGCCTATATGTTCGCCATTAGTTTGGCATCCAGGATCTATTGGTCGCTCGTGGGGAACAGGTACAGCAGCTGGCGTACCTTTTTCCCATATCTGAACCCGGAAGACCGGCAGCAAATGTGGGCGACGCTACGTTACTACACCTTCCTCAGTCGCAAATTACCACATGTGGTGGGACACAATTCGGTGGCGGCCGCTGCTTACTCTCTGGTGTTTCTCCTCTATCTAGGGATGATATGCACCGGTTTTGCCCTCTATTCCGAACATGCGCCGGGGGGCTTTTACGCCCTGACCTTTGGCCAGCTGCGCCATCTCTTCAGTAATCAGACACTGCGGCTGTTGCACCACTGCTTCATGTGGTTGCTGCTCGGCTTTGCCATCCAGCACGTGTACAGCTGCTGGCTGATGGATATCAAGGAGCGTGGGGGGATCATTTCTAGCATGTTCAGCGGGTACAAGTCTGTTGAAGAGGATTGAGTCCATACTGGTGTTGGGGCTGGGAAACCTGGTGATGAGCGACGACTCGGCAGGGGTCCGCATTGTCCAGGGGCTCATGGAGAGGTACAGATTCCCCGATGGGGTTACCATTCTGGACGGCGGCACCTTGGGGCTCGACCTCCTCCCATACCTGGAAGATGTGGACCGTCTGCTGGTGATCGATGCGGTGGAGACCGGCTCCAGTGCCGGCACTCTGGTGAGGCTGGCCGGAGAGGAGATCCCCCTGGCCCTGGCCACCAAGGTCTCCCCACACCAGATGGGGCTCAAAGACCTCCTCACCGTGGCTGACCTGCAGGGGTATGCTCCAGGTGAGATGGTCCTCTGGGGGGTACAGCCGGGATCGATAGAGATGGATATGGAGCTTTCCCGTGAGGTGGCGCTGGCTCTTCCCCTTCTGGAGGAGATGGTTTTGCAGGAACTTGCCGCCTGGGGGGCGGCTCCAGGGTAACGCTGAAATATCCCGATGTAATGGCTACCAAGGAGGCCGGGTCGTTTGACCCGGCTTTTTTTTCACCTTTGGCACCTACTTTGCTATTCTATTTGTTCAAGAAGCCTAAGTAACCGGAACGGCCCTGTTAGCGGCCAGCGTAATCTGCAAATGGGGTTTAATCTGCCGGAAAAGGGGTGAAATATGCGACTCTTGAGAATGATGGTAACTCTGCTTCTCCTGCTGCTCTTGCCACCCAGCCTGTTTGCCGCTGAGCAGGGATTTGCCCGCCTCAGCCTGATCGAAGGGGATGTGCAGGTGCGTGTTGCCGACAGTGACGACTGGCTGCCGGCAGCAACCAACACCCCTCTTTACGAGGGGGACAGTGTCTGGACCCCAGGCGGGAGCAGGGCCGAGGTCCAGCTGAAGGACGGCAGCGTCATTCGTCTAGATGCCAGGAGCGCCCTGAATGTCCTCAAGGTGGAGAGGGATTTTCTCCAGTTCAACCTTGCCATGGGTCGGGCCTACCTGCGGACAGTTGCCGACATGGAGTGGAGCCTGCAGTTCGACCTTGCCGAGAGCACGGTCAGGGTGGATGACAAGGGGCGCTACCGCCTGGAGATTGACAGCAGTGGTGAGGAGGATATCTCCGTGTTCCGCGGTTCGGCCTATGTGGAGAGCTACGGTGGTCGCACCAGGGTGCGGACCGGCGAGATGCTGACCGTGGAGGATTCACGCTCAGAAATATCGCCGGTAAATCCCAAGGATGCCTGGGATAGCTGGAACAGCGAGCGTGATGCCAGCCAGGCCAGGCGCCAAGCGGGGGGGGAGAGAAGACTGCCGGAAGAGTTGGTGATCTACGAGGAGGAGCTCTCCTCAGCCGGGGAATGGATCGTTGTCCGGGAGTACGGGCATGTATGGCGCCCCAGGCTTTACGTCTCGGCAGGCTGGGCGCCGTACCGCGAGGGGCGCTGGATATGGCGCGGCGGCGACTATGTCTGGGTATCCCACGAGCCCTGGGGGTGGGTGCCTTACCATTACGGTCGCTGGACGATTATTGCCGGTTACGGCTGGTGCTGGGTCCCGCCACTGGCTGGAGATGTCTTCTGGGCTCCTGGCTACGTTGGCTGGGTCACCACCCCTACCCATGTGGGGTGGGTCCCCCTGGCCCCGGGTGAGGTATATTACGGACGGGGGTACTACGGAAGGCATAGCGTCAACGTTACCAACGTGACCAACATCACCATAATCAATCGCAGGAACGTGTACCGCAATGCTGCGCGGAGCAATGGGGTAACTTCGGTGGAGAGAAGCTCCTTTGTCACTGGCAGGGGGCGCTACACCAGGCACTCCGGGGACATATTCAGGAAGGAGAGGGTTTTGGCAGGAAGGCCGGAGCCTAGGCTGGATTCGCGGGAGATCCGCATGCCGCGTGTAAGGAACATCCCGACGGACAGGCTGCCGCCCAAGACCGTCGTCAGCCAACCGGTAAGGGAGTTGAGGGAGAGGTTCCCGAGGGTGGAGCGTGGCGCCCAGGTCAAGCCCTTGAGGGATGAGCGTCGCCAGCAGACCAGGGAACCTTCAAGGCAGTCTGAGCATGGCAGGGAGAGGGGACCTCTTCCCGGCAGGCAGGTGGATGGTGGAGTCGCCGAGAGGAAACAGCCCCTGGTCAGGCCAGTCACTCCCGATACCCATAGGCCACAGCCGCAGCCTCAGGTACGTCCCGCTGAGAGCGGCGAACAGAGTGCTCCGGCTCCTGTAAGAGGGAGCGGGGAGCGGGGAGGGAGGGTTGAAGGGCCGAAGCCCGGCGCCAACAAGGGGGGGGATGCAGCTCCCATGCAGCGAGGGAAGACACAGGATGCATCCGGTACTGTCGGTAGTGGCGACTCCACCGGTAGGCAGGCACCGGCAGCTGTCTCCTCCGAGAGGAAGGAGTCCCGTGGTCGCAAGGATGTCGGGGTGAGGGATAGTGGGCCTACAAGGGAGAGAAGGGCCAGCGGGGTATGGAAGATCAAGCCTAAGGAGGAGCCACCGAAGGAGAAGGAAAAGGAGAAGGAAAAGGAACGGAAATAGCTCCGGGGACGTCATTGAGCAGCTGTCCAGCCCCATTCCGTGGCGGGAGGAGATGATACGATGTTGAACATGGTTTTATTGCGCTTGACCCTGCTCCTCCTGGCGCTGGCTCTTGTCTCGCCACCAACGGCCATGGCCGGCCAGAAGATTCCTGAGAGGCTGGTCTACAGTCTCAGCTGGACTGGGATCGAGGTGGGGACCGCCACACAGGAGTTGGTGGACGAGGTGGGAAGCTGGCGGATCATCTCGTCTGCCCGCTCCAATCCATGGCTCTCCAGGTTTTTTCCCGTGGATGACCGCACCGAGAGCATTCTCCTGAAAAAAGGGGGGTTTCCCGGTGAACCGCGCAGTTTCAAGATGCTCTTCAAGGAGGGGCACCGTGTCCGCGATCGGGAGATCAGCTTCAACCATGCCGCCGGGATCGCCAGCTACCATGATCGTCGCAGCGGCGAACGGGTGGATGTGTCTATCGGCGCGGACACCATGGATATATACTCAAGCTTCTACCATGTGCGCCAGCAGCACCTGGAGCCGGGTAAGTCCTTTTACATCAATGTGCTGGACAGCAAAAAGCTGCACCGTATCGAGGTGCGGGTGCTTAAGAGGGAACGGGTTTCGGTACCGGCAGGTGTTTTCAATACTCTCAAGTTAGAGCCGATGGTCAAACCGGAGGGGGTCTTCGAGGGGAAGAGGGGGGCGTACCTCTGGCTGACCGACGACCCCCGGCGGATACCGGTCAAGGCCCAGACAAAGGTCACGGTTGGCAGTGTGACCGCCGTCCTGATAGGCGGGGTTTACTGAAGGAGCTTGTAGAGCATCCTGGTGCCGATGACCAGTAGGAGGCAGGCGAATATCTTCTTTAGCTGTCCGACGGGCAGACGGTGTGCCAGTCTGGCCCCCATGGGGGCGACGAGGAAGCTAGTCACTGATATGCCGATCATGGCCGGGAGATAGATGTACCCCAGGCTCCCCTTGGGTAGCCCACTGGCGGCCAGTCCGTTGGCGATGAAGCCGATGGAGCCGAACAGGGCAATGGGGAAGCCGATGGCCGCCGAGGTGCCGATGGCATTGTGCATGGAGATATTGCACCAGGCAAGAAATGGTACCGACATGCTCCCCCCGCCGATACCCACCAGGCTGGAGACTGCCCCGATTCCCGTGCCGACGGAGAACATTCCGGATATCCCCGGCAGTTGCCTTGATCCCTTGGGCTTGATTCCGGTCAGCATCTGCAGGGCCACGTAGTAGGTAAATGCTATGAAGAACCCCCTCAGGATGTTGGTTGAGAGGCTTGCCGCCACATAGGATCCGGCAACGGTGCCGACAAGTATCCCCGGGGTGATGCGCCTGACCACCTGCCAGTTTACCGCGCCATGCTGGTGATGGGCCCGGAAGCTGGCGAAGGAGGTGAAGATGATCGTCCCCAGGGAGGTGCCCAGGGCCAGGTGATGCACGACCGGCTCGGCAAAGTGCTGCATGGTGAATGTGAATGTGAGCATGGGGACGATAATGATCCCCCCCCCGACCCCGAGGAGCCCGGCGAGCATTCCGGCGATCAGGCCGGCGCCGCAGTAGGTCAGCCAGATTTCCATCCCAGATTCCCTTCCACTGTCGTTTCGTTGCTGTTTCTTAGCAGAAGTTACCCGCGAAGCATAGAGATTTTGTGCGGTTATTGCAATTGGAAGTCGCATCGACAGGCAGTTTCAGGCTGGTTTCCGCCGTCGCTCTCCCCTAGTATGGCGCATCGGACATCTTTTCCGGTTAAATCTCTTGAACTGAGAAAAAAATAACGCTATTTTGCAGGACGCCCGTGTGTTTACGGCATCCAGTGGCCGGCAGCTGCCGCCCTGGAGGATTTGCGCTGGGTTACCATTAATTGTCAGGGGGGAGCTATGAAGGCAGTTCTGCTTGAAGGTTTCGGTGGTGTGGAGGTGATGAAGATCGGTGAGGTGGCAAAGCCGTCACCTGGTGAAGGTCAGGTCCTGGTAAAGGTGCATGCGACCACGGTCAATCGCCCAGACCTGGTGCAGCGCATGGGGAACTACCCGCCGCCGCCGGGAGATTCGGAGATCCTCGGCCTTGAGGTTGCCGGCACCATCGAGGAGCTGGGCCCCGGGGTTACTGGCTGGAAGGTTGGGGACCGGGTCATGACCCTGGTGGGTGGGGGCGCCTATGCCGAATACGCGGTGGCATATGCCAGCCACCTGATGGCGATCCCGGAGAGCATGAGCTTTGCCGAGGCTGCCTGCGTCTGCGAGTCCTACATCACCGCTTTCCTCAACATCTTCATGATCGGCGGCCTGAAGGAGAGGAACAGCGTCATTATCCACGGCGGCGGCGGGGGGGTTAACACCGCCGGTATCCAGCTCTGCAAGGCGCTTGTGCCCGAGACCAAGATCATTGTCACCGCCGCGCCTGAGAAGATGGAGAGGGTGAAGGAGATCGGTGCCGACCTGGTGATCAATTTCCGCGAGACCCCGGACTTCTCCGAAGCGGTCAAGGAGTTCACGGGCAAGAAGGGGGTTGATGTCATTCTCGACCACGTTGGCGCCAAGTACCTGGCTCCCAACATGGCATCCCTCGCCTATGCGGGCCGCCTGGTTATCATCGGAGTCATCAGCGGCATCAAGGCCGAGCTCAACCTGGCGCTGATGATGGTCAAGCGCCAGCAGATCATAGGCTCGGTGCTCCGTTCCCGCCCGGTGAAGGACAAGGGGGAGATCGTTGCCGAATTCACCAGGGTTGCCCTTCCCAAGTTCGCAGACCGGACAATCGTGCCGATAATAGAGAAGAGCTTCCCCCTGGAAGAGGTGGTGGCAGCCCATCGCATGATGGAAGAGGACAAACACTTCGGCAAGATCGTGCTGCAGATCGCCTGACAAGGCGCCCAGTTTCAACGTTCAGCATTTATCTGAAATAAGCGGTTGATTCGAAAACACCAAAAGGAGGCAGTAAAGTGGCAAGCAATAAGCCGGAAGTAACCTTTAAATACATCTTCAACTATGCCTACAACCCGAGCTACGTCAACGGCGCCCACGGAGGGCTGACCCCCCGGGGCGAGCTGGTGGTGAATTTCTACCTTGAGCGTCCTCCCCTCCCCCAGGAGATCAGCCACGAGATCAACCCCAACGGCACCATCGGCGAGGTGACGGCCGAGGAGCCGGCGGACCTGAAGAGCAGCATGGTCCGCTTCATCGACACCGGAGTGGTGCTGAACTACGAATCGGCCCGCAACATCCACTTCTGGCTCGGCGAGCGTCTCAAGGAGATGGAGGCCATCGAGAGGGCAAAGGCGGCGATGAATTTCCCCGATGAAGGTGAGCCGGTGACCCACTGATCCACCTTTTCATCTCCTCGCTGAAGACGGTAATGGTTGGCAATCCCCCTGTTTTGCTGTAGAAAAACAGGGGGATTTTTTATGTTGCCGCTGCGGTCAGCTCCTCTTGTGGAGCTGAATCACTCCCCGGAGCGGCGGAAGGGGGAGACGATGCAAAAACATATCAACATGCTGCGGGAGTTCTCCGTCCCACTCATATCCGGGGTGATTGTCGCCCTCATCTGGGCAAACCTCGATGCAGGGAGTTACCACCACTTCACCCATGCCCGCCTAATCGGGCCGACCAGCTTTCACTTCATCGTCAACGACATGTTCATGGCGCTCTTCTTCGGCATTGCCGCTGTGGAGATAACCCAGAGCTGTATTCCGGGTGGTGATCTTCACCCCCTGGGCAGGGCGGTAAATCCACTGCTGGCAACCTTTGGCGGGGTGGCAGGTCCAGTGATTGTATATCTGGGGCTAAATGCCATCATGGGCGATAGCAGCCTTGCCCGTGGCTGGGGGATACCTACTGCCACCGACATCGCCCTTGCCTGGCTTTTCGCCTCCCTGGTCTTTGGCCGGCGCCATCCGGCCATCTCCTTCCTCCTCCTCCTGGCCATCGTCGATGATGCCATCGGCCTTGCCATAATCGCCATGTTCTACTCGGACCCGTCGCAGCCGGTTGAGCTCCTCTGGCTCCTCATGGTGGCAGCGGGGATGGGGATTGCGTACCTGCTCCGCCGGAGGAAGGCCGCGAGTTACTGGCCCTACATTATTTTCGGGGGGGGGATGAGTTGGCTTGGGCTCCTTCTTGCCCACCTCCACCCGGCCCTGGCGCTGGTATTCATCGTCCCATTCCTCCCCCATCCTCCCCGGGAGTCCAAGCACATGTTCGAGGAGGATCCCCGCGACAGGTCCACCCTGGCAACTTTCGAGCACGAATGGAAGGTGGTGGTGGATCTTGGGCTGTTCGCCTTCGGCCTTGCCAATGCTGGTGTGCGTTTCGAGGGGGTGGGGAGTGCCACATGGCTGGTTCTCGCCTCCCTGGTGGTGGGGAAGACGGTGGGGATCCTGGTCATGGGGATGGTCGGCAAAAAGCTGGGTTATCCATTGCCGGCCAAGGTCGGGTTGAAGGAGCTCTTTCTCATCGGGCTGATCGCCGGAATCGGCCTTACGGTCGCCCTCTTCGTTGCCGGTGAGGCGTTTACCGAGCCGGTTATCCAGGGTGCAGCCAAGATGGGGGCGCTTCTCAGCGGAGGGTGCGGATTGCTGGCAATTGCCCTGGGGAGTCTCTGGGGGATCAAGCGGATCGGATAAGCCTTACTGATCGATATCCGAGGGGAGGTAGGTGTACTCCTGCTCAGGACCACCCTTGCCGCTGGCGAAGTTCTCCACCATCTGGTCGATCCGGCTCGTGACAGCCTCCTTCAGCCTGGCGGTCAGCTCGGCTTCCCGCTGCTTCTGGTAGGAGGTGGGGAGGCGCCTCACCTCGTAGTGGACATGGGGTCCTGTGGAGCGGCCGCTGTTTCCGGAGAGGGCGATAGTCGTCTTCGGCGTGACGAACACCCCCGGCTTGACGAGGATCTCCGAGTTGTGGCCGTAGAGGGAGATGTACCCCTTGCCGTGCTCGATCGCCACCAGGTTGCCGTACCCCCTGTAGGGGCCGGCGAAGTAGACGGTACCATCCTGGGTCGGGTAGACAGGGGTCCCTGTTGGTACGGCGATGTCCCATCCGTTGTGCATGATCATCCGGCCGCTGCCGAAAGGGTCGAGACGCACCCCGGGGCTGGAGGTGAGCACCCCACCGTCCACGGGGGACTTGCGCTCCCCGAGGGCGACGCTGGGGAGCAGGCAGGCGGTAATGACCGCTATGACGGGTAATATCTTCATGTAACCGCATCCCCGGACAGCTGAAAATCTCTGCAGCAAGCGGGGGGAGCTGCTGCTCCCCCCGCGGAGTCGTCTACCTCATTAAGGTACAATTTTGCTGCCAAAGTGGCAAGGGATTTGCCGGTTTCTGGCGGCATCAGTACCTCATCCTTACCCTGTAGGTCAGTTTAGTCTCCCCATCTCTCTTCACCGGCAGCTGGAATTCGGCGGCAAACGCCTCGCTCTTGATGTACTCATGGGAGGAAGAGAGCATACTCCACTCCCCAGGGATCGGTTCAATCACCCTAACCGTCACATCTTCGCTCTTGTGGTTGCGCAGGGTTATTTCGAAGGCCGCCTCGTAGCTGTCGCTGGCGACTTTTTTCCAGTCGGTCTGCTTCCTCGTCCCCACAACGTCGAACGCCTCCCCCAGCTTGATGCGCAGCTTCTCGTCCTTCGGGGTATGGGGGATGCTGTCCTCGCCGATGAACTGCAGGGAGCCGTCGCTATCCTCCTTGTAGACCCGCACCGTCCCCTTGGGGAGCGGCATCCCCAGCCCATCCCCCTTACTGTTGGCGAACTCCACGAAAACGCTAACCTTCTGTTTCCCCCCCTGCTCCCCCTGGGGATTGTAGTAGTAGAAATTCTGTCCTGCCAGGACGAACTCCTTCTTCAGGGTCAAACCGGCTGCGGCAAGGAGCGAGACCTGCTTGCTCTGGTTCTCCTTAAGGGTGGTGGGACGCTCCAGGGTGTAGAGGTGGTACTCGAAAAACTCCTGCTCCCTGAACTGCGGCTTTGCGGCGGCCGTGACCGCCATGCGTCCCCCCTTGTCCATAAGCATCGGCTCCTCCCTCACCCGGTTGACCTCGCCGGCAACCAGCTTTAGGGACGCATTCCGATAAGCGGCGCCGCTTCTGTTGTCGATGGTTACCC
>CALMOE010000294.1 GCA_937871715.1 uncultured Geobacter sp. | reverse complement strand
ATCGACAAGATGCTGGGGCTCCTCCACGGCGCCCAGGGGTGCTCCACCTTCATCAGGCTGCAGCTCTCCCGTCACTTCAAGGAGTCCATTGCCCTCAACTCCACGAGCATGAGCGAGGACACTGCCATCTTCGGCGGCTGGGAGAACCTGAAGAAGGGGATCAGTCGGGTCATCGAGAAGTTCAAGCCGACTGTAGTGGGGATCATGACCTCGGGGCTAACAGAGACCATGGGGGATGACGTGCGCAGCGCCATCGTCCATTTTCGCAAGGAGAACCCCGAGCACGATGGCGTGCCGATTATCTGGGCATCGACCCCGGATTACTGCGGCTCCCTCCAGGAGGGTTACGCGGCGGCGGTGGAGGCCATCCTTAACACCCTCCCCCTTGCCCCCTCCCATCAAGGGAGGGGGGAGCACACCTCCCCCTCTCCCCTGGTGGGAGAGGGATGGGGAGAGGGGGAATGGACGATCCCCGGCCAGGTGACGATCCTCCCCGGAGCCCACCTGACCCCGGCCGATGTGGAGGAGGTGAAGGAGATCTGCGAGGCGTTCGGACTGGACCCGATCATGGTCCCGGACATCGCCAACGCCCTGGACGGGCATATCGACGACACGGTCTCACCCCTCTCCACCGGCGGCGTCTCCATGGAGCGTATCCGCCAGTCGGGGCGGAGCTGCGCGACCATCTATATAGGCGACTCCCTGGCCAAGGCGGGACTCGCCCTGAAGGAGCAGTTCGGCATGCCGGCCTACGGTTTCAGCTCCATTACCGGCCTGGCCGAGGCGGACCGATTCATGGCGACCCTGTCGGTCATTGCCGGCCGGCCGGTTCCCGAGAAGTTCCGCCGCTGGCGCAGCCGTCTCATGGACGCCATGGTGGACAGTCACTACCAGTTCGGCCTCAAGAAGGTGACCATCGCCCTGGAGGCCGACCACCTGAAGACCATGGCCGGGTTCCTGGCAGGCATGGGGTGCGAGATCCAGGCGGCAATATCGGCAACGCGGGTCCGTGGGCTGGATGCCATCCCGGCGAAGGATATCTTCGTGGGGGACCTGGAAGACCTGGAGTCGGCAGCGGCCGGCAGTGATTTGGTTGTGGCCAACTCCAACGGCCGCCAGGCGGCGGCCAAGCTCGGCATCAAGGCCCATCTCAGGGCGGGGCTACCGGTCTTCGACCGCCTCGGCGCCCACCAGAAGATGTGGGTCGGGTACCGGGGGACCATGAATCTCATCTTCGAGACGGCCACCATCTTCCAGGCAAATGCCAGGGAAGCACAGAAGCTGGCGCATAACTAACGGCAGCGGTGCAACTGCCCGCTCCTTAAGGGGGGAATCATGAAAGTCGCATTTACCACATCCACCGGCGAGATCATCGACCAGCATTTCGGCCAGTGCCACAGTTTCCATGTCTGGGAGATAGCTCCGGACCAGGCGGAGGCGGTTGCCGTTGTCAGCGGAATTACCGCCGAGGGGGACGAAGAGGATCGCATATCCTCCCGCGCCGAGGTAATTGCCGACTGCGCCATAGTCTACACCATGCAGATCGGCGGTCCGGCAGCGGCCAAGCTTGTTGCCCGCAAGATTCACCCCATGAAGACCAACACCGAGGTGCCGGTTGCCGAGGTGGTCGCCAAGCTGCAGGAGGTGCTCCGGGTGAGTCCCCCTCCATGGCTGAGGAAGGCGATGCAGAAGGGGAGCGGCGGCTCATTTCTGGACGAAGAGTGACAGACTTTATCAGGGGCGCTGTCATCGCGCCTGAAAACTAACAATAACAGGCATGGAGGATTGAAAAATGGCTTACATTACCGGATTGAGACGTAACAAGACCGAGTGGACACCCCAGTTCATCAAGTCGATCGACGAGGAGAGCTGCATCGGCTGTGGACGCTGCTTCAAGGTTTGCGTCCATGACGTGCTGGCCTTCGAGGAGCTGGACGAGGACGACTCGGCAAAGATGTTCATGCGCGTGGAAAACGCCGGCAACTGCATCGGCTGCCAGGCGTGCGGCCGTACCTGCTCGAAGAAGTGCTTCACTTTCGAGCCGGTGGTGGCCTAGGAGGAGGTACGCATATGCTGATGGCGGTGGCATCCAAGGATGGCGTGGAGATCAATCAGCATTTCGGTCACGCCGAGCGGTTCCTGATCTACGAGGTGGGTGAGGGGCGTGCGGAGCTGGTCTGCGAGAAGAAGGTCAGCCGCTACTGCAGCTTCGATCCCGAGCACCCGCTGCGCGGACATCTCCTCAGGGAGATTGCCGAGGCCCTGGCCGGTTGCCGGGCTGTTGTTACCGCCCAGATGGGGGAGCATCCCCGGGGGGAGCTGGAAAAGCTGGGAATCGAGCCGTTCATGGCCGGCGGCCCGATAGAGCCGACCCTGGTGGAACTGGCCAAGCTACTCTGAAACATGTCGCAACCCTGCAGGTGGGAGCTGCTTTTACCGGCTCCCACCTGCGGAAAATCCTGCAAAGACGTCACGATGAGGTGATGCCGTGGACAACGGCTCTTACAATTGCTGCAACCTCCCTCCGTGGATCATTGCCTCCAGGCATTTCAACGACAACCCCCAGAGGCTGGAGATCCAGGGGGTCCGGGAGGCGAACCGCTTCCTCTTCGACAGGCTTTCCGGGATCGCCTCACAGGAGGAGAGGGCCATTGTTTTCAACGACTTCATGTCGGTCAAGTTCCAGCTCCACCATTGGCAGGAGCAGACCGACATAGCCAGGCGAAGCCTGAAGAACAGCTACCTCCGCTTCCTGAGGGGGTGGATGATGGATGCCAACTCCGTCGAGGGGGCGGTGCTGAAGCGCTGGGTGGAGAGCCGCATCGGCATACTCCCCACTTACCACCGTGCCCCCATAACCGGTATCCAGAGCGAGGAGTATTTCAACTACTCCGTGGATGTAATGAAAGGGAGCGCCCGCACCAATGCCATTCACTCCCAGCTGGACCTCCTCTACGAATACTGCCAGTTCGAGATTTTCCGCAAATATCCACGCACTCTTTCCATCACCCTTTTCAGGGGGACCCATGGCGCCAGCGAGCACAAGCTCCTGGAGCAGGTCGACAAACGCCGCCAGATAGTGCGGCTCAACAACCTGATCTCATTCACCTCCGACGAGGAGCGGGCCTGGGAGTTCGGCTCGACGGTCTGGAGGGTGCGGGTCCCCCTGTGCAAGGTCTTCTTCTTCAACGACCTTCTCCCCGGAAGCATCATGAAGGGGGAGGGTGAGTACATGGTGATCGGCGGCGAATATCTGGTACAGCAGGTGATGTGCACTCTTTGAGCGCAGGCAAAAATAGTCGCCATCTTCCTGGATCAATGGGGAAATGCCTGATATTTTTATGTCATGAAACTGCCAGCAGCATGGCGATCATAGTTCGTCCCACGGGACGGGTGGCCATGCGGGTGGGAATCCATGCCGGCCGGCGGCTCTAGCCACTGCGCCCAGGCCGGAAAGGAGATGACGGGTGATTCGCATCCTGCTCCTTAGCGCAGCCTCCTATCTGCTCTTGGTACTCCTCTGCGCCCTGCTGCAGCGCAGGCTCCTCTACTTCCCATCCCATCACCCCGAGAACTACGGCCTGGCGGAGTGGAGGCAGGGGGGGGAGGTGATCGGCTACGGGAGGCAGGTGCCGTCTCCGCAAGCGGTCTGGCTCTTTCTCCATGGCAATGCCGGCCAGGCAAGCGACCGGGGCTATATCCTCCGCTCCTTCAGCGACCTGGATTCGGTCTATATCCTGGAGTATCCGGGGTACGGCTCGCGGCCCGGCTCTCCGACGATGGAGTCCATCAATGCCGCCGCGCTCCAGGCCTACGAACAGCTCCGGGCCCGGTTCCCCGGCACGCCGGTGGGGGTCGCGGCAGAGTCCATCGGCTGCGGCCCTGCAGCAATTCTGGCCAGCGCTGCACCCCCACCGGATAAGATCGTCCTCATCCTCCCCTTCGATACCCTTGCCAAGGTGGCTGCCGGGCACTACCCTTTCCTCCCGGTGCGCCTCTTCCTGCGCGACAACTGGGACAACGTCGCAGCTCTCAAAAAATACCAGGGAGAGCTGGAGCTGATCGCGGCCTCGGGGGACACGATCATCCCCATTGCCCGCGCAAGGGCCCTTGCCGCCAGCAAGCCATCGGCCCGTTTCAACACCATAGAGGGGGACCACAACGACTGGGCCGACGGCGGCAAGGTGAGGATACGCTATCAGCGGCCGGACGGTGGGGGCGGGAGCGGTCGCCCTAAAGGTCGGGAGTGA
>CALMOE010000293.1 GCA_937871715.1 uncultured Geobacter sp. | reverse complement strand
GAAGAGGACGGTTTCCTGGATAGGGCGAGGCTTCTGCTGAATGATGCTGATCTCCGCCGGCGGCTGGGGAGGGCGGGAAGGGATTTCGTAGAGGAGCACTGCTCTCCGCAGGGAGAGGTGGCTGCGTATCTGCGTCTCTACGCATCGATATTGTGAACTCCGGGCTTATCATGTTGAGACATGGCTATTTTTGTTCCGCTCCGATTCAACTCACATTTCCACTTCGGAGGAGATCAGGTTGATTGATACCCTGCCGAGGGGGGGGATGTCAGTCTCCATCCTTACCGGAACCCTGAACTCGTCATCGGTCAGCCAGAGGAGGATGTCGCCCGTTCTGCGGAAAAATCCTTCGCTTTTCAATATCGGCTGGATCACTAGGGTCTCCACATCCCTGAATCCAGGGAGGGGCAGGCTCTCCCTGCGCAGGACCCTGACCTCGGTTGGGGAGTAGGTATTGCTGTCATAAATGTGCAGTAGCAAGCTCTTGCCCACCTCCAGCTCCTGATTCCTCAGGAAGAAAAAACCGCTGATGATGTCCATCGTCTGGTCCGTCGGGATGGGGGAATTGACGTAGATTTTCTTCAGCCGGTCGGCCCAGAAGACGCTCTTTTCTCCCAGGCAGAGCGTAAATCCCACATCGCTATGAAAGCTCCCCTCGTGCTGCCTGATGGTAGTCATTATGTAGCGGCCGTTGAACATGCGGGTCTCTGTCACGTTATCCACCGGATAGATCAGCGAGAGTGCAGCGTTGGAGCGGGCAGAGGTCGTTATGCGCAGCTCTCCGTTACTATTTGTGGCTATCATCTGGGCGCTGCCGACAGGCAGGCCATGGAGGCTCACCTTATAGGTAAGGGTTTCCTTCCTGAAACCGATGAACTCCTCGCTTGAGCGGATTGGCGCAGGAAGCCGCATCTTGTCGGTGGCAAGGTGGATACGGGAGCGTGCGGTTTCAGCTGTTGTCAGGTCAGGAGCTGAGGGGGTGTCGATGCTCTTGTCGCTTATCGTATCTGGCGATGGTTCCATGGCCTTATTGCCGGGGATTGACGCTTGTTCGCCGGGGTCTGTCCCTTCGGGGATGGGAGACGATGAATCATAGCCCTCAATTTCATCTTTGGTGGACGATTCGCGGATGGTGGCGGATATCTTTTCCTGCGGACCGGGTTCAGCCTTCAGCTCGACTGTGAATGGCTGCAGGAGTTCTGCAGGACGGACAAATTCGAAATGGCCGTAACCCGACAGGAGGGAGCTGATGATGGCATGGGATAGGCATGACAGCAGAATGAAGAAGGAGAGGTTCAGTTTTGGCCCGGAGCTGAAAATAGCCATTGTACTGATACTGTAACTGGTGACTGGCCGGTCCGTAAGCCGGCGTACGATTTGGTCATCTGCCGCTTGTCGGCCTAGGGATGAAAGGATCAATAAAGAGCCCCGGATTGCTCCGGGGCTCTTTGCTTGGTTCTGGCCAGGCTGGCGGCTATCCCCTGTCGCCTGGAATTGTACCCGCTAGGGCCTGGACGTTCCCAGATATGACTGGGCATCTGTCAGGGTCTGCCCAGCAGGCAGTACCGTTGTCAGTGTTGCGGGAACCGAGTTGTTGAGGGTGCCATCATCGATGAAGTCGATGGAATCCCAGATCAGCCGCTTGGAGTAGAAGCTGTTGTGGGCGAACCCCCCCGGATCGTGGATCAGCAGGTTGGCATTGAATGCGGAACCCATGGTGTCCTTCCAGAAAGAGAGCCCGTATACTTCTGCCCAGTTGGTGAAGCCGGTGTTGCTCCCGCCGGCAACGTAGGGTGCGGTGTAGAAGTAGGGGTGTGCTTCGCCGAAATGGATCCCCTTGGCAGCGAGGGCAGCCTTGAGCCCCTCCAGGGCGGCATCGTACTCTTCCCGCAGGGTGTTCAGGGTTGACGGGGTCATGGTGGAGTGGCAGGTAACGCAGGACTTGCTGGTGATTCCGGTGATGGCGCCGCCGCTGGTGCTCACGTTGGTGAACCTGTGGGAGGTGTTGCTGTTCATGTGACAGCCGGCGCATGGGCCGTTTGAGCCGGTACCCGGTGCTGAAGTCGTGCCGATCTTGTCGTGCCTGAAGGCTGCAGGGTTGGCATAGTCAAGGCCGGCAAATTCGTAGCCGGTAATGCCGTAAAGCTGGCCACCCGCACTGAGATAGTGGGAGTTGACGAAGCTGAGCACGCCGTCGGCATCACGGTTGGTCTTGATGCTCTCTCCGGTTTCGCGCCCCGTGTGGCAGGCGATGCAGACATTGGAGCCGGAACTTTCGGGGAATTGCACGGTATATTTGTAGTTGGCGGCCGAATACCTGTGCAGAACCGCCCCCGGGTTGCGCAGCTTGCCTGTGCCGGCATTAGTGTGGCAGCCCCAGCAGTAGAGGAGCTCCTGCTGCGGAGAGGTTTTGAAGGAGCTGCTTGACCGACCAGTAGCCGGATCGATCCCCCAGGCAAATGCCGGATTATTGCCAGTAAGGTGGCTAAAGTCATTGTTTGCTGCATTATATGTTGTTGGGCTGTTTAGGAAGTTGCTGGCTCCTGTGGCGGTGTGGCAGCGCTGGCAGGACTTCCGGTCGGGATCCGGGTTTGACGAAGCATTCCCCGTGCTGTTGTCCCAGTTGTAGTGGGTCCAGCCGATACCTGATGCATCGGTCGCCCCTGCGTTCATGACCGCGTCGACCTGAGCCGTGGTGCGGTCGGTAGTGCCGGCCGCAGCCACAATCTTCTGCGTCAGCAGCTTGCCGGCGTGGCCGGACTGGGCCCAGTCGAGGAAGATGGTGTTGGGCCGACCCTTGACCGTGGCGCTGGCCTGGGGATGGACCCTGCGCGTATTGGTCTGGAATTCGTGGCCATGGCAGTCGAAGCAGGGGTTCTTGGTGTTCTTGCGGATGACGTAACCCTCGATGGTGGTGCCGCTGGAGGTGGTCCGGGAAGCCGACTGGTCATAGTGGGTAGACGGCAGTATGCGATACCAGGCGGTGCTGTGGTAGTAGGCCGATGTCGAAATGTTCTTGAAACCGGACCCGGCTGCTGCGCTGGAGTAGACCTGGAGCGTGTTGCCGCTGCCGATCAGTTTCCCCTCGTTGGTCGTCATGTTGTGGCAGCTGGTGCAGAGGTCGTACTGGTCGACCACCTTGTTGGCGTTGGGATCCCAGGTGACGATATTGCCGGACAGGTCCCTGGTCTTGGTCTGGCGGATATTGCCGCCGTGCTCGTGGCAGGTGGCGCACCTGATGGTGTTGAAAGTCACCGGGTCGCGGGCCAGTACCGGCTGGTATGCGGTGTTGTTGATCACCGTCTGGGAGCCGGTGAAGCCCTCCTTGCCGTAGAGGATGGAGCCCTCATGGGAGTGGCAGCGGGAGCACTTGGCCTCCTTGGCCTCCTCTTCGCTGAAGGGGTTGGCATGGTTGCCGTTCTGGAAATTGGGGGAGCTGCTCAGGGGGGCAACCTTCCCCATGTAGGTGGTGACGCCGTCATGGCACATGGCGCAGCGTTCGGCTTTCTTGGCGTCGGTTGTGTTGCTGCTCAGGTCGTAGGGGAAGAGACCAACGCCGTTGTGCTGGGCGCCTCCGCCGTGGCAGCTCTCGCACCCCAGTTCGGCGTGGAGCGAACGCTGGTACTGCTCGATGAATGTCTCGCCGGTCAGCGGGTCGGCCGTGGCTGCATGGCACTGGAAGCAGGGGGTGTCGCCCACCAGGGCGACGCTGCCCAAAGATCCCCCCTCCTTGGTGGAAGAGCTGCAGCCGCCTATTGCAGCCGCGAGAGACAGGGTACTTAAGAGAATAATTCCGGCCTTCTTCACACTCATAGCTTCCCTCCTTTATGGATGGTGAAAGATTAAAATGTTCCCGGCAGATGGCACTTGAGGCAGACCTTACCCTTGGTCCTCTCCTTGTAGTTGCCGGCCTTCCAGTTCCGCGGGTGGGGCCGGGTCATGCCGCTTCGGTGGCACTGGACGCAGACGTCCCCCTCAGGGTGGCAGGTGGCGCAGGATTGAAGGTTTCGTCTGGCTTCGCTGGCATGCTCGTTCAGGGCCGGCGCATACTGCTGGCCATTGGGGCCGAGCATCAAGTGCGACCTGATCCGCAGGCTCCCCTTGGGGAAGCGGTCGTGGCACTGGGAGCACTGCTTCTGCTCGTGGCAGCGGTAGCATGTCTGGGGGTTGTCCCGGGCCTTTATGGGGTGGATGGCGATGAAGTCGCTGCGATGGCTGCTGGGGACGATGTCACGGCGGAACCCCGCGCTCTTCAGCTGGGCGTCGATCCCCCCCCCCTTGTGGCAGTCGAGGCAGAACGACTGGATGTGACACTGCCCGCAGTTGTTTCCCGGCCTGGAGGCGAGGGTGCGGTGGCTCCTGATCCAGTCGGCATCATGGTTCGGGGCTACCCCTTCCCCCTTGTGGCAGGCATTGCACTCGGCGATTTTCGTATCGGCATAATCCTTGTGGTTTTCCTTCTGGGCTGCCGCCTGCTGCACGTAGAGGACGGATAGGACAAGAAGAAAAACGGCAAACATCCTTTTCTTCACAGGTACACCCCCTTTCTAGAAGTTGATCTCCAACGCCAGTCTGCCGGAGACGTTCTCCGAGTAGCGGGCATTGACGTCATTCTGAATCCGGCCGGACAGGGCCATGTTCTTTGCCAGGCGGTATTTGCCGCTCAGCCAGTATCTTCTGGCAATCTCCTCGCGGGTGATGGCATCCCGCTGGTAGACGTCGTAGGTGATGCCGCCGGCCACCTGGGCGTTCTTGTCGATCTCGTAGTCGACGTCAAGAATGAAGCCGTTCCTGCTGCCGTAGTAACCGGTGCGGTTGTCGAACTCCATGTTAAGCCTTAGCTTTTTCATCGGGGCGATGCTTGCCCCCGCATGGTACACGTCGGCATTGGCTCCTTCGCCATACCCCTGGCGGTTGTACCCCACATTGACGCCGACCATGTCGTTAACGGTGTAGTCGGCCCGGAACACCCCTTCGCGGTACCTGTCCACGGCAAAGACCGAGTAGATGGAGGTGGTGTCGAAGATCGGGTAGCTCTGGTAATATTCGGCGGTGAAGGTCAGGTCTGAGGTGGGGAAAACCTTGATGCCGGCCTGCGATTCGACGAACGCCTCGCTTACCAGGTCGTAGCGGCTATTGGCGTAGATCTTCGTCAGGCCGAACAGGTACTGCTTGAAAGAGCCGCCGATGATGTCCCTGGCTGCCTCGCTCTTGTTCCACTTGCGCAGCCAGCTGATCTCCGCGTCGGTCTGCTTCATGCCGCTCAGGTATGCGGAGATCCCCAGGTCCGAGTTCATCGAGCCGCCGATCTCACCATCTAGGCCGAAGACCACGTCGCGGCCGCCGAAGGCGCTGAAGGCAACCGGGCCGACGCTCCTCAGGTCCAGCTGCAGGCCGTCGATGATGGCATGGCCTGCGGAGTTGCTGACGAACTGGCGTCCGAGGCGCAGGTCAGCCTTGTCGAACAGGCCTCGATAGTCGGCGTACAGATAGTAGAGTCTGGCTGTGTCGTCAAAATCATGACCGATGGTCTGGGCGCCCCGGGCGTAACCTGAAAAGGTGAGCTTGCCCGCCGGGTCGATCCTGGTGACGTCGAGACGCAGGTACTCTGCCGCCTCGAAGATGCGCCGTTCGGCGAATTCGTTGTTGTAC
>CALMOE010000292.1 GCA_937871715.1 uncultured Geobacter sp. | reverse complement strand
CCCCATGTCCGCCTCCCCCTGTTCGACCTTGCCCTGCCGGCCCTGCGCACTCTGGACGAGCCCAGCTACCGCCGGCTGAAGTCCACCGTCCAGTCGCTGACCGAGACAGACGGCAGGCTGAGCCTGTTCGAGTTCACCTTGGAGTACCTGCTGTCCCGCCACCTGGAGAGCCGCTTCGCCCCAGACCGCCGTGGAGTGCAGATCTACGGCATCCGCGGCGTCGAGCAGGAGTGCTCCTGCGTGCTCACCATCATGGCCCGTGTCGGCAGCCGTGATGAGGCGACGGCGCAGGCAGCCTTTGCCGCAGGGGCGGCACTGCTCCATGAACCGAAGGCCACATTCTCACTCCTGGCGCCGTCCGAGTGCGGCGCCTCCCGGCTGCGCCACTCCTTCGCCGTACTGGAGACCGCCAGCCCGCAGATCAAGCGTAAACTCCTGGCAGCCTGCCGGGAATGCCTGGTCCACGACGCCACGGTCACGGTGGACGAAATCGAACTCTTCCGCGCCGTAGCCGCGGCCATCGACGTCCCCGTCCCCCCGTGGCTTGGGTCGGATGGGTAGCTGAACCTCATCTGTCCACATTCCAAAAGAAAAGGGGACCGGCACAGGCCGCTCCCCTTTTCTCTTTGCCATCCCCCTGAATATCCTCAGTTGAACAGCATCCCCGCGCCGGAGTGTGCCGACAGGTGATTATGGTTGGTTATCGCCCTCCTGACCTTGGCCTTAAGGCTACCCTCCACCAGCGGCTTGCCGATGAAATCGGCAAATCCCTTCTCGTAGGCTTTAGCCTCCTCGTTGGGATTGGCGCTTGCCGACACCAGGATCACCGGAATCCCGCGGGTCTCCGGTATGGTCCGCAGCGACTCCAGCAGGTTGTAGCCGTTGAACTTAGGCATCTCCTTGTCCGTCAGGATCAGTTTCGGCTTGTTAGTAAGGATAACCCGGAATGCCTCCATGGCATCATGGACAGTCACCACCTTATACCCCTCCTTCTTGAGGATTGCCTCCATCTGTTCCCGCACGCACCTGTCGTCATCCACCACCATGATGGTGTTGTTTTCCATCTCCTGCAGGCTGTTGTTGAAGTAGTGCATCGCGATGGCTTTTTTTATCTCCGCCCGGGTGGCGATCACCGGATATATCCTCATCTGGATGTTCTCTCCCAGATTGGCAAGCACCTTGTCATTGGTCGGGTCGGCCATGGCCAGGGCCAGGGTGTTACCCTGCACCTTCAGGGGGAAGATCGTGTGAGTTACCGCGGTCTCCGCCGGCACCAGGCCAAGGAGCCTCTGCTCGAAGCGGGAAGAGGCGAAGTTGGCAATCGTCTTGTAGTTGAACTGGATCGCCAGGGCGGCCGAGAGCTCCTCACCCGTCACCAGGCCGATCTCCTCCAGTATGGATCCGAACCTGATCCCGGACCGTTTGCAGAGATTCAAAACCCGCTCCACCGTCAGCCGTGTCAGGATCCCCCTCTCCACCAGGATCTCCCCAAGCATCTTACGCCGTGGCAACGGTGCGGACCTCTCCTCCTTGTTCAGGAACTTGTCTTCGGCATACATGGCATCCCCCTTAAGCAGTAACGGCGTCATTTCAGCAGATGGACCTCGTGGCCCCCAGAATTCAAGTCAGTACAGTACAATTAACCGTCCCCCAAAAGAGGCGCCGGCTCCCCAGCTTGCATTGTGCAAGCTGAATATGGCTGCCCCCCCTTCGACGGCTTGCCATCATTACCTATGACGAGAAGCAAAGCACCGGGCGGCAGGCGCACCACATAAAGCATTAACCTTTTATCATATTAATAAATTCTGTCAATACTTTTGCACCCAGCAAGCAAGCAACTCCCCTACGCCGCCTCGCTACACACATGTCATCATGCCTACGCGATTTATCATTTGCCATCAGCCTGGATATTTTGCATAGAACTTAATGTCACTTTTATAATCGTCGTAACATCAGCGAACTTCATAAGTTCCGGAAACAGACAAAATTCAACTGGCAAGAAGCACTATAGATTCCACCTCTTCAGCAGCAACAACTGAAATGATCGGTCATACCCACCGTTACCCCTGACATCATCCGCCAAGCAGAGGAGAATATGATGCGTTGTTTAATGATCATGGTATTTACCTTCTTGTTATTCTCATCAACCGGGAATTGCGTTGAAAAGATAAGCGTAAACGAGATCCATGAAAGCGCTGGCAACAACATTGTCAAAAGCTTTATCGAGGATGTTGTCTCCCTGCTCCCACCGGATTTCAGAAAACATATCGACAGCGAGGTTATCCTTGCTTCGGTTAAATTCAACGGCAACAGGAACAAATGGCGCTACTACACGACCATGCCTGAAAAAGACATGGTAAACCTATACACACGGCTGGCCAACAGGTACGCCAATTACGGTATCGGCGACGTCGCCCTTTCAGACGAACTGGGCAACACCGTCTCGACAATCATCGAAGCAGCCATGACCCCTGCCGGCAATGACCCCCTTGGTGACAGATTCAAGGCGAACCTGGAAAGCTTCCTCAAGGAAGAGTACAAAAAGACCCATGTCATCAAATACGAAGGACATGATGACTGCCAGATAAAAACTTGCGTTTCGCGTATCTATGAACTGGCAAAAACCAGCAAGTCAGCCGTTTACCCTTCAATGGTTACCAGCACCGCTGACCTTTGGACAGCGATCTACAAATCCAGGAAAGGTGAGATCGTCACTGATGCGAAAGCAATCCTGAGGCGCCCCATGAACATTGCGTTCAGCGGCAAGACGAATTCCCCCAAGCCTGGAGAATCGGGAGCGGCAAAAGGCTTGACCGGAGATGGGGAGGTTGCGACGGCGGG
>CALMOE010000291.1 GCA_937871715.1 uncultured Geobacter sp. | reverse complement strand
CTACCCCACCCCGCCCCGATGCATTGCGAAAGGTGACGTCGTTGAAAGCGACTGACAGTCCACCTGGAGGGAGATGCAAAGAACCCTTCACTGTAGTTCGAAAAGACCCATCTGCAAGCAGGGGGGCAATTCTCTCCGCAGCAGCCACCCCCTGCATTCTGGCATGGTATGAGAGACCGAGCATACGTAGCGGCAGGTAGAATTCAGGCGCAAGAAGGAGCACGAACAGGCCGTCGAGCAGACTGAGCTCACCGTGGAGGAGACGAAACCCTACCAGAACGGCAACAACCGCGGTGCCTACATTGGAGAAGAATTCGAGGGTAAGGGCGGAGAGGAAGGCGATTCGCAGCACCGCCATGGTGGAGTGGCGGTACTCCTCGGAGATTGCCGCTACAGCGGCAGCCTCCCTTTTGGCCGCGCTGCAGATTTTCAGATCAGGTAGCCCCCGGAGAAGATCGAAGAGATGGCCCGACATGCGGGAGATGCTGCTCCACTGGCGCCGGTTGAGGCTTTCGGACCCCCTTGCTATGAGGATCATCAGCAAGGGGATGAAGGGGGCGGAAAGAAACAGGACCAGGCCGGCACGCCACTCCGCCGGAGCGACAATAATCAGGCAGAGAATCGGCAGGATAGCCGACAGTGCCGCCTGGGGGAGAAAGCGTGCAACGTAAGGCTCCAGGGCATCCACGCCTGATGTCAGCACCTCTACCAGCGATGCGATGTCCCCGCCACGCCCTGCCGGCCCCAGGGAGAGAAGCCTGCGGTAGAGCATGGTGCGCACCCTCTGCTTGAGCGAGGCTGCAGCGGATGCAGCTTGCCGCTCCCCAAGCCAGACAAATGCTCCGCGCAGAGTGATCAGCAGCGCCAGCCAGCCGGCAAGAGGGATAACCGCCCTCACACCGGCCTCATCTACGATGACCCTCTGGCATGCCATTGCCAGTAATCTCGCCTGGAAGATGATCGCGGCTCCGGCAGCAACGTACCAACCGATTGAGCAGAGAAGAGGTTTTCTGACATGACCAGCCTCGGCAAAAAGCCAGCGCTCCGCGGCCTTATCTTCTTCACTCCCCGTGAATTCCATCGACTCCACCTGAATACCATGCCTGGCGCAGCATCAAACCTTCTCGAAAAAACTCCGATACATCCTCTACTGAGGCTGGACAGCCGAGGAGAGAGCTGCCAGGTTTTTCAGCTCGTCCGCCTCGAAGCGGTAAGAGCGGCGGCAGAACTCGCAGCTGACCTCCGCATGCCCATCCTCTTGACAGATATCATGAAGCTCTTTCTCCCCAAGCGAATGGAGCGCACGCTCAACCTTCTCCCTGCTGCAACCGCAGCGAAACGCCAGTTCGCGTGTCTCCAGCATGGTGAAGGGGATATCTGCCATTATGAGCTTCAGCAGGTTTTCAGCCCCCCCATCCGCCAGTATCGCGGTAATGGGCGGAAGAGACCCAATGCGCTCCATCAGGCCGTCTATCTCGCTATCCCCGGCCTTGGGCAGGGCCTGGACCAGAAAACCGCCGCAAACGACGATCTCCCCGCGTTCATCAAGGGATACCCCGAGGCCGACTGCTGAAGGTACCTGCTCGGACTCGGTCAGATAAACAGCCAGATCATTACCGATTTCACTACTCTGCAGCTGAACCGTTCCGCGATAAGGCTCCCCACCCATACCCAGATCTTTTGTCACCGTCAGAAAGCCGGCTCGCCCCAAAACACCTGGGACATTCCACCGACCTTCAACCGGTTCCGCCTCTGCAGTCGGCTCTCCGACGCAGCCGCGCACCGCTCCGTCGCTGTCAGCCTCAATGATCATCTTTTTCATCGGCCCGTTACCCTCAAACTTCATGGCCAGCCGCTGCCCCCCCTTGAGGAGCCCCCCCATAAGTG
>CALMOE010000290.1 GCA_937871715.1 uncultured Geobacter sp. | reverse complement strand
TCTCATCGTACCGAAAGCGGACGCAGAGCAAGTCTTCTCCATACTTTTCCGCCAGGGTCTAGGGTCAGGTCTTGAAATATCAGTTTTCCCTCTCACTAAAAAGGCGCAGAGTCAATGGCCGTTGGCATCGATTAACGGTTGACGAGCCGGCGCCCCCTCACAGCGGCAGCCGTAGCCCCGTCAGCTTCCATGAGGAAAAGAGACCCTCCCGGCTGAAGACCAGCCCCATGGTCTCCCCCTTGGGTTCGTTCTTCTTCATGATGGTCACCACGAAACGGTTCAACCCCTCATAGGCCATGGACGATTCGATCTCCGCCGGGGGGTTGCGGGTCTCCCCCTTCGCCTTCCCCGGCTCGGGCTTGTCCCCCTTCATGATAAGCGCCAGGCTCTCCGGGGTGACCATCATGTCGATGATGGGGGAGATGAAGGCAGCAGCCATGGCGGCACCCAGCTGGGCAAAGGGGCCAGCATCCTGCTGCTTGGCCGCCTCGGCGGCGATCTTGGCGTTGAAGGAGGCCTTCAGGTTCTCCTTCAGGGCGGGGAAGTTCACATAGGCCGAGAGCCTTGCCGAGTCCCGCTCCTCGGCGGCGGCCCGCATCCCCCGCACCGCCAGGTGGGGGGTGAAGAAGAACCAGACGGCGACCAGGATGGCGAGGAGCGCCGCTGCGGGGACCAGCCTGCCGCGGGGCGAATCCGTTTCCGGGGGTGGCGGCGGGGGAAAGGGTTCCGGGTCCATCGCCGACGCCCGGGCCTCCTGGGCCCGGCTGTACTTGGCGAAGACGATGCCGCAGACGGCGCATGACTCCACCCCCTCCTGGCGGGCGGAGCACTTGGGGCAGACCACCGTCGCCACCGTCGCCACCGGGGGGGGCGGAGGAGGCGCGGCGAGCTGGAAGCGGGTGCGGCACTTGGGGCAGGTGGCAATCACCCCCGGCGCAATTACCCTGTCGTCCGGGGCGTTCCCGGTGAAGCTGCAGTTCGGACAGCATATTTTCATGGCGACTCCGCGATAGTCATTTCCCGCTCCACAAAAAAGCCGCCCCGCCGGTTACCTCCGACTGTCGCGGCTCCCGTTTTCTCCCTATCTACCTGCACGCTACGACAGAAGCGCATGCACATTAAAAGTGTCTACACGATATACCGCCAAAAGCGCAGAGTCAATGGCGCTTAACCGGCCTCACGCCACGACGCCACGACGCAGCGAGAACCTGAAAACCTGGTATTTGGCTTTGGGTCTTGCCTTTCGTCGCGCACGTTGCGGCTCTGCGTGAGATAAAAGGTTCGATACCGGCCTCATGCTGCTTACGCTAATATTCTTCAAGGCCGTTTACCACTCGCCTTATCCCATCCTTGACATGTTTTCCCCGAAGTTGATCAGCAGGCCCAGGCGTAAGCCTGTCAGACGCAGGCAGGTAAGAAGTTGCTTGGAGTGGACCGGCTGCAGTTTCTCAACGGATTTAAGCTCAATGAGCACCTTCTTTTCCACTATCAGATCGGCACGGAACCCTTCATCAAAGACTGCTTCCTGAAACGTCACCGGCATCGACACCTGACGCTCGAGATACAGCCCCGCTTCAGTCAGCTGCCTGGCAAGAATCACTTCATATACACTTTCCAGAAGTCCCGGCCCCAACTCGCGGTGGATATGAAAAGCCGAATCCATTACTCTGGCAGCAATCCCGTTTTCATGCATTCAAGGAATCCCTGTTATCTGCGCCACTTCCCGTAGCGTCGTTGCGTGAGATCTACTTCTGCACCCAGCGGTCAACGCACTCTCCCCTTTTCTGGCAACAGTCCCGCCGGCAGCATGCCCCTCACCCTTCTGCCGAACCTTCGGCGCTCTCCACCGCCAGGCGCAGCCCCATGGATTGCAGCAGGGTGCAGAGGCTCTTCATCTCCGGGTTACCCCTGACGGAGAGCATTCGGTAGACACTCTCCCTGCTCATGCTGGCTTTGGCCGCCACCGCCGCCACCCCCCCCTGGGCCTCGGCGACGTTGCGCAGGGCGAGGAGGAACAGCTCCCGGTCCCCCTCGCCGATGGCCGCGTTCAGGTAGGCCGCCGCTTCACCCGACTCCCTGAGGGAACCGATCAACTCCCTGCTGTATTCCCTGCGCTTTGCCATTGCGCCCCCCCCTTGCCGACCGGGCCTAACCGGCCCCTGCCGCTCCATGCTACATAGCACAGGGAGTGCCAAACCGGACAGGGCAGGGGCGCGGCAAAAGAAAGAAATGATATCAGCATGTTACTGGGTGCGGTGGGTCGGCGCTGGCAGGGGATGGAGGGGGTGAAAAGTGTAAAGAAACTTTACAGGTGCGGGTAAATCCACCGCAAAACCGCTTCAGTTGCGGTTTCGCGGGATGTGTAAAGAAATTTTACAGGTGTAAAAAATGCTGCAGGTGACTGGAGGCGGGCACCCCGGGGGCTTACCCCTTGGGGAGAAACTGCTTACCCACGCTGAAGGCCTCCCCCAGGAGCGGGCCGACCCCGTGGTACCCCTTGCGGGCCGGGTCGTAGACCAGGGGGGCGATCCTCATGATCTCCGGGACGCCGTCCTCACCAAGCACCTCCGGGTCGGCCTTGACGTCGACGATCTCGCCGATGAACTGGTCGTGGAGGCCGAGCTCGATCACCTGCAGCAGGCGGCACTCCAGCACCACGGGAAATTCGGCGGCGTAGGGGGCGTCCACCAGCTCGCTTTTCACCTGGGTGAGCCCGGCGGCGCTGAACTTGTCACTGCTCTTCCCCGAGGTGATCCCCATGAAGTCCGCCTCTGCCATGCGCCCCTCGACGGCCACGGCAACGGTGAAGGCCCCACGGGCGGTGATGGCGGCGTGGGAGTGGCGCGCCTTGCGCAGGGAGACGGCGATGCAGGGGGGATCGGAGCAGCAGATGCCGCCCCAGGCGGCGTTCATCAGGTTGGGCTTGCCGTCGGCGTCGTAGCTGCCGACCATCAGCACGGGGGTGGGGAAGAGGAGACTCTTTGCTCCGAGGGACTTTTTCATCTGGGGCTCCTTCTGGTCTCGGTCACCCCTGCTGCCAGCGGCAGCGAAGGTGTGGAAACAAAAAAGCCCTGATCTCTCAGAGCTGTTTTTGTACTGTATGTCAACAGGTGTGGTTATTCGCTTGGTAC
>CALMOE010000289.1 GCA_937871715.1 uncultured Geobacter sp. | reverse complement strand
CTCCGAGGCACCCTGGCTCATCTCCTCCGAGCCGGAGGAGAGCTGCTGGGAGCCGCTCGCCACGTTGTCCGCAGCCGACTTCACGTCCGCCACCACCTCCTTGAGCCTGGTCACCATGTTCCCCATGGCGCTGAGGAGCTGGCCGGTCTCGTCCTTGCTGCTCGACTCTATATTCACCGTCAGGTCGCCAGCTGCCAGGCGGTTGGATGCCTCCACCGCCTCCTTCAGCGGCCTGGAGATGATGCGGGAGATCAAAACCCCCAGGGCAATTGCCAGCAGCACGCCGATCACGACCAGGGTAACCATGATGCTCTTGGCCGACCTCGCTGCCTTGTTGTTGTCATCAAAGGCGATCTTCCCCTGCTTCACCTTGGCCTCCTGCAGCTTGTCCAGCGCCTCCTGCTCGGCGAAAGCCGCCTTCTTCCCATCCACTTTCATGATGGCGAATGCCTCCTGGTCCTTGTCAGCCTCTATCAGTGGAGTTAACCGGTCGATGACCTGGCCGTAAACTTCGCGGGTCGCCTTGAAGTCGGCAAAGAGCTTGCGCCCCTCTTCCGTCAGGATGGACTTCTCGAAGGATACGCCTTTTTCCCCGATCTCCCCCCGCAGCTTCTTGATAGTTTCAAAGCGCTCCGCCTTCTCCCGAGGGTCGTCGCTGAGCACCGCCTGGTACAGGTTAATGCGCACCCGCTGGAATGCGGTGGCAATATCCCCCAGTTCGCTGATCGGCACGGTCACCTTCTCGTACATCTTGACGCTGTTGTCATCCATCGTGCCGAGCTCGATGAACCCCACCACCCCCATGACCGCGGCTATCAGGGCGACGGAGATGAAGCCGCCGAGCAGTTTCGTGCTGATTTTAAGATTGTGGAACCATTTCATGATTATTCCTCCCTCTCTCAGTCAGGCCGCTTCAGGGGCGGCCCTCTTCCAGTCACGCCGCCTGCATGGCCGCGGCATCGACACCCCGCAGCCCGGCGATATCCACCGACGAAAAGACCCTGTCCAGGTCCAGGATCATGATGAACTCATCGTCCCGCTTCCCCATCCCCCGGATGAAATCGGTGTTCAGCTTCGTGCCGATCCTCGGCGGCGGCTCGATCTGCCCCTGCTCCAGGTCCAGCACCTCCTGCACCGAGTCGGCCATGGCCCCGAGGATAACCCTCTCCCCGTCAACCTCCACCTCGGTGATGATCACGCAGGTGTTGACCGTCTTCTCCGCGGCAGACATGCCGAACTTGAGGCGCATGTCCACCACCGGCACCACGTTCCCCCGCAGGTTGATCACCCCCCGCATGAAGTCGGGGGTGCGCGGCACCCTGGTCACAGTGGTGAAGTCCAAAACCTCCCGCACCTTGCCGATGTCCAGGGCGAACACCTCGTCCGCCAACCTGAAGGTCAGATACTGACTCGTCCCGGAAAATTCCCCCTCAGCCATATTCCCCTCCCCGTAGCTCATATTGAACGCCACGGCCGGACGATCCGCGGAGGCAGTGTGTCGCCAGCGGCCTCGAAACTGACGCCCGGTCCGTTTGTAATATATGATCGGCACTGATTAGATTTTATGAATCAGAGATATGCGTCGAAATGACGCCGAATGCCCGATGACCGGGCATAGGGGGATGGAGTATGGCAAGTAAGGGCGAGGGGCTACCCCAGACAGGAGAGCCCCTCGCGCACGGCATATTTGGTCAGCTCGGCGACGCTGTAGAGATCGAGCTTCTTCATGATGTTCAAACGCTGAGTCTCCACGGTCTTGATGCTCACCCCGAAGTCATAGGCGATCTCCTTGGTGCTCCTGCCGTCGGCAATGGCCTGGAGCACCTCCCGCTCCCGGGCGGAGAGCCTCCTGTTGCCGGTGGATCTCTCCTCCGTTGCGCTCTGCATGTAGTCCCGCACCACCAGTTCGGTGATCTGCGGACTCAGATAGGGGTTACCCTGGCTGATCGCTCGGATCGCGCCGGAGAGCTCCTCGGCGGCGCACTCCTTCACCAGGTACCCCTTTGCCCCGGCCTTAAGGGCCTCCACCACGTAGGCCCGGTCTGTGACCATGGAGAGGGTGAGGACCTTCACCAGTGGAGAGGCCGCGCTTATCCTCCGCGTAGCCTCGATGCCGTTCATCCCCCCCATGGAGATGTCCATGACCACCACGTCCGGGACGAGCTCAGCTGCCAGGGCCACCCCGGTGGCGCCATCGCCTGCCTCTGCCACCACCTCCAGGTCGCTCTCCCGGGCGAGGATGAGATTCAGCCCCTCCAGCACGATCCTGTGATCGTCCACCAGAAGCACCCTGATTGACATGTTCTTCTCCTTTCTTTTCAGCCGCTGGCAACCGGGAGGGAGATGGTTGCCCTTGTCCCCTTGCCCGGGGAGGAATCGATCCACAGCATCCCCCCCAAATGCTCGATCCGCCGACGGATATTGATCAGACCAAAGCCACCCTCGGAGGGGAGTTTCCGGCTCGCCACCTCCGGGTCAAACCCCTCACCCCTGTCCTCCACCCTGGTGATGATCATCTCCACGTCCCGCTCCAGGGAGACAAAGGCCAAATCGGCAGCGGCATGCTTGGCGACGTTTATCAGCAGCTCCCTGGCGGCAAGGTAGAGCGCCGCGCACATGTCTGAATCTAGCGGTTTCTCCTCTCCGTCGTCACTTAGCACAACCTTCAAGCCGTAATCGGCCAGCATCTGGCTAGCGAGCCACTCAAGGGAGCCCTTCAGGCCGATGTCGCCGAGGAGCGGCGGACTGAGCCGGCAGGTGAGTGTGCGGATATCCTGCAGGGATCTGCCGAGCAGCTCGCTTATGCCGTGAAGGCTTTCCCGGATCTCTTCCCCGGCAAGCCCCATGGAGAGCACGGAGATCTTCATCCTGGCGAGAACAAGGCTCTGCCCCACCTGATCGTGGAGCTCCCCGGCGATCCGCCGCCGCTCCCGCTCCTCGGCCAGGGTGACCTCCATGGCTGCCGCATCCAGCTGCGCCTGCTTGGCGCGCAGGAGCTCCTCCAGCTCGATCCTCTCGGTGATGTCGACACCGATAACCCCTACATACTCCATCTCATGGCAGGTATTTTTCAAAAGGAAGCGCTCGTTGAGCATGTAGCGGGTCACGCCGTCAACGGATATGGGATCAACGGAACGGACCCCGCTCTGCTCAAGGAGAGCTTTCCTGTCGTGATCAAGCAGATTCTCGGCAATTTCGCTCGGCCAGATATCCAGGCTGCTCTTCAGAAACCACTCCTCGTCCCGGTAGAGGCCGGTGCACTCCTTCCAGGTTTCATTGACAAACAGATACCTGCCGCTGGCATCCTTGATAACCGCTATCCCGGGGAGATGGGCCATGAAGAGGTTGAACCGCTCGCTCAGTTCGCCAAAGCTTGAGAGAAGCCTCCCGGACATGACGTTGAAGGCATCCGCCAGCTCCCGGAACTCCCTGCCGTGGAACTCTGGCATGGGGCTCTCCAGGTGATGCCTGTCGCCGGCGATCCGCAGCGCCTTGTCCCGAACGGCGGCTATCGGTTTGAGATAGAAGCGGCGCAGGAACCAGGCAAAGGAGACAAGAAGGAGGGCGAAGACCATTATCAATGCACCGGACAGCCGTCTGCTCAACTCGGCCGCATCTGCGTAGGCGGCGCCGAGCGGCACCCTGATGGAGACCGCCGACACCACCTCACCAACCCGCCGGTGGAAGCTCCTCTCACTGCCGTAAATGGCTGTCAGCCCACTGGGTGCCCTGTCCGGGGCGCCGTGGCAGACAAGGCAGGACCCCTCCATTACCTCACCCTTGCGCAGCAGGGTGAAGTACGGCACCCCGCCGATCTCCCTGACCATGGAGATGCTGGCCGGACCGCCGCCGTTCACCCCCCGGATGAACCCCCTCTCCACCTCGTCGGCCTCGTTTTCCGGGCTGCGGGCATTTACGGCGAACTCCTTGTAGTAATAATCACCATGGCTGGCGCCCCTCGCCCCTTTATATATCTCTCGCACCGCATAGGTGGAGGACATCCAGACCGGATCGAAGTGGCCGGGTGGCTTATCCCCGGTAGCGGCAAAAAGCCGTGGCTCCAGCCGTTCAGTGAAGTATTTGTGGATCGAGAGATTCTGTTCGAGAATGATTCCGGCGATATGTTCCGCATGCTCCAGCATCTCGCTCCGCTCATGGCGCACCACGATGAGTGTTGTGATGGCCACCACCAGGCAGAAGGATATGACTAAGAAGATGGCGGCAAGATGCCCCAGCTTGAAGCCTCCACCCGACCCAACCCGGCTGGCAGAGCCCGGCGCCTCACCCCCCGGGGGGGATATGCATGCTGCCCCTCTCCTCACTGCTCCGTGGTACGGCGCAGGACGCGCAGCCCTTCGAGAAGGATCTGGCCGGATTCGCCACGGCCGCCGGCACCGTCCGGCACGGCCAGCATCCCCCTGATCCGGTCAGCGGCGACCAGGGCCAAGCCGGTCAGTCTCCAGTTAAGAGTGACCTTCCCACCGAGGACGAGATGAAAAAGGGACTCCATCTCCCCGGCAAGGGGGGCGATCCCCCTAGTCCCCAGCTTCCCCCCGGACCTGCTAAGGCAGCCGGCGGTTCTGATGACCCTCCCCACTGCCGCCATGTCTTCGGGCGCGCTTCCAAGTTCGAGTAGCGCCGCCTCCATATCCGCCAGGAGGAGGCAGGCCCTTTCCCTGAGCGAGCGCCGTATGCCGCGCCTCATAGAGTCACCCTGTAGGCTCCTCAAGATGTCGCTCCGGGGGAGCTCCCCCCGAACGGCAATCTCCCCCCCCTTGCCCCGCCTTTCCCCACGAAAAACGGGGCGGAGAGGAGTCGCCAGAAGCGGCACTTGCGGCTGCCGTCGAAGAGACAGCCTCGCTGACGGGGGAGTTGCAGAGGTGCATGGCGGACATCAACCATCCCCCAGGGGCCGACCCGCAGTATGAACCGCTTGTTGAGCATCTCCGCGGTGCGGTGGGTGCTGCAGATGAGCATGACCAGGGAGTGATCGATCCTGGTCAGCCCATGGCACTCCAACTCCAGGCAATCGCAGCCATGCAGGGCTTGGTAGAGCTCCTGCTGCAGTTCACCATCGTTGCAGAAGCATACCTCCCCGCTGATCCTGACGGTCCTGTTCCTGCCGTCTCCACTTTCACCTTCAACAACCGTGCAGCTCGTCATGCTGAGACCTCCTGAAACATTGACACGTGGTCAGATTTTTGACACTGACAAAGCCGGCTTCTTTGCCGGACCACATATGCTTTCAACAAGTTGCAAGGGTTTTTCAATCGCAGGGGGCAACCCCTAACACTATATCAATCAAAAGTCGTGCCACATGGTTGGGGGGGTGAGGGGATTGGTGGACGTGGGAGCAGAGCGGATCGGCGGGCAGCTGGAACCCCTGTCGGACGCGGCAGGCATAACACCACGGCCGAGGATGAAGCCCTCTATTTCGGCAACGGGGAGGGGCCTGCTGAAGTAGTACCCCTGAACCTCATCGCAGCCGAGACCGGCGAGAAACTCCAGCTGCTCCCGCGTCTCCACCCCTTCTGCCACCACCTTGAGCCTGAGGCCGTGGGCCATGGCAATTATGGCGGTGACGATGGCGGCGTCGTTTTCGTCGAAGGCCACCCCCCTGACGAACGACTTGTCGATCTTGAGATAATCGACATCGAACCGTTTCAGATAGCTGAGGGATGAGTAGCCTGTACCGAAATCGTCCACTGAGATGGATATCCCCATCTCCTTCAGCTCCCTGATGGTGCGGGTCGCCTCGTCGGCATCCTGGATGAGGATGCTTTCGGTGAGCTCTATCTCCAGCAAGCCTGGACCGATTCCGCTCCCCTCCATGATCCCGCGTACGGTTTCAGCCAGACTGTACTGCCTGAACTGGCGTGCCGAGATGTTGACCGCGACAGGTATTGGGCTCCTCAATACCTCCTGCCAGATTCGATTCTGGGCGGCCGCCGTACGCAAAACCCACTCGCCGACCGGCAGGATTAGGCCGGTCTCTTCCAGGAGAGGGATGAATTCAGCTGGGGACACCTCGGCTGACCCTGCCGGATGCCAGCGGAGCAGTGCCTCTATCCCGGTGATTACCCCGCCATCGATGGAAAGCCGCGGCTGGTACTGAAGAGAGAATTCACCCCGCTCCAGCGCCCTGCGGAGCCTGGATTCCATTACCAGCCTTTCGCGCACCTTGATGTTCATATTCTCGGTGAAGAAGCGGAAACAGTTTCTCCCCTGCTCCTTGGCATGGTACATGGCCGCATCGGCGTTCTTTATGAGCATCTCCACACTGTCGCCGTCAGCGGGGAAGATGGCTATGCCGGCGCTTACGGTGACGAACACCTCCTCTCCATCCACGAAAAACGGCTCAGCAAACTGGCCAATCAGCTTCTCGGTGAACAGGGTGAGGTTACTTTCATTGCCGATGTCGTTGAGCAGGATGACGAATTCATCCCCGCCGATGCGAGCCGCGGTATCGTAACGTCTGATGCACCGGCAGATGCGCGCCGAAGCATCCTTGAGGATCAGGTCGCCTGCGGTGTGGCCAAAGGTGTCGTTGACATTCTTGAACCTGTCAAGATCCAGGAGGATGACGGCCAGAAACTGTTTGTGGCGGTCAACGAAGGCCATGGAGCTCTTCATCCTGTCGTGGAATAGGTAGCGGTTGGGGAGGCCGGTGAGAAAATCGTAGTTCGCCTGCTTGATCAGCTGCTCCTCGAAACGCTTCCTCTCCGTGATGTCCCTGATAAGGCCATCGTAGACAATCACCCCATTACCCAGATCCCCCCAGAGGGATGGGGCGTTTCTTACCCAGCGGATGGAGCCATCCTTGTGGAGTATGCGGTGCTCAAAAGGTTGGACCGCCTCCCCCCTCAGTATCCGCGAGCTCTTTTCCAGCACCGCCTCCCGGTCTTCCGGGTGGATCATCTCGAACCAGAGAGACGGGATGGCGGCATACTCCTCTGGGAGGTAACCGGTCACCACGGCGCAGTTATATCCATGCACCGTCCTCACCGGCACTCCGTCAGCTATCTCCACGGTATAGACATAATCTGCCATCGCCTCTATCAGGCGTTTATAGCGGCCGACGCACTGCTCTACCCAGTCACGGCGGCATTGCCGGCATTTTCCACTGACAGAGCCGCTCCCGGCAGCCGCCGGGCAGATCAGCCCGGACTCGATATCCTGCAGAATGTCAACCTTGCCTTGCTCCTCCATATCTCCTCCGTGGGAGAGCACCTCACGCGGCCGCGGGGAGAGCGCCTTCCGTGCCAATCTCGCCGCAAATCGTCTTGAAGTAGCGGCACTCCCCCTCTCTTACCATCAGGCATGAACCTTGACGCGAATAGACCAGGTATTCGCTCTGGGTAATTGCGCCCCGGGGAAGGGACCCTATGACGGACAGCTTTTTTTTCTGCAGGATGGCCATGCTGTGGGTTACGCAGAGAAGCATGAAGAGGGAGACGTCAGCCTTTCGTACCAGCTCGGCATTGATCACCAGATGGCTGCAGACATGGAGAACGTTGTTTAACACCCGCTGCATTTCGTCCAGGTGAGCGAAGGTTACCTCCCCGCCGAGGTGAAGTGTCAACCGTCGCGAGGAGCCGCTGCCGCTCTCCTCTATGCCATAACTGAACATCTCGGCCTCCGTGTCAGGCTAAATGCTGTCAGTGTGAAACTGTTCAGGCCGCAAGCATGACCGGCTCCCGCGTCATCCCGGAGCGCGGCACAATCTTCACGGCAGGGGGTGGATCCGCGCTGCACACCCTGTTCTTGCCGCCATGCTTGGCCCGGTAGAGGGCCAGGTCCGCGCGACGCAGCAGTTCGCGCGGATCGCAGCCGCTGCCGCAGCGGCTCTGGGCTATGCCGATGCTGGCCGTAACCCTGATGCTGCCGCCACCGAACATCCTGAATCTCTTTTCCGACAGTCTCTGAAGAGTCTTCTCCATGAAATCAAGGGTGCCATTCACCGAGTTGGTGGTGAGGAGGAGGGCGAACTCCTCCCCGCCGTACCTGGCCACCAGGTCGGCCCGGCGGCAGCTCCGGCGCAGGAAGTCGCCGAAACCGGCGAGGACCGTATCACCGGCCTGATGCCCGTAGGTGTCGTTTATCCTCTTGAAGTCGTCGATATCGATCAGGGCGATCGCCATTGGCACCGGCTCCCGCCTAGCCCCCTCGATGTCGAGCATCTCCTCGAATATGCGCCGGTTGAACAGGCCGGTAAGGGGGTCACGCATGGAGAGGTCCCGCTGCCTGGCCAGGGAGATGCTGTTTTCCATTGCCTGGCTGAAACTCTCACCCATGTAGGAGATGAAATGGGAAGACAACTGGCGGCACCCCTCCTCCCCCCAGAAGAAGGTGATGCTCCCACCCCCGTCGGGGAGATTGTGGCAGAGGACACGGTTGAACCCCCCGCCGGGCTTGTGCCTCTCCAGCCCTAGACTCTCGTATCCCTGCACATCCGCCAGGCTGACGCCGTTGAACCCCTTCAGCAGGAAGAGGATCTCCTCGCGGCAGGAGTCGGTGCGGATGGAGGCAAAGACCCGCGGCCTCCCCTGACCCGTAGGGGGGTCGAATACCAAGAGGTTGTAGTGCAGGAAATCAAAGAGCCACCTGGCAGCCGTGAGGTAGAGTCCGTCCGGCTCCAGGCCACTGTTCAGGGCGCGGACGTATCCGGTGAGAAAATTGGCCTCGGCCAGCTGATCCATCAGCTTGCAGACAAGCAGGCTGCTGTCGTCGTTTTCTCCCCACCGCAGCAGCTCATGGCGAACTTCATTGCCATCAGTGACGATCTGTATATCGCGGGATATGGGGGTCTCTCCCCTTACGTCTATATGGCGCAGCTTCTCTCTCATGGGAATCACCACTCCCTTCCTCCCCTGAAGGGAAAGGGGTCTGGCGGCCCGGCGCATCTCACGGACCGCAGCTGATCCGTACGTCTGATATTTTCACGATTTCCTTCTGCTATGCCGCGGCATGACCGGTCTGCGCGAAGCCCTCCTCCAGCTCCGCGCAGTGCAGCAGTTGGGGGATGTCCAGGATCAGGGCTACCGACCCGTCTCCAAGGATGGTGGCACCGGAAACACCCACCACCTCCTTGTACATCCGGCCGAGAGACTTGATCACCGTCTGGTGCTCGCCGATGACGTTGTCCACTACGAAACCGACCCTGAGACTATCCACCCGAGTGATGACAATCTGCTCGATCTCCGGCGACGCCCCATGGACGCCGAATCGCTCCCGCAGCGGCACGTAGGGGATGAGACGGCCACGGACATTGGCCAGGTTCCTGCCGTGGGACCTGGATATGTCCTCCCTGGTCAGCTCTACGCATTCGTCCACCAGGGAGAGGGGGAGAACGAACCTGTCGTTGCCGATCTCAACCAGAAGGCTCTCGATGATCGCCAGGGTCAGGGGGATCCTGACGGTAATCGTGGTCCCCCTCCCACTTTCGCTGGAGAGGTCGATGCTCCCCCGCAGCGCCTCGATGGCCTTCTTCACCACATCCATACCCACGCCGCGGCCGGAGACGCTGGTGATTTTGCTTGCCGTGGAGAAGCCGGGGGCGAATATCTGCTCGAAGATCTCCCTGTCGGAGAACTCGCCGCTGGCCGGGAGGAGCCCCTTCTCCACCGCCTTTGCCCTGATCGCCTCCCTGTCCAGGCCGGCGCCGTCGTCACGGATGGTTATGAGGACGCTGTCGCCGGAATGCACGGCGGCCAGATGAATGCTCCCCTTCCTCTGTTTGCCGGCTGCCCCCCTGGCCTCTGGGGACTCTATGCCGTGGTCTATGCTGTTGCGGATCAGGTGTACCAGGGGATCGTTGAGCCTCTCGATGACCGTCTTGTCCAGTTCGGTCTCTTCGCCGGAGGTGATCATCTCAATCTCCTTCCCCAGCTCGGCGGAGAGGTCCCGCACCAGGCGGCGGAACTTGCTGAAGGTGGTGCCGATGGGGAGCATGCGGATACTCAGGGCATTGTCGCGCAGCTCGCAGGTCAGCCTCTCCACCTCCTCGGCCACTGCGACCAGCTCGCTGTCCCTGTTTTTTGCCGCCGTCTGGCTGAGCCTTGCCTGCACAGTGACCAGTTCACCCACGAGGTTCACCAGCAGGTCGAGTCTCTCGGCGGGGACGCGGATGCTGGAAGAGGACTCCTGCACCT
>CALMOE010000288.1 GCA_937871715.1 uncultured Geobacter sp. | reverse complement strand
AAAAAATCACTTTATTCACATCATCAAAAACCGAGTTTAAAAACCACAAGGTTGCTCAAAAATAGTCAGATCGCTGCACCCGCAGGAAGACCCGCGGAGGCGTAAGCAGCGCTACGCCGCACAAGGCGGCTTTCGAGGACGGCGACGAGATGGCTGTTTTTAGCTACGCTGAAACTTTGTTTTCAGCAACCTCCTACTCGAAAGAGACGGCATTATAGCCCAACAACCCTTCCACTTCCAGCGATAATCCCTCTGTGGGGGAGAGCTGGCACGACTCGGGGAGACGCAGAACAGTTGTGCAGAGATCGGGGAGGACTATGTGCAGCCTGGAGCGGCAGCTGCCTCGGTGGCGCAGGAGGACCTCCTTCAGCCTCTCCAGGAGTGGCGGGTCAATGGCATCCCCCTTGAGGGTGACGTTGACCCCCTTCGTCTCCCGTGCGCTCACCTCCATGAGGAGCTGCACGGAGGAGGCGATGATCTTGTTGGCCTTCTCCCCCTTCTCGAACTGACCACCCACCAGCAGTGGGTCCTCCCCCTTGAGGAGTTCGGCCACCTGGGGGTAGATGTTGGGGAGCACCACCACCTCCACCCCGCCGAGCATGTCCTCGATGGTGACGAACCCCATCCTCTCGTTCTTCTTGGTGATGTACTCCTTCAGGGCGCTCACCACACCGCAGACCCGCACCTCGGTCTTGTCCGGCAGCTCGGCCATGGAGGCGGTGTCGAAGGAGGCGAAGCGCTTTATCTCCGCGGCGTAGCGCCCCAGGGGGTGGCCGGTGATGTAGAACCCCAGGGCCTCCTTCTCGAAACCTAGACGGAGCTTGTCATCCCACTCGGGTATCTCTGGCAGCTTGCCGGCGCCGTTGCCGTTCCCCTTGACGATCTCGGCGGTGCCGAAGAGGGATGTCTGGGCGCTATCCCGCTCCTCCTGAATCTTCTGCCCCAGGTTAGCAGCCTCCTCCAGGGCGGCGAACATGGCGGAGCGCCTGCCGCCGCTGGAGTCGAAGGCACCGCACTTGATGAGGGCCTCCATGACCCGCTTGTTAACCTTGCGCAGGTCGACCCGCTCGCAGAAGTCGAACAGGCTGGCGAACGGCTTGTCACCCCTGGCCTCCAGGATCGCCAGGATGGCCGACTCGCCGACATTCTTGATGGCGCCGAAACCGAAACGGATTGAGTTGCCGATGACCCGGAAGGAGAGGTCAGAGAGGTTGATGTCCGGCGGCAGCACCTCGATCCCCATGCCGCGGCAGTCGGCGATGTTCTTCACCACCTTGTCCGTGCTCCCCATGTCCTCGGTGAGCAGCGCCGCCAGGAACTCCACCGGGTAGTGGGCCTTTAGATAGGCGGTGTGGTAGGCGACCAGGGCGTAGGCGGCGGAGTGGGACTTGTTGAAGCCGTACTCGGCGAACTTGGCCATCAGGTCGAAGATCCCCTCCGCCTTCTTCAGGTCGATGCCGTTCTCCTTGGCTCCGGCAAGGAAGATATCCTTCTGCTTGGCCATCTCCGCCGGGTCCTTCTTACCCATGGCGCGGCGCAGCAGGTCGGCGCCCCCCAGGGAGTACCCCCCCAGGGTCCTGGCGATCTGCATGACCTGCTCCTGGTAGACGATGACCCCGTAGGTGTCCTTGAGGATCGGCTCCAGCTGGGGGAGATCGTAGACGACCTCCTTGCGGCCGTGCTTGCGGTCGATGAAGTCGTCCACCATCCCCGACCCCAGTGGGCCTGGGCGGTAGAGGGCGCAGGCGGCGATGACATCCTCGAAGCAGGAGGGCTTGAGCTTGATGAGCATCTCCTTCATCCCCGAGGATTCCAGCTGGAATACGCCGGTGGTGTTCCCCTCGGAGATGAGAGCGTAGCTCTCGGCATCGTCGTCGCCCAGAGTATTGATGTCGAAATCAGGATCCTTGCCGGCCCGGATCAGCTTGACTGCGTTGTCGATGACCGTCAGGTTCTTGAGACCCAAAAAGTCGAACTTAACCAGGCCAATCTTCTCCACGTACTTCATGGAGTACTGGGTGTTGATGGAGCCGGTCTTCTGGTCCTTGTAGACCGGGCAGAACTCCTCCATGGCATCGGGGGCGACAACCACGCCGGCTGCGTGGGTGGAGGCGTGGCGGGTAAGACCCTCCAGACGCAGGGCAATTTCGATCAGCTCCTTCACCCGGGGATCGCTGTTCATCATCTCCGGCAGCTTCGGCTCCTGCTTGAGGGCCTGCTCCAGGGTGATGCTCAGCACCTCGGGCACCAGCTTGGCGATCCTGTCCACCTCGCCGTAGGCCATGTCCAGCGCCCGGCCGACGTCCCGGATGACTGCCTTGGCCGACATGGTGCCGAAGGTGATGATCTGGCAGACCTTATCCTGCCCGTACTTCTCGCTGACGTAGCGAATCACCTCCTCACGCCGGTCGGTGCAGAAGTCTACGTCGATATCGGGCATGGAGATCCGTTCCGGATTGAGGAACCGCTCGAAGAGGAGGTTGTAGGGGATAGGGTCGATGTCGGTGATGCGGATGGCGTAGGCGACCAGGGAGCCGGCCGCCGAGCCCCTGCCGGGGCCGACCGGTATGCCGTGGTCCTTGGCCCAGTTGATGAAGTCGGCAACAATGAGGAAATAACCTGGAAACCCCATCTGCTTGATGCAGGCAAGCTCGATCTCCAGGCGGTCACGATAGCCCTTCTCCTGCTCGGCCGTGAAGTCCGGCTTCTTAGCCTTGATGGCCGCCAGGCGGGCGTCCAGGCCGTTTCTCGCCGCAGCGGCAAGCATGTCGTCCAGGGTCAACCCCTCGGGTGGATCGTACTTGGGGAAGTGGTATGTCTTGAAATTCCCCAGGTCAAGGTTGCACTGATCGGCGATCACCATGGTGTTGGCGATGGCCTCTGGCGCATAGTGGAAGGCGGCGGCCATCTCCTCCGGGGATTTCACATAGAACTCCTCGGCGGAGAAGCGCATCCGCTTCTCGTCGTTCATGGTCTTGCCGGTCTGGATGCAGAGGAGAACCTCGTGGGCCCTGGCATCCTCCCTGTTCAGGTAATGGCAGTCGTTGGTGGCCACCAGGGGGAGGCTGAGCTCCCCTGCGATCTCCATCAGCCGCTGGTTGGCAACCGCCTGCTCCGGAAGGGTGTTCTCCTGCAGCTCAAGGTAGTAGCGGCCCGGAAAGAGATCGGCGTACCAGCGGGCCGCGGACCTAGCCTCGTCCATCTTCCCCCGGCCCGCCAGATAGGCCACCTCCCCTTTGAGGCAGGCGGAGAGGCAGATCAGCCCCTCGCTGTGCTTCTCCAGGAGTTCCTTGTCAATGCGGGGCTTGTAGTAGAACCCCTCCTTGAAGCCGGCGGAGACCAGGTAGGAGAGGTTGCGGTAGCCGGTGATGTCCTGGCAGAGGAGCACCAGGTGATAGCCGGAAACCTCCTCGCTCCCCTCCCGGCTGAAACGGGATGTAGGGGCGATGTAGACCTCGGAGCCGACGATCGGCTTGATCCCCTTCTCCTTGCACTTGAGGTAAAACTCGACCGCGCCGAACATGTTGCCATGGTCGGTGATGGCCACGGCCGGCATGTTGTACTCCTGGGCCTTCTTGACCAGGTCCCCCAGGCGGTTTGCGCCGTCCAGGAGAGAGTACTGGGTATGGAGATGGAGATGGACAAAAGACATTGACGAAACTGGCTCCTGATCTGAACTGCGGCAGTTTGCGGAAAGGGAGCGGCGGCCACCGGCCAACCGCTTTTAGCCTGAGTAAAATAATTTAGCAATTATGGCACGAAGCTGAAAAGGATGTCAACGATGGCAAGCTCCCTACGGACAATCGCCTTGGAACGGCTTTCCCTAATAGAGTCCATGCAGCGGCCCGCCGGGGGCGGCCAGGGCCTCGACGCGGCTAACTACCGCCGGGTCCTCCACCAGTGGCGGGGCATGGTAGGGCTTTACACGGGCGTCGATCACCAGCCCCCCCCGGCACCCCCAGTGCTTGCAGTGGGTGAACGAGCCGATGCCATAGATGTCCGAGGCCGGGTTGGAACGGGTAAATACGCTCCAGAGGAAGTTGTTCAGGGTGCGGGAGGTGAAGTCGCTGTCATCAACCACGACCACCAGGGGTAGCCCGTCCGGCAGAGAGCCAGACTCCTCCAGCTCCAGACAGAATGACTCCATCACCGGATCGGCTGAGTTGCGGCCGCTCGTGCAGGAGGGCCCGGAAACCGCCACGACCCCGGGGAGACAGATGCGGGGGTTTAAAAAGCCTTCCGGCAGGCGCAGGCCAGGGGGGAGCTCCGTGGAGAGTGCCCGCCTTACCTGGCCGGCCACGGCCACGGCCAGTTTCGACCCCCTGTTGAGGGCGCTGCCGGAGTAGTCCAGGGTGTCGATGGTGGTGGCGGTGTGAAAGTGGAGATCGGTGCGCCAGTCGGCCCTCTCCAGGACAAACCGCAGGAACTCGTCAACGTGGTGGATATCCGGCGGATTGTCCTCGTGGGGAACTATGAAGAGGTACTTGGCAAGGGAGAGCTGCCCCTGGCCGAAGATGGCACTGGCCTGGGTAAGGAGCTCCAGCGGCTCCCGCCGCTCGGCGTAGGGGACGTAGCGCTCGCTGCCGATTGCCAGGAGGAGCGGATGGACCCCGGCGGCGTCCACCGCATGAACCCCCCTGATGCCGGGGAGCACCGTGGGGATCAGCTCACCGGTCAGTTCGTGGATGAAAGCGCCGAAGGAGGTGTCCTCCTGGGGGGGGCGTCCGACGGTGGTGAAGGGCCAGATGGCGCCGTGGCGGTGGAAGACCTCCTCCACCCGGAGCACCGGGAAGTCGTGGGCCAGACTGTAGTACCCGAGGTGATCGCCGAAGGGCCCCTCGGGGAGTGTTTTATCCGGGTCGATGATCCCGGTGATGCAGAAATCGGCCTCCGCCGGCATGGGGAGCAGCCCTGGCCGGCAGACCATGGGGAGCCGGTGGCCGCCGAGAAGGCCGGCGAAGGAGAGCTCGGGAAGACCTTCGGGGAGGGGCATGACCGCGGCCACGGTCAGGGAGGGTGGGCCGCCGACGAAGATGCTCACCCGGAAGGGTAACCCCTTCTCGATCGCCTCGCTGTGGTGCACCCCTATCCCCCGGTGGATCTGGTAGTGGATACCCACCTCCCGGTTTGTCTCGTAACGGTTGCCGGAGAGCTGCACCCGGTACATCCCCAGGTTGGAGTGGCGCAGCCCCGGGCGGCTGACGCTCTCCGAATAAACCTGTGGGAGGGTGATGAACGGACCGCCGTCCATGGGCCAGGATTTGAGCTGGGGCAACCGGTCAATGGTAGTCCGGTTGCCGAGGATCGGGCCGTTTGCCACGCACCTGGGGAGGAGGCTCATGGCCGCCGGAAGCGTCCCGGCATAGACCAGTGGATTTTTCAGGGCAGCCGCAGGGTTGATCTTGAGTGAAACCAGCTTCTCTATCCTTCCCAGAGTATCGCGGAAGAGGAAACGGGTCCGCTCCAGGGTACCGAAGAGGTTCCCGAGCATGGGAAAGGAGCCCCCCTTGGGATTGGTGAAGAGGAGCGCCGGCCCCCCCGCCTCGTAGACCCTGCGCTGTATGCACCCCATCTCCTGGTCAGGATCGATCTCCGTCTCGATCCTGACCAGCATACCACGCTGCTCCAGGTCGGCAACGCACTCCTGCAGGTTCCTGTATCCCATCTTGCTGCTCCTCCAACCGGGGGACAACTCCCCGGATCTCGTGACGTTTCCTAGCCTTCAGAGAAGGCTCTTGAGGTTTATAGGTAAATCAGCCGGTGACTGTCAAACAGTATTTAGAGGAAATCATTGACTTTGAAAGGATCTTGCAGAATATTCACTGCGCGGGGATGATTCGGCTGAAACGGAGCGATCCATGGAAGATCTGGTAAAGATAATGCTCGTATCGGGGAAGGCCGGCCTTGACCTCTCCCTGTACGTGCTAATGCCGGTGCTGGTGATCATGATGGCGATCATGAAGGTGCTGGATGCAAGGGGTGTCCTGGCGATGGTGGCCCGCCTGCTACGGCCGCTGCTGCGCCTCTTCGGCATCCCAGGAGCCGGTGCGTTCGCCATCGTGCAGATGCTGCTGGTCAGCTTCGCCGCCCCCCTGGCCACCCTGGCGATCATGGAGAAGGACGGCACATCCAGGAGGCAGATCGCCGCAACCCTGGCCATGGTCCTCACCCTCTCCCAGGCCAACGTGGTCTTCCCCATGGTGGCCTCCGGCCTGAACCTCTGGGCGATCATGCTCACTTCGGCGATCGGCGGTCTTTCCGCGGCCGCCCTCACCTACTACATCTTCGCCCGGGGTGCAGACGACTCCCACCCGGCGGACTCGGGTGAGCTCCCCCCACCGTCGGACAACAAAAAGTCGACCATCCTCAACCTGATGATCAGCGGCGGTCAGGAGGGGGTACAGGTGATCATCGGCACCATCCCCATCCTCATCCTCGCCATCTTCCTGGTGAACATCCTCAAGGCCACAGGCGCCATCGGCCTCTTGGAAACGGCGATCACCCCACTCTTCCGACTCATCGGCTTCCCGGCAGCCGCGGTGCTCCCCCTGGCCACCAAGTACCTGGCCGGCGGCACCGCCATGATGGGGGTCACCCTGAATCTCCTCAAGGAGGGGGCCATCACCGTGCAGGAGCTGAACAGGATGGCCGGCTTCATCACCAACCCCTGCGACATCGTCGGCGTGGCGGTACTCATCTCCGCGGGGAGCCGCTGCGCCTCGGTGATCAGGCCAGCCATCACCGGGGTGGTTGCCGGCATCCTCATCCGCGGAGTGCTGCACCTGCTGATGTTCTGATGCGATGTGGCAGCACGGAAACGTCAGACGATCCCCGTCAACACTTTTTTGAGAGTTGGCAAATCATAGGGCTTCTGAATGAAACCGGCCACCGGCTCCCCCTTGAAGCGCTTGGCAACATCTTCCTCACTGTAACCGCTTGACACAATTACCATCATATCCGGCCTGATCAGCCGCAACTCGCGACAGCACTCCTCCCCGTCCATGATCGGCATGGTCAGGTCGAGAATCACCAAGTCTATGTCATCCCTGACACGCAGCAGGTCCAGCGCCTCGCGCCCGTCTGCGGCGGTAACGACCCCGAGCCCCAGGCTCATGAGCATTTCGCTCCCTACAGCGCGCACAGTCTCCTCGTCGTCGACCAGGAGGACCGTCCCCGAGAAGCGGCGCTCGTCAATGCCTGCACCTTCTTCGACTAGTTCCGGCAATGCATCGCTGGCCGGCAACAATATCCTGAAGCTACTCCCCTTACCGGGGGTACTCTCCACCCTGATCCCCCCCTTGTGCCCCCTGATGATTCCCAGCACGGCGGCCATCCCCAGGCCGCGGCCGGTGAACTTCGTGGAAAAGAATGGGTCGAAGACCCTGGCGAGGGTCTCTTCATCCATGCCGCAACCCGTATCCGTGACCTCCAGATAGGTGTAGAACCCCTCGCTGATTTCGTAGGCAAACAAGAGCCCCTTGATGCAGCTGCTATCGCAGCGCATGCAGCCGGTGGAGATGGCAATGATGCCGCTCCTCTCCCCGATGGCCTCGGAGGCATTGATCACCAGATTTAGCACTATCTGGCGCAACTGGGTGGCATCGGCCTGGACGCTTGGAATCCTGGATGTCGGATTGAGATGCAGCACCACCTTCTTGGAGATGGATGCCTGGAGCATGGGGAGCATCTCCTCAAGGAGGTGATTCAGATCGATCCTCTCGACAACAAATCTCCCCTTGCCCGAGTAGGCGAGCATCTGCCTGGCAAGGTCGGCGGCACGGGCAGCTGCCTGCTCGATACGCTGCAGGTTCTCTGCTACTGGAGACTCCTTGCCTAGACGCATCAGGGCAAGCTCGGCGTTCCCCATGACTGCCATGAGGATATTGTTGAAATCATGGGCTATCCCTCCGGCCAGGACCCCCAGGCTCTCCAGCTTCTGGGCATGGAAGAGCTGGCTCTCCAGCATCCGCCTCTTTTCCTCGGCTCGCTTGCGCCCGGTGATATCCCGCATGAATACCACGAAACTCCCCCCTTCGAGAGTGCTGTGCTGGGCATTGATCTCCAGATCAAACAGGCTCCCGTCCCTGCGCCGATGCCTGGTCTCGAAGGAGTCGCTCCCGATCTCTGTCAGTAATTTCATGTGCGAGGATATCTCCTCGGCGGTTTCGGCTGCCTCCAGATCACTTATCCCCATGGTCAGGAGCTCCTCCCGGACGTAACCGCTCATGCGGCAATAAGCGTCATTCACCTCCAGAAGCCGCCCCTCCATGTTCACCAGCCAGAACCCCTCCATGGCGGTCCGCAGGATGACCCGGTGCCTCTCCTCGCTCTCCCGCAGAGCCCTCTCCGCCCGCACCCTCTCGGTCACATCCATGGTAAATCCGGCCAAGAGGCTACTTCTGCCATTCATTGCTATGGGGAACTTTATGGTCGTAAAACTCCTGCCGCCGAACTCCTCGTCAAGCTGGATCGGCCTGCCTTCACGCACCACTGACAGATCGTCCTCGGTTATCTTGCGGGCGAACTCGGGGGGGAAGAGCTCTTCCATGGTACGGCCGACCATCTCTTCCGCCTTCAAGCCGGTCAGGTCGATGAAGTTGTCGCTTGCCGCGACCACCCGGCTTTGGTTCTCTTCTACCCGTTTTATGTAGGTGTAGAGGGGGGAATGCTTCATGAAGAGGGAGAAGAGCTCCTCCCTCTCCCTAAGCGCCTTCTCTGCCCCCCTGCGCTCCACGATCTCATTCTCAAGCTTGATGTTCAGTCGCCTGAAGGTAGTTACCATCCAGGCCAGTACCCCTATGGCTGCCGCGGCAAAAACGATCACCCCCAGCAGGGGACCGTAGTCCCTTATCTGCCGTGGCGCGTAGATGACGGGACTAGGATCGAACCCCTTGGGGAGCATGCCAAGCTCCGCAAAAGTGTCGGCGATTCTCTGCCAGCGCTCCAGGCTCTGGTATCCTATCTCCACAAGATCCGGCTGGACCAGGTTATCCACCTGATCAGCCTCGAAATGCAGCCACTCCCGGCTCATACCCGCGGTGTATTTACTATGGATCAGCTCTACGGCTTCCGCCTTATGTTCCAAGGCGTAACGCCAGCCGAGCAGGGAGGCGTCGCGGAAAGCCTTGGTGAACTCCGGTCTCTCCCTGACCATCCGCTTGGTGGTAAAGAGGTTGTCCCCGTAGAAATCTATGCCGAATGAGAGTGGGGAAAATGTCAGGTATGGCTCTCCCACCGCCTCAAGGAAGAATGGCTCGTTGAAGCTGTAAGCGAGCATGACGTCGGCCTTGCCTTTCAAGAGGTTGGCCGGATCCCCATTGTGGGAGACCTTGACTATTCGGCTCTCTTCCACGCCGTGCCGCTTCAGCAGCGCTCCCATGTCGCCATGCTGGTTGGCGTACATGAAGCGCCTCCCAGCCATCTCCTTTATGGAGCGGATGCCTGTTTTCCTGGGGGTGAGGAAGATGGCCGGCGAGTGCTGGAATATCTGCCCGAGGACGACTAAATCTTCACCCTTGGCAAGATATAGGAGCAGGGACGAGGTGCCGGTACCGAAGTCGGCCCTCCCGGACGCGACCTCCCGCTCCACCTCCACGGCTGGTCCCCCCTCCCTTATGACAATGTCCAGCCCGGCATCACGATAGAACCCCTTTTCCAGCGCCATGTAGTAGCCGGCGAACTGGAAATGGTGCAGCCATTTGAGCTGGATTGTCGCCTTTTCCAGGGCATGGGCAGGGGTTGTAATGGGAAAAAGGGCAACCAGGAGGCTAAATAAAGCGGCAAATCCATGACAGCGCATACAGACTCCATGACAGCCATGCTCCTCTGCATTCCAGAGTGGCGACAATGAACAGCTCGCCGGACCACTTTATTATAAGTTACCAATTCGCCTCCTCAAGACTCCGGCTGAAAAAAACGGGCGCCCCGACAACGAGGCGCCCGCATAATTTCCCTCTGCTTTTGTCCTGTCAGATGGCCTTGCGCCAGGCGAGCCGCCCCTCCAGCCAGCGGGAGAGGGTGGTGAAGGCGTAGCAGATGAGGAAATAAACAACGGCGATGAAGATAAATATCTCCGTTGGCGACGACATGGTCCGGTTGTTGACCTGAGTAGCCACGTGGGTGAGCTCGGAGACCCCGACGATGAAGGCCAGGGAGGTGTCCTTGATGAGGGAGACGAACTGGTTGACAAAGGAGGGGATCATGTTACGCAGCCCCTGGGGGAGGACGACGTAGACCATTGCCTGCCATGGTTTCAGGCCGGTAGAGATTGCCGCCTCGGTCTGCCCCTTGGGGATCCCCTTGATGCCGGCAATGACGATCTGTGACATGTATGCCGAGGTGAATATGGTCAGCCCCATGATGACCGTCCGGCTCTCCGGCACGGTCTTCCCCAGCAGTGCGGGGAGGAGGAAGTACATCCAGAAGATCACCATGAGGAGCGGCATCCCCCTGAAGGTGTTGATGAATAGATTGACCGGATACCTGATGGCGGCATGGCGTGAGAGGCTGAGAAGCCCCAGTATCAGCCCGCCGAAGAAGGAGAGTATGCAGGATACCGCTGCCAGGTAGAGGGTCAGCCCCAGCCCGCCGAGGGGTCCCTCGGGGTAGCGGCCCACCATGAAATAGGTGAAATTGTTAGTAATTACTTGAAAATCGAAGAGCCCATCCATACTGTACCTCTCGCTGATTGATGCTGACTGGTTTTAAGCTACCCCATCTGCCGTTATCCCCTCTGGGGGTTGAGTACCCTGTTGTTGTACTGGTCCATCAGGGCGGTGATGACCACCGAAAGCACCAGGTAAACCAGGGTGGCGGCGGTGAACGCCTCGAACCCCTTGAAGGTGTAGCTCTCCACCTGGCGGGCCTGGTAGGTCAGCTCCATGACGCCGATGGTCATGGCCAGGGAGGAGTTCTTCGCCAGGTTGAGGAACTGGTTGATCAGGGGGGGGACAGTGATCCGCACCGCCTGGGGGAGGATGATGTACTGCATGGAACGGATATAGGAGAAGCCGGCGCTCCTGGCTGCCTCCATCTGCTCCTTGGGTATGGAGAGAACCCCGGAACGGATATCCTCGGCGATGAAGGCCGAGGTGTAGATGGTCAGGGCGATCAGGGCGGCGGCGAACTCGAAGTTGGTGCTGTTCAGCCACTCGTTGACCGCCATGGGGAGGAGCTTGTAGGAGCCGAAGTACCAGAAGAAGATCTGCACCAGGAGCGGCGTGTTGCGGAAGAACTCCAGGTAGACATGGGCGAACCAGCGCAGGGGGCTGAAATGGCTCATGCGCAGCACGGCAATGAGCAGGCCGAGGAGAAAGGAGAGGACGATTCCGGCAGCGGAGAGCTGCAGGGTCAGGCCGAGTCCGGAAACCAGCCACTCGAAGTACTTGCCCGTGGTGACGACCGACCAGTCGAATTGATATGAAAGCATGAATAAACCTCGTGCGGATTCGGGCTCGGGGCTCGGGGCTCGGGGTAAAACCCTGACCCCCGAGCCCTGAGCCTGGAGCAGCCTTTTATTTGCCGGCAACTATCTTGAAGTTACGCTGCAGGTGGAAGTCGGTCTTGGGGCCGAACCACTTGTCGAAGATCTTCTTCGCCTCGCCGGACTTCTCCATCTCCAGGATGGTCTTGTTGACGAAGTCGACGAAGTTCTTGTCACCCTTCCTCATCCCCAGCCCGTAAGGCTCGTCGGAGATCTGCACGTTGGGGATCTCGAACTGCCCCTTGTTTGGGGCTTTGGCGAGGATGCCGGCCAGGATCGCCTCGTCGGTGGTCACTGCCTGCACCTTACCCTGCTGCAGGGCGAGGAAAGCCTGGGGGTAGTCGTCGAAGGAGAGAACGGTTGCGGAGGGGATCGCCTTCTTCACGTTCTGCTCGGACGTGGATCCCTTGGCGGTGCCGACCTTCTTCCCTTCCAGGTCCTTGACGGATTTTACCGCCCCTTTCCTGGTGATGAACTTCTGGCCGGTGAAGAAGTATGTGTGGCTGAAGTCTATCTGCTTGGCCCGCTCCGGGTTCTTGGTCATGGTGGCGGCGATGATGTCTATGTTCCCCTCCTGCAGCTGGGGCATGCGGCTGGCAGAGGTCACCGGCTTCAGCTCCACCTTAACGCCGAGCTTCTTGGCGATGGCGTTGATGAAGTCGATGTCGTAGCCGATGATGGTGCGGGTTTTCTCATCCACATAGCCGAATGGGGGGAGGGAGTCCTTCACCCCGGCCACCAGCACCCCCTTCTTCTTCACCTCAGCCAGGGTGTCAGCCGGGGCGGCGGCAAAGCTCTTGGCGGCGATGGATACTGCTGCAGTCATCATCAACATGGCAACGAGTTTTTTCATTTTTTTCTCCTTTTTTTGATTGAGTTAGGAAAAGGCTCGCAGTTTAAGGTTAAAAGCCTCGAACCTCGATCCTCGTTCCTTGATTAGTGCATGGGGGAGAGAAGCTGCTTCAGGAACTGCTTCGCCCGGTCATGCTGCGGGTTGCGGAAGAACTCCTCCGGTTCGGCCTCCTCTAAGATGACACCGTGATCCATGAACACCACCCGGTCGGCAACTTCACGGGCGAATCCCATCTCGTGGGTGACGCAGACCATGGTCATGCCGCTCCTGGCAAGATCCTGCATGACCGCCAGCACCTCGCCGATCATCTCCGGGTCGAGGGCCGAGGTCGGCTCGTCGAAGAGCATGATCTTCGGCTTCATGGCCAGGGCCCGGGCGATGGCCACCCGCTGCTGCTGGCCGCCGGAGAGCTGGGATGGATAGGAGTCGCGCTTGTTGGCCAGCCCGACCCTCTCCAGGAGGGCCATCGCCTGCTCCTCCGCATCCTTGCGGGGGGTCTTGCGGATCTTGGTCGGCGCAAGGGTTATGTTGTTCAATACGGAGAGATGGGGATAGAGGTTGAACTGCTGGAAGACGAATCCGACCTCGGCCCTCAGGCGGTTGATGTCGGTCTTCTTGTCGCAGAGGTCCATGCCGTCCACGATGAGGCTCCCCTTGTCGATCGGCTCCAGCTGGTTGATGGTCCTGATAAGGGTCGACTTGCCCGACCCCGAGGGGCCGCAGACAACCACCACCTCCCCCTGCTGAACGCTCAGGTTGATGTCGTTCAGGACATGGAGGCTCTTGAACCACTTGTGTACTGCGTTGAATTTGATCATGCGGCTGCTCCTTGTTTGCTTGCGGATATGAAGATCTGTTTCAGAAATTGCGCTGCAGGTGCCCTTTCAGGCTGGCGGCGAAATCGGCCTCCCTGTCCCCGCGGTATACCAGGGAGGAGGCAATCTCCGCCGCCAGTATGGCGAAAAGGTACTTCGGAGGAAGCCCCCCCACCCTGCGCCGCAGGCGGTGGGAGCCGCTCAGCATCCTGGGTAGATGGGCGAGGATCACCTTCCGGTAGAGGGGTTTGAGGCAGAGCTGCGGATTTGTCTGGAAATACCTGAAGAGCCTGGCGTAGAGAGAGTTTATCTCCTGGCTGATGGCGGCGGAAATCTCGGTGTAGAGGTGGGAGCAGCCGGGCTCGCGCTTGCGCGCCAGAATCAGGCGTGCCTCGTCCTCGGCGCGTTTCTCCAGGATTGCAAGGACGTCTGCCACGTAACGATCCTTCTGCTCCAGGAACTCCTCCTCGGAGAGGATGAGGTTGGCGATGATTTCGTAGGATGAAGAGATGACCCCGCACTTGTTGGCCGAGGCGTCGCGCATAATTATAACACCTTGCTTCTGCAGTGCCACCCTCGCGTCAGGGGTGATGAACGAGTTTGCCCCCTCGATCACGGCCCGGGCGGAAGGGGTGCCGTCGGCAGCAAAGAAGCGGCTGCAGCTCTGCATATCGATGCTTTCCGGCCTCCCCCCAGCGGGGATGAAGAGGTCCGCCTGCACGGAGAACACCAGGTCGCCGTACTCCCGGGAGAAGTCGTCCAGGGAGACCCACTCCTCCCGGATCACCCCGTCGATGTTTGCCGTGCGGCAGTAGAGCTCCCTCAGTCCGTCGGTGCGGCGGCGGTTGCGGTAGAGGATGAACCCTCCGGGACGAAGGGCCTGCGGGTCGTACTCCTCAAGGTCGTGACTCAGCACCAGCCTCTGCAGCCCGCCCCTGTCTATTCCAGAAGGATCGTAAATTGCTGCTGTCCCGTCCAGGACCAGCCTGACCTCAGCTTTTGGACAGCGCTTGAGGATTATCCGCAGGGCGTTGCCGGCCACATCGCCGTTGGGTCCGCCGGTCATTTTCAGGGAGAATCGGTCACGGTAGATGTCGATCCCCAGCTCGGCCATGGTTATCTCGGCAAACTTGACAACACCGGTGGAGGTGACCCCGTACTCCTTGTGGTTGATGCCGACCCTCTTGCTGGAGATGATGCCGATGCCGAGGAGGTAACCGCGCCTGCGGGAGAGGGAGGCGATGGTCTCCACCATGCTGTCGTGCATGTTCTCGTCCGGTCCCAGCTCGATCGGCTCATCCTCGCCGTAGTAGTCAACCACCCGGGGATCGCTGGCCCTTCCATCCGTTGTGACGAAGATGTCGAGGAATGCGTTGAGCATGCCGTACTGGAGCTTGTACAGCCTCCAGGTCTCCAGTTCACGCTCGGCAGCCCCCAGGTCCACCGCATTGAGGAGGACCACCATCTTCGATCCCCCCTCGTAGATGTCCTTGTTCTTCAGGTGCTGGGTGCTGGCAAGAACATAGACTTCGCGGAAGAGGGTGTTGGCGCAGATGGTGTAGTCATCCCGGCTGCGGGCGATGATGGTGCGCCAGCCGCCGCGGGCGATGTCGGAGAAGCCGATGTGGTAGCCGGCACCGAAGCGGCCGTAGAAAAAGGTGATGCGGAAGGGGCGCTCCGGCGGCAGGTCGGCGGTGAACTCGTCCCCAAGCTCACCCAGGTAGGCCGGATCCAGGCGGAAAGCCAGGGCCTGCTTGGCGTCGACGAAGAAGTTGGTCTTCAGGGTATGGCGAATGAAGAGCAGGGCGCAGCGGAAAACTGCCCGGCGAATCTCGTCAAGGTAGCGATGGCCGGTGTTGTAGTCACCGACTGCGCGCCCCGCGGCGGCCAGGGCCTTGGCGTACTGCTCCCCCCTATCCTCCAGGGATGGATCGAAGCGGCTGCGGAAGAGCTCCACCAGCTGCAGTGCAATCTCGGGGTGGGAGTGGAATGCGTCCGCCACATCTCCCCGGTTGAAGCGGTCCGGCTGGTTGTGGGCAAGGGTTGTGTGGCAGAAGGTGATCATGGCGTTCACCAGGGAGGCATCCTCCCCCCCCATCACCCTTTTGGCGACAAAATCGCGATACATCGGGGAGTGGGTGGCCAGGATCTGGGTGGTGTAGAGCTCCTGCTGCAGGGAGCGGAACAGCTCCGACCCCTTGGCCAGGGGGGCGCCGTCGCGGCGGCCGACGAAGAACATGCCGAGGAAATAGGGGTGCACACCGTTGGAGATGGTGAGGCAGTAGGCGCGGCGCACGCCAATATCCAGGCGGTTGAACACCTCCATGGTCTGGAGGAGAAAATCCTGCTGCGGCGGATTGGCTACCGCGAACAGCACCCTGGACTCACCCGGGATCCCCGTCTCCTCCAGGTCCAGGAAAAGCCCGCCGTTGGCGTTCCCCATGGCGAAAAGCCAGACGAGCTGGGCAATGCGCCTCGGCGGGGAGAGGCGCAGGTATGCCGGGTTATTGCGCCACAAGGTGCGCAGCAGACGCTCATAGATTTCCGGGGAGAGCTGGGGGTAGGCATCCTTAAGTTCAGTTACGATCCTTTTGCGGATCGGTGACGGTATCTCCGAGCCGTCCGCCGAGGTGATCTCCCTGTTCTCCTTCCGGTCGAACTCGAAGCGCTGAATCTCCAGCTCTGCTTCCAGCCCGGGGACAGGCTCCGCCGAATGGGCAAAGTAGGCGAAGGAGACCTCCCTCTCGGGAAGGTTTCTCAGGGTGGCGTAGAGGGAGCCTGGAGTATTGGGGCAGGCCATGATGAGGCAGTTTTCCCGGTCAGCCAGGGTAAGGCGGCGATTGTCCGCCAGCGTCTGCAGCCCCCCGGCCAGGGCCGCCAGGGCACCCTGCTCCTCCTGCATGGCGGAGAAGAAATAGGGGTGCATGTTTTTTCTCAGCCAGAGCAGGTTTGCTGCGGCCCTGCCGGCTTCGCTCCTTACCCGCCTCTGTATGCTAGCGATCAGTCTTGTGGTACCTGTTACGTTCATGGCCCTTCCCCGCGTTTGACATCGACTCTGTATAAAGCCATATCAGCAATAGCCGTGCCACAACATTAAACCATGCGTAACAACCGGTTATCACAACAGAAAACACCGTTATCAAACACCGACTACAGGAAACGGGGGCATAACCCAGGTTATGGAGCTAAAGTCGCGAGCAGAGATCCGGGGGGATTTTAGGCGAAAACTTAGGCGATTTCGATGAACCATAACCCAGGTTATGATCATAACCTGGGTTATGCCCCTATAGGGAGGAGTTACAGCAGGTGAGTGGTGTCAACCGGTCAGCGGCGCATCCGCTTGCTCATGGCCGGCTGGGAGATGCCTATCATCCTGGCGGCAAGGGTCTGGTTGTTGCTGGCACGGCGAAGCGCCTCGCTGACCAGGAGATCAAGCGCCTCGGTCATGGTGGGGAGCCGCTCACATGCTGCAAAGGGGTTTTCAGCCGCTGTCTCCTGGCGCCTGGTGATGGCCTGGTCGCCGGAGAGCCCCATGGCCCTGAGAAAACTCTCCATGGAGAGGGTACCGCCGGAGTGGGTGGAAACGGCATCATGGACCATCCCCTTCAGCTCCCGCAGGTTGCCGGGGAAGTCATAGGCTGCGAGCAGGGTCAGAAGCTCCCGCGGGTAGGCCGGCTTCTTCCTCCCCAGGGAAGCCGAGACCTCGGCGAGGAAGTGGTCGAGAAGGAGCGACAGGTCCTCTTTCCGCTCCCGCAGAGGGGGGATGTGCAGATGATGGGCGCGCAGGCGGTAGAAGAGGTCCTTACGAAAACTCCCCTCCGCCTGCTTCTCCGCAAGGTTGCGATGGGTGGCGACGACGATGCGGGCCCGCATCTGCTTCGGAGTGTCACTGCCAAGGGGGTAGAACTCCTCCTCCTGCAGCAGACGCAGGAGCTTCACCTGGGATGCAGGGGCCAGATCGCCGATTTCGTCGAGGAAGAGGGTGCCGTCTCCGGCCCGCTCGATCATGCCGCTGCGGGGTTCGTCGGCGCCGGTGAAGGCCCCCTTCTTGTGGCCGAAGAGGGTATCGGCAAAGACGCTGTCGTCGAGTCCTGCCACATTTACCGACACCATCGGCTCGTCGGGGCGACTCAGGCGATGCACCGCCCTGGCAACCAGCTCCTTCCCCACCCCGCTCTCCCCGGTTATGAGGATGGGCTGGCTGCTGCGCGCCACGGCCTCGATATACTGGAATATGGAGCGCATCGCCTTGCTGCCGGTCACTATCTCTGCGAACGCCTCGGCGTGCTCCAGGGTATCGGAGAGGAAGCGGTTGCGCATTGCCCGGTTTTCCCGGAGGAGCTCCTGCATGCGGATGGCACGGCGCACCGTATCCACTATCCGCTCCTCCCCCATGGTCTTGACCAGGTAGTCGAAGGCGCCATGGCGCATGCAGTTTACCGCCGTTTCCACCTGGTTCATGCCTGACAGGACGATAACCGCCACGTCGGGGTACTCCTCGACAATCCTCCCGAGGAGCTCCTCGCCGGAGATGTGTGGCATGGTGAGGTCCAGCAGCACCAGACCTATCCCCCCGCCGGCAAGGAGGGGGAGGACCTGGCGGCTGTCGCTGCAGGTGCGTGTATTGGTTATTCCGCCAGGCCCCTCCAGGGCCATGGAGAGGCTGCGCAGCCAGGGGAGTTCGTCGTCCACCAGCAGCAGCGTGAAGGATGGGTAGAGATGTTCGCTCATGTAAGCTCCCTTGCGGCGGGGAGTGTCAGGGTCACCCGCGTACCCCGCCCCTGGATGGGGGAAAACTCCAGGCGACCGCCATGGTCCTTGACTATTCCGAAGGATATCCAGAGGCCGAGGCCGGTCCCCCCCTCCCCCCTCTTGGTGGTAAAAAAAGGATCGGTCAGGTGCGGCAGGTGACTCGGGTCTATCCCCCTCCCCTCATCCTCGACAGTGAGCACAACCTCCCTATCCAGGGGGTCACAGGATGTGAAGACCCCTATCCCATGGCGACTATCCTCCAGGGCCTGGCAGGCGTTGAGGAGGAGGTTTACCACCACCTGCTCGATGCGATGGGGGCTCCCCACCACTCGGGGGAGACGCTCGGCACAGCGTACCGACAGATTCTCGGTGCTGCGGCGCAGGGTCGTCCCCACCAGTCTCAGCGCGGCCTGGACCACGTCGTTCAAATCGAACAGGACGGCAGAACCCTGCTCGTCCCGGCGAGAGTAGTCCTTAAGATCATCGACAATCCTCTGGATCCGCCTGGCGGCATCGAGGGTTTCGTCAAAGAGATGGGGGAGTTCGTCGCGCAGGCGCGAATACCTGAGGCTGCCGAGCCTGAAGTCGCCATGCTCGGCATAATGGGAGTCAAGAATAGGTCCAGCCGCGGCAAAGGCCTCCACGAATCGGGGGATGTTGAGCATGATGAGGCCGTTGGGATTATTGATCTCGTGGGCCACGCCAGAGACCAGGATCCCCAGGGAGGCCATCTTGTCCGCCTGCACAAGCTTCTCCTGGTGAAGACGCAGCTCCTCCAGTGCCCGGTTCTTTTCGGCAATCTCCCGGTCCAGCTCTGCGGTACGCTGGGCCACCCTCTTCTGCAGGGTCCTGGACCAGAGGAAAGTCCCCCCGAGAAGCAAAAGGAGGGGGATGGCCACCATGGCCACATAGCGGGCAACCCTCCCCCACTGGACCGGCTGGGGTTCCAGCACACCGAGCCATTTGCTGTGAATCGCCTGGAACTGGCCTGAGCGCTTGAGCAGGGCAAGCCCTTCGCTGAATCGGCCGAGGAGCTCGCTGTTACCCTTGCGCACCGCGTAGCCGTATTTCTGGGCGACCAGCGGCGATGCCACCGGGGTGACATTCTTCAGGCCGAGCTCCTTTACCAGGTACTGCCCGGGGAGCTTGGCGACCAGGGCGGCATCGTGGTGGCCGGATGCCAGAAGGCGCAGGGAGTCGGCCAGGGAGTCGGTCAGGACATAGGCTGCGTCGAAATCGTTGCGCAGGAGGTAGTCGTGCATCACGCTCTGGCGCATGACGATGACCTCCTTCCCCTTGAGATCCTTCGCCGAACGTATTTTCACATCCCCCCTGGTCCAGATGGACTGGTAGACCACTGCATGGGGGGGGGAGAAATCCACCTCACGGGTACGCTCCTCACTGAAAGCCATCCCCTGGAGAATGTCCACCTCCCCGTTTGCCAGGGCACGGCGCATATCCCCCCATTTCCCCAAACGGATCTCCACATTCATACCCATGACCGCTGCTATCGCCCGGGTAAGCTCCACGTTGTATCCGGCAGGCTTGCCGTCACGATCTATAAACTCGTAGGGGGGGTAGTCCCGGTCGCCGCCGACGATTATGGTCTCACCCTCCCCGCCGTACGTCTCGCCGCGAAGGGATGGGGGCGAAAAGAGAATGGTTGTCAGAATGACAAGGAGCAGAGGGAGAAACATGGCTGAAGAGTTGGGTCGCATAGGTTCATTTGTAATACATTTGGGGATGAGAAGCAACGGAGTCGGCCTGGTATGCAAATCCACAGCATTTCGATACAGGCAGATTGCGCTGCCATCATAGTGGCGACCACTTTTTCCGCCAGATGCGAATGCCGCCTAAAGCCTTGCAGCGCAAGGGGTTGCAGGCGGCGCCAGTTTGCACTTTGCGCTCTATCGGCATATCATATAATCAGAAAGAGAGGTGAAACCGATACCTGTTTCCGCAACTACCATTAAACTTCTAAACACCCTGAAAAGTGGCAGTAGAATCAGAACCAGTAGGTCAACGGATTCACCGGAAACTCGCTAAAATCCATGACAAAAAAAGAGGTGAAGGCATAAGACCGGCATCAGTGTCGGTCTTATCATTTACCGGCAGTCCCCCCATTGCCAATCCACTGCTAGAGGATAGAATGTACTCAGTGGGAGGGGGAATCATGTCTATGCGGCCGGCAATCCCGTTGCTCATCACCCTCTCTTCTCTGGCAAGCCTGGCATTCGAGCTCCTCCTCACCCGCGTCTTCTCCATAACCCTCTGGTACCACTTTGCCTTCATGGTGGTGAGCATTGCCATGCTTGGCTTTGCGGCAAGCGGCACACTGCTGGCGATCGCTCCCGGCCTGAAGAGTCCAGGCCACATCGGCTGGTATGCCCTTGGACTGGCTGCGGCCCTGCCTGCTGGGTTCACCCTGTCCAACCTTGTCCGCTTCGATCCGGTCCGCCTGGCCTGGGAGCGGGGAGAGATCCTGCATATACTGCTCACCTACCTGCTCCTCGCCCTCCCCTTCTTCTGCAGCGGCCTCGTCATAACAACAGCCTTCAGCGCCTTTAGCGAACGGGCCGGCCTGCTCTACGGCGCAGACCTGATTGGCGCCGGTATCGGCTCCGTGGGGGTTCTCCCCCTCCTCGGGTTCTTCCCTCCTGAAGAGGTTGTCCTCATCCTCTCTCTTCTGGTTGCCTCCGCAACCGCCATCTTCGGCGGTTGGCGGCTCCGCTTGGCCGCCTCACTGCTGTCAGCTGTCACAGTTGCCCTGCTCATGTTCCATCCGGACGCCATGCAACCCCGCATCTCACCCTACAAGGGGATGGAGGCGGCCCTGCGCTATCCAGGAGCAGAAAGGCTCGCCACCCACCTGACCCCCTTTGCAAGGGTCGACACATTCCTCAGCCCGGCAGTCCGCTATGCGCCGGGGCTCTCCCTTCGCTACCAGGACAAGCTCCCCGAGCAGATCGGGATCAGCATCGACGCAGGCGCCGTGAACGCAGTCACCAGTTCGCTTGAGCCGGAGCCCCTCGCTTTCCTGGAGGCACTCCCGGCAGCTCTCCCCTACGCTATCGGGAAACGCCATGAAGTGCTGGCACTCGATCCGGCGGGTGGGTTGCCGCTGCTGATGGCAAGGAGATACGGAGCAGAAAGGGTAGCCGCGGTGGAAGGGACACCCTCCCTTGTCAGGATACTGCGGCAAGATTTTCGCGATTTCAGCGGAGGGATCTTCGATGGCGAGTATTACTCAGGGTTGGGGAGATCCTGGCTGAGCAGCGTACAGCGGCGCTTTGACCTGATAGACATCTCCCTGCAGGAGGCCATGCCTTCCGGTGCCTTCGGCATTGCCGAGGAGTACCGCTTCACAGTGGAGGCATTTCGCGAATACCTGCGCCATCTAAATGACAGCGGCATACTGTCCGTAAACATGTTCATCATCCCCCCACCGAGGAGCGAGTTGAGAATCGTAGCCACCCTGGCAACAGCATTGGAAGAGATGGGAGGCACTGCCGCGGGTGAGCATCTGGCGGCAATTCGCAGCTGGGGAAGCATAACCGTTATTGCCAAGCGGGGTCGGCTAGAGCCGAAAGAGATCGCCGCCATCAGGCGTTTTTGCGAGGAGAACCGCTTCGACATAGCCTGGCTCCCCGGTGCATCCCCAGAAGAGAGCAACCGCTTCGTCCGTACCCGGGAAACCGACTACTTCCGGGCATTAAGCGACATCATCTCACGGGAGAAGAGAGAGGAGTTCCTCTCCTCATACCTGTTCGACGTCAGTCCGGTGCGGGACGAGGCACCATTCTTCTCCCTCCACCTGCGCCTCGACAAGCTCCCTGCCATCTACAGGACCATGGGGAGCAAGTGGCAGTTCTTTCTGGAAGAGGGGTATCTTCTGCCCGCCATCTTCATCCAGGTGCTGCTGATAGGACTCCTGCTGGTCTCCCTCCCGCTGCTGACGCGGAAACAGTCCCATCTTGACGGCGCAAAGCCGGGCCGACCCCTCCCCTACTTTGCCATCCTCGGCATCGCCTACCTGTTCGTGGAAGTGGCGCTGATCCAGAAGTCAATCCTTCTTTTGGAACAGCCCTCCGTGGCGGTGGCAACTGTCCTGGCAACCATCCTGGTCAGTTCCGGATGCGGCAGCCTGCTCGCCCAGAGATTTCCCCTGCTGGAGCGTCCGGCAATGCTGCTCGGTCTGTCGATCATGGTGATGCTCTGTGCCCTTTTCCTCCCCGGGCTAATCGCCTTCGCCCAGCCCTGGCCCCTCCCCGTTCGCGGCGGCATCTGCGTGGTGCTGGTAACCCTTCCCGGCATCCTCATGGGGATCCCCTTCCCCGCAGGGCTGCGACTTCTCGGCCGCACCTCGCCGTTGCTGATCCCATGGGCCTGGACCGTCAACGGCACCGCTTCAGTCCTTGCCCCTCTGCTGGCAGTCATGGTGGCCATGAACACCGGATTCCGCTGGGTGCTGCTGATCGGTGCCGCAGCCTACTTCCTCGCCTACCTACTCCTTGGCCGGGAGCTACGCAGAAACGTATCCGGGGAAGGATCATCTCTTTTTCAGGGCCTCGCCGGTCATGGGAACGAAGGCGACCGGGCTTAGCTGCTGAACATCCAGCTCCCCCCCCGCCCCCTTCGTTACCAGGGTCAGTGTCTGGGTGAAGCCCGTACTCCCCAGTGGGAGGACCAGCCTCCCACCGGCACGGAGCTGGCGTATGAGCGGGGGGGGGATATGGTTCACCGCGGCGGTGATGATGATCGCATCGAATGGTGCCTTCTCCTCCCAGCCGTAATAGCCGTCGCCGTAGCGCACCCTGATCCCGGGATAACCAAGATCCTTCAGCCTGGCCGAAGCCCGCTCCGCGAGCCTCTGGCGAATCTCTATGCTGTAGACCTCCTGCACGATCTCCGCCAGAACCGCTGCCTGGTATCCGGAGCCGGTGCCGATCTCCAGGACGCGGTCTGTCGGCTTGAGCATGAGCGCCTCGGTCATCAGCGCCACGACGTACGGCTGGGAGATGGTCTGCCCTTCACCTATCGGGAGGGGGTGATCGGCATAGGCGCTATGGCGGTACCGTTCCTCCACAAGGAGATGTCGGGGGACCTTCCCCATGGCGGCAAGCACCTTCAGGTCCTTGATACCCCGCCCCTTGATGTAATGGCTGACCATGGTCCGGCGCTGCTCAGCAAAGATGTCAGCGGCAGGGATCCGGTCTGTGATCAGCAGCAGTGCACTCAGCAGGGAAAGTACAAACAGACATGCTCGCATCTTCTCCTCCATTAACGAGAGGTTGAACTCCCCGGATGATTGGGTAACACTTAATTATACGCCACTTCCAGACACAAAACATTAAGGGCTGCCCTCCAGCGGAAGACAGCCCTTATCAGCCTCATCTCGGCAAACCATGTGGGGATGGATCAGCCGTCCCGGTCGCCGCGCCTGCCATGGCCGCGCCCTTCCCCCCTGTCATGCTTCCGCTCCTCCTTCTCGTACCTACGCTCCTCCTTGCGGCGCTCCTTCTCCTCCTTGTGCCACGCCTTCTCTTCCCTGTGCCGCTCCTTGCGCTCCTCCTTCCACTCCTTGTCGGGTCTGAAGTGGCGGCCGCGGTAGTGTTCATGCTCGTCACGGTATCGGCGGTACTCCTCATCACGGAAATGGCGAATCCGCTCGAACTTGTGCCTACGCAGACCGGGGGGGAGATGTTCACGCTCCACCATGACCCATGGGCCATTGTAGTAGCGCCCCCTGTACCAACCTCTGTCCTTGTGGAGATAGTAGTTCCCTCCGATGAAGAAGAGGTCTTGTGGCACGCCTACGGCGACATATACTCCCAGGGAGGGGGGGAGGATGAACTCAGGGGGGGCCGGCAGGACTAGTGGGGGGGGAACCGGCAATGGAGGGACCGGCACCCCCACGTTGACATTTACGTTGACCTCTGCGGAGGCAGACTGGACCAGGGGCAACCCCAGCATGGCCAGACAAGCAACTGCTACTGCAATGCGCTTCATGAAAGCTCCTTTCTGCATAACGGGATGTGACAAGGTAAGGGGGATCTCCCCTCCTGCCTTTTCTTCACACCCGGCCTTTATGCCAGTTCAAAACACAAAAAAGCCGGGTGCCAGATATCATGATGATATTTCGGCAACCCGGCTGTCTGCGTGAGACCCGTGGGCTTTCCGCCCCACCCTCGCGGATGGTTTAGTATTGTCGTCTATCCAGAAGCCTATTTTTCCACTTTAAATACTCCAACAGGCTGCAACAGTCAAGTTATTCCCTCGCCATGCTGGACATGCCGGCTGGCTTGGTCTACTATTTCCCAACGTATACGGCTCAATAATGCTCTCCAGAAGGGGGGACGATGCCACGAGCAGACTCCTGCCAGTCACGGTCACTCTATATACCCAGGGATGCGACGATCCTCTCCGTCACGGAGCTTACCTCGCGGGAAAAGCTGTTTCGCTTGCGACTCTCAGACGGAAGCGAGCTTAAACATCTTCCCGGCCAATTCATCCAGCTCTCCATTCTTGGCTATGGAGAAGCCCCCATCTCCGTGGCATCCCCCCCCACGCGCCAGGGATACTTCGAGCTTGGTATTCGCCGGGTTGGAAGCCTGACCACGGCCATGCATGCCCTAAAGAGAGGTGACAAGGTCGGCATCAGGGGCCCCTACGGCACCCCCTTTGATCTGGGCTCCATGGGGGGGAAGGATCTGCTCCTCATCTCCGGCGGCTGCGGCCTGGCCCCCATGAGGTCCCTCATCCAGTACGCAGCTGACAGGAAAAGCGAGTTTGGCAGGGTGACCATCCTCTATGGGGCAAGGAGCCCAGACCAGCTCCTTTTCAGGGAAGATCTCGACAAGTGGGAGACAATCTCCGGCTTCGCCTGCAGCTATACGGTCGACAGCCGGGAGGGTGATGGTTGCTACAGCGGCAGTACCGGTTTGATCACCGACCTTATCCGTCCCATTGAATTGAGTCCCGCGGAAACCGAGGCGGTCATCGTAGGCCCGCCTGCCATGTACACCCCGGTAATCGCCGCCCTGAAGGAGAAAGGGCTGTCTTCGCAGCAGATCAGCCTCTCTCTCGAAAGACAGATGCGCTGCGGAGTGGGCAAATGCGGCCACTGCTCAATCGAGCATCTCTACTGCTGCCAGGACGGCCCCGTATTCAGGCTGAACGTAATCGAGCATCTGCACGGAGCGTTGTAGCAAGAGGAGTTGCCAGAAGGTGAATTTATTGTGGGAGAAGAGCGGATGCAAAGAGCCCTGACAGTCTGCCCCTACTGCGGAACCGGCTGTATGCTCCACCTTGTCAGCGACAGTGGCCGGCTGGTGGGTGTCGAGCCAAGCGCGACCCATCCGGTGAACCGCGGCTCGCTCTGCATCAAGGGGTGGAATGCATTCGCCTTTGTGGCTCACCCCGAACGGCTGACCAGGCCGCTGATACGCAAAAACGGCGCCCTTGTCCCGGCCGGCTGGGATGAGGCCCTGGAAAGGGTGGTGACAGGGATCAGGGCCGTTCAGGGGACAAGCGGAAAGGACAGTGTGATGTTCGCCGCCTCCGCCAAGGCGACTAACGAGGAGAACTTCCTCCTCATGAAACTTGCGCGGAGGGTATTCGGAACCAACAACATCGACCACTGCGCCAGGCTCTGCCACTCCTCAACGGTCACCGGGCTGGTACAGATGTTCGGCTCCGGGGCAATGACCAACTCCATCGACTGCTTCGACAAGAGCGACCTCATCTTCGTAATCGGCTCCAACACTACTGAACAGCACCCACTGATCGGCACGCGCATCATGAACGCGGTCCGCAGGGGGACAAAACTGATAGTAGCAGACAACCGCTGCATACGCCTGTCGCGCCATGCGGACCTGCACCTGCGCCATAAAAACGGCAGCGACGTCCCCCTCCTCTCGGCAATGATGCAGACCATAGTCTCGGAAGGGCTAGCCGACACGGAGTTCATCTCCGCAAGGACAGAAAACTATGGGGCATTGGTAGAATCCCTGGCAGGATGGAGTCCGGAAATGGCCGCTTCCATCACCGGGCTTGCCGCAGAGGAGATTGTCCAGGCTGCCAGGATGTTTGCCGGCGCAAGATCGGCGATGATAGTCTACGCCATGGGGATCACCCAGCACAGCCATGGAGTTGACAATGTCAGGTGCTGCGCCAACCTGGCGATGCTTACAGGCAACATTGGCAGGCCGGGCACGGGAGTGAATCCTCTCAGGGGGCAGAACAATGTCCAGGGGGCATGCGACATGGGGGCCCTGCCGGACATGTACAGCGGCTACCAGAGGGCTGCAGACCCGGATGTCAGGAGCAAGTTTGCCCTTGCATGGGGGGGAGAGCCACTCCCCGATACTCCCGGGCTTCCCCTCACATTGGCGATGAACGCCGCCCATTCAGGGAGCATACGCGCCATGTTCATAATGGGAGAGAATCCAATCCTCTCCGATCCTGACCAGGGACACGCCAGAGCTGCCCTCGAAAGGCTGGATCTGCTCGTGGTTCAGGACATTTTTCTCACGGAAACGGCAAGAATGGCTGATGTGGTGCTGCCGGCGGCCTGCTATGCGGAGAAAGACGGCACATTCACCAGTACGGAACGACGCGTGCAGCTTCTGCGCAAGGCTTGCGATCCTCCGGGGGATGCACGGCCTGACTGGCAGATAATAGCTGCCCTGGCAAAGTCGGCAGGGTATAGCGGAATGGAGTACAACGGCACGGCTGAGATCATGGAGGAGATATCCCGCCTCTCCCCAATTTATGGCGGCATATCCCATGACAGGCTCACTCCTTATGGCCTGCAGTGGCCCTGCCCGGACCATAACCATCCCGGCACCCCCATCCTGCATGTAAAAGGGTTCAGCCGTGGAGTTGGCCGATTCATGCCGGTAGCCTACCGGGGACCGGCGGAAATTCCGGACAAGGAGTATCCCCTGACACTCACCACAGGGCGCACGTACTTCCACTGGCATACTGGGAGCATGACAAGGCGCAGCCACCTGCTGGAGAGGGAGGAGCGGGAGGGTTTCGTCGAGGTAAATCCAGCCGATGCAGGACGAATCAACCTGCGAGATGGGGAATCTGTAGTGGTCAGCAGTCGCCGAGGAAAGGTGTTTGTACGCGCGCGCCTGACCGAAATAGTCCCGGAAGGGGTTCTTTTCATGCCGTTCCATTTTGCCGAAAACGCTGCCAACGCCCTCACCAACAATGTTCTCGACCAAGAATCCCACATCCCCGAATTCAAGATATGCGCGGTACGGATGGAAAGGGTGCCATGAAACGGTTAACCCAGGATGAACTACTGCAGTTTCTCAAGAGCTGGGAAACATGCTACGACCTGCGAGTACCCATACTGCTGCCAGACGGCGGACGCGCCATCTGCAGGCTAGCCGATGGACCACTTGCCATGCATGGCGGCAGCGTGCCGGCAAAACCCACATCACTTTTTTTCCCCCAGGACGGGCTCGTCTTCGCTGCGGGGGCAAATGGTTATCTTGAGAGGGTTGATACGGAAAAGAGGCTCTTCATAATCGGCCTTACCCCAACGGACCTGCAATGCCTTAGGTTCATCGACCGCTTTTTTTCAACTGGCGAGCGCGACGACCTGTACTTCGCCAGTCGAGACAAAGCCATTATAGCCGTAGTTTCCGGATATTGCGGCAGAGATGGAGAGTTCATCCCCCCATCTTCAGGCAGTTGCGACCTTGAGCTCTACCATGATGGCATTGACTGGCTACTAATGCCATATAGCGATGAAGGCAGGGAACTTGCGGCGTCATTTAATGCGGGCGACGAGGTCGTTTCTCTTGAATCAGTGCATGGCAAAGCGGTGCATCCACCTTCTGCGGAACAGGAGGTTGTACTGGCAGCAGCGGCGATACTTCAAGAAACAGAGCTCCCCGATGCATTCTGGGACGAGATTGGCGAGCACTGCATACAGTGCAGCGGCTGTAACCTGACCTGCCCTACTTGTACCTGCTTTGGCGTGCAAGACTGGTGCTACGGGGAACATACTGAAAGACGCAGAGTCTGGGACTCTTGCCAGCTGGCAGGCTTCATGAGGGAGGCTGGTGGGCACAATCCGCTGGCTACAGCAGGGCAGAGGTCCAGGCGGAGGATACATCACAAACTTGTAGCAGACATGTCGAGATGGGGAGAGATAGGTTGCTTCGTCTGTGGCAGGTGCGACCTGGCTTGCCCCACCGGAATCGGAATCATTGCCGTCTCAAGGGAGATCGTTACCCGTTTTGGCATGCCTGATGATAACAGCAAGAGAGATTGAACCGGAATGATCTCAGGTGCGGCAGATGTTTAACAGGCAGCAGCCAGAGAATCTCCACGACAAGATGACATTTTTGGCAATTTACAAAAAAAGGGCATGAAGCCTGGCTTCATGCCCTTTTCAATTGCTATTACGGTGCTATTAATCCTCGGATGCCTCACATACGGCATCAGGATCTGCAATATTTGTCTGCGCTGCCTCTACTACTTCCTCAGCAGCAACAGCTGCTGCAACCGGTTGTGACACGGGCTTTGCTGCCGGCGCCTTCTTAGGCTTCGGATTACAGGGCTCGCTTACCAGCTCGATAATGGAGAGGGATGCATTGTCACCCGGACGAAGTCCAAGCTTGACAATGCGAGTGTATCCACCCTGGCGATCGGCATAACGGGGAGCAATTTCAGTGAAAAGCTTAGTGACGACGCTCTTTTCGCGGATGAAAGAAGCTGCTTGCCTCATGGCATGCAGATCGCCACGCTTACCGAGAGTAATCATTTTTTCAGCAATGGAGCGCAACTCCTTGGCCTTGGCGTCGGTAGTCGTGATTCTCTCGTGATTCAGGAATGATGTAACCATATTGCGGAACATGGCTACACGATGACTTGTGGTTCTACCCAATCTTCTTCCGGCTTTATTATGACGCATTTTCCGATCCTTTCTTACTTATGCAACTAATCTTCTTCTTTACGGTCACCACGCAGGCGAGCGATTATTTGAGGATCGGGAAATCCCTCAAGCTTCATGCCGAGAGTTAGCCCCATATCACCAAGAATATCTTTAATTTCATTCAAAGATTTACGTCCGAAATTCTGTGTTTTCAGCATTTCGGATTCGCTCTTGGAAACCAGCTCACCAATCAGTTTAATACCTGCATTCTTGAGACAGTTTGCCGAACGGACGGAAAGCTCCAACTCGTCAACGGACCTATAGAGGTTCTCATTGACCTTCTCCATCTCCTCCTCAGACTCTGCCTCTGCAAAAGTTTCCGACTCCTCGTCGAAATTTATGAATATCGTAAGTTGCTCTTTGAGAATTTTCGCGGCATAGGCCAATGCATCATCGGGCTTTACGCTGCCGTCAGTCCATATCTCCAGAGTCAGCTTGTCATAATCCGTAATTTGACCGACGCGCGCATGAGCAACGGTAAAATTGACCTTTTGAATGGGAGAGAAAATCGCATCAATGGGTATTGTCCCCACAGGTGCCTTTTCATCGCGGTTTCTGTCTGCGGGTACATAACCTCTACCCAACTTAACACTCATCTCGATCTCAAGATTTGCATCCTTGGAGCAAGTTGCGATGTGATGATCAGGGTTCAGTATCTCCACGTTTGCATCGGCAAGAATCATTCCCGCTGTTACAACACCCTCGCCTTTGTGAATGATGCGAATCATTCGTGGTTCAGAACCGTGCAGCTTGAGACGAACACCTTTGAGGTTGAGGATGATATCAGTTACATCTTCAGTTACACCAGGGACAGCAGAGAATTCATGCAATACTCCCTTGATGCGAACAGAGGTAATTGCCGCCCCTTGCAATGAAGAGAGAAGTATGCGCCGCAGTGAATTGCCTAATGTGGTTCCAAAACCACGCTCAAAGGGCTCAGCAAAAAATTTGCCATAAGTATTTGTAAGCGAGTCTGCTTCAACCTGAACCTTCTTAGGCTTGATCAGATCGCGCCAGTTTTTATACATGTATTCCTCCCGCAAAGTGGTTAACTGTTACTATTTGGAGTAGAGTTCGACCACAAGCTGCTCCTGGATCGGCAGAGTAATGTCCTCACGCTGGGGGAGAGCTTTCACAACACCTTTGCAGGCATCCTTATTCAGTTCAAGCCACTGGGGAAGGCCACGACGAACAACAGCTTCCATAGAGTCGTTGACACAGGCGATCTTCCTGCTCTTTTCACGAAGTTCTATTACGTCACCCACCTTACACTGAATAGAAGGAATATTTACCTTGCGACCGTTCAGGGTGAAGTGACAGTGACGTACCAAAATGCGGGCTTCTGTCCTGGATGCGGCGAAACCTAGCCTGTAGACGACATTGTCCAGACGACGCTCGAGAAGAGAGAGGAGGTTCTCGCCGGTAACACCGCGCATACGGTCTGCTTCCTCGAAATAGCCGCGGAACTGCTTCTCAAGGATGCCGTAGATGCGCCTTACCTTCTGCTTCTCACGCAGCTGCACACCGTAATCGCTCAGCTTGGTGCGAAGCTGGCCATGCTGGCCCGGCGGGTAATTTCTACGCTTGATTGCACATTTATCGGTATAGCAACGCTCACCCTTCAGGTAGAGCTCCATGTTCTGTCTTCTGCACAAACGGCAGGATGGACCTGTATATCTAGCCAATTACAGCCTCCTTCAATATATTTGTTCTAGGTTACACTCTTCTCCGCTTGGGAGGACGACAACCGTTGTGTGGGATAGGAGTTACATCACGAATGAATGTGATATTCAGACCTACTGACTGCAAAGCACGCAGAGCTGATTCACGACCCGACCCCGGCCCCTTGACGAAGACTTCGATGGAGCGCATACCGTGCTCCTGTGCCTTCTTGGCACACTCTTCGCTGGCAATCTGAGCAGCGAAAGGTGTACTTTTACGCGAACCCTTGAACCCCTTTGAACCGGCGCTGGACCAGGCCACCACGTTGCCGACAGGATCTGTAATGGTGATTATGGTATTATTAAAAGTCGCCTGTATATGGGCTACACCATTGGGGATGTTCTTTTTCTCTTTCTTTTTCCTAACGACCTTCTTAGCAGGACTCGCCATCTTTCCTCCGGAAATTATCTATGACTATTTCTTCTTGCCTGCAACGGTTCTAGCAGGGCCTTTACGTGTACGAGCATTTGTTTTGGTTCTTTGGCCACGTACGGGAAGCCCCTTACGATGCCGGAGGCCGCGGTAACAACCAAGATCCATAAGGCGCTTGATATCCATAGAGATTTCACGACGGAGATCACCCTCTACCTTATAATTCTTGTCAATAACTTCCCTGATGCGTGCGATTTCAGCTTCGGTAAGCTTCTCAGTCCTCGTGTTGAAATCAACATTAGACTCAAGAAGAATCTTCTGCGCAGTTGACCTGCCGATACCGTATATATAAGTCAATGCAATTTCTATATGCTTGTTTTTAGGTATATCTATGCCAGATATGCGTGCCAATGTTAACTCCCTCCCGATTCTTTCTCTTAACCCTGACGTTGTGAGTGCTTAGGCGTGTCACAGATTACTCTGACAATACCTTTTCTTTTAACAATCTTACATTTGTCGCAGATTTTTTTAACAGATGCCCGTACCTTCATTTTCAATCCCTTCAAGTCGTATTCAGATGCTTGTCAATATTTCTGGACCATTATCCGTAATAGCTACCGTATGCTCGAAATGCGCTGACAGTGAACCGTCCACAGTAACAGCTGTCCAGCCATCTTCAAGCACCTTTACCTCATATGACTTCTCGTTGACCATCGGCTCTATTGCCAACACCATGCCCGATTTCAGCTTTGGCCCTCTGCCGGACACGCCGTAATTGGGAACCTGTGGCGCCTCATGCAGCTTTCTACCTATGCCATGTCCGACAAAATCACGAACAACAGAGTAGCCGTTGGCCTCCACATGTCTCTGAACTGCTGAAGAGATGTCACCCAACCTGCCATTCACAACGGCGGACTCTACAGCTTGCCTGAGCGACTCCTCGGTAACAGATATCAACCGCAGTACTGATGCTGACACAGTGCCAACAGGGAGCGTGACGGCCGCGTCGCCGTAGAAGCCATCATAATATGCTCCGAAATCCAAGCTGAGCAGATCACCTTCCTTAAGAGGCGAGGCAACCGGAAAACCGTGAACAACCTGGTCATTCAAAGAGCAACACAAGGAGTATGGGTAACCGCTGTACCCCTTGAAAGCAGGCTTTGCCTTGCGCTTCAGCACCTCGGCCTCTGCCATACGGTCAAGCTCAAGAGTTGTTACACCTGGCCTCACAGCCGCCGCAACAGCCTGCAGGACTTCGGCTACCATACTGCAGACTACCCTCATCCTCTTTATCTCTGCCGGAGACTTAAGGACTATCAAAAACTAACCTGCCAGCACAGAGCTTATTGCAGACTGGATTTCCTGAATCGAACCGACTCCATGTATCGGACGAAGCAAACCCTTTGCAGCGTAATACTCTATGAGAGGAGCCGTCTGGGCAGCATATGCATCAAGTCTGGAACGCATGGTCTCCTCGCGGTCGTCCTCACGCTGATAAAGATCAGCAGAACAGACATCGCAAACCGATGCTGTTTTTGGCGGATCAAACTTGAGGTGATACCCCCGACCACACCCCCTGCAGGTCAACCGGCCAACGACCCTCTCCACCAACTCGTCCACAGACACCGTAATGGAAACAACATGATCTATTGCCATTGAAGCGCCAGACAGCATAACCGCCAGAGCATCAGCCTGGGCTACCGTACGAGGGAAACCGTCCAGAATAAAGCCTTTCGCTGCATCACCCCAGGTCAGCCTGTCACGAATGATAGACACTACCAGATCATCTGGCACAAGAGCACCTGACTCCATGTATGCCTGAGCCTTAAGACCGAGCTCCGAGCGCTCCTTTACGGCATGGCGCAAAATATCGCCAGTTGATATTTGCGGAATACCGTATTTCTCAACTATGAATTTTGCCTGGGTACCCTTACCGGCCCCCGGAGGCCCCAAAAGAATAAGATTCAAAACACACCCGCCTAGGATCTGCCCTTGATTTTCACACCCTTCATGAACCCCTCGTAACTCCTGGTTATCAAATGGGACTCAATCTGGGCAACGGTGTCCATACCCACACCAATGGCAATAAGTAGTGCAGTGCCACCAAAATAGAAAGGCAGATTAAACTTGCCTATCAAAATGGACGGCAGAACACATATGAGAGAAATATATATTGCCCCGGCAAAAGTTAGCTTAGTTAGAACACTATCCAGATAAGCGGATGTCTCCTGCCCGGGACGAACGCCTGGTATATACCCACCATGGCGCTTGATATTTTCAGCCACATCGATAGGGTTAAAAGTAACAGCCGTGTAGAAATAGCAAAAAAAGACTATGAATGCAACAAAAATAACATTATAGACCCAGTTGCCAGGCATCAGGTACTTAGCAGATCCCTTTACCCACGGGACATCGACAAAGTTTGCAATCGTTGCCGGGAACATGATGATAGAAGATGCGAAAATTGGAGGTATGACACCGGCCATGTTCACTTTCAGCGGCAGATGGGATGATTGTGCAGCCATGGTCTGTAAACCAACAACACGCTTCGCATAGTGGATAGGGATACGCCGTTGACCTCTCTCGACAAAAACAATTCCGGCTATTACCAGGAACATTACTGCGAAAACGAATATCAACACAAAAAGTGAAAGCTGACCCGTTTTCAGCAGCTTCAAGGTATTGCCTATTGCAGATGGGATTCTTGCGACAATACCCGCAAAAATTATCAAGGAGATGCCGTTGCCAATGCCGCGCTCGGACATCTGCTCGCCGAGCCACATGATGAAGGCAGTCCCTGCGGTCAAGGTTATTACCGTCAGCAACCTGAAAGACCAACCGGGATTAGGTACAACCAACTCACCGGCAGGACCACGCATAGCTTCCAGGCCAATGCTGATCCCCATTGCCTGGACCACGCTGAGGACTACAGTGCCGTAGCGAGTATACTGAATGATTTTTTTGCGGCCTGACTCGCCTTCCTTGGACAATTTTTCAATCGCCGGGACGACAACGGTCAATAATTGAAAAATAATAGAAGATGAAATGTATGGCATGATTCCGAGAGCAAACACTGTGAGCTTTTCCAATGCTCCACCGGAAAACATGTCAAACATTCCAAGCAGGGTGCCCTGAGCTTGCTTGAAGAAATGAGATAGCGCTACACCATCAATACCTGGAGTGGGGATATGACAACCAACCCGGTACACAAAAAGCATCCCGAGTGAAAACATAACCCTTTTTTTTAGTTCTGGGATCTTGAAGATGTTCTGCAGGGCTTCGAACAAGTTATATCTCCTCTATTGTACCACCTGCGGCTACAATCTGATCCTTGGCAGATGCGCTGAATCTGTGTGCCTTGACTGTAAGAGCCTTTGTGATAGATCCTTTGGCAAGAATTTTGATGCCGTCACGTATATTGCTGACAAGCCCTTTTGCTACAATTGCGGCAGGATCAACTACAGAACCGGCTTCAAACATGTTAAGCTGCTCTATATTGATCGCCACAAACTCTTTTCTGCTAAGAGGCTCAAAGCCACGCTTAGGCAGACGACGCTGCATAGGCATCTGACCACCCTCGAAACCAGGCTTTATACTTCCGCCGGAACGAGCTTTTTGCCCTTTGTGACCTTTAGTTGCTGTTTTGCCATGCCCTGATCCTGGGCCTCTGCCGATTCTTTTCCTATTTTTGGCAGCACCTATTGCTGGCTTTATAGAATTCAGTTGCATATCTATCTCCAGAGATAATTAATCGGTTACTTTTAGAAGATGGGAGACCTTGTTGATCATCCCTCTAACCTGTGCGGTGTCATCCAGGGTCACGCTTTTATTTAACTTGTTCAAGCCTAACCCTTGCAGAACCAGTTTATGTTTTTCGGGTTTTCCGATTGGACTCTTTACCAATGTAATCGTCAGCTTTTCAGCCATTTTCTGCTCCTGAACTTATATTATTCAACAATACCACGACGAGCAATTATCTCTTCAGGACTGCGAAGCTGCTTCAAACCGTCGAAAGCAGCCTTGATCACGTTATGAGGATTGTTCGAACCGAGACATTTAGCGAGAATGTTCTGAATGCCGGCAGATTCGAATACAGCACGGGCAGCACCGCCTGCGATCACACCGGTACCAGCTGATGCAGGCATCATGAGTACACGACCAGCACCAAAATGACCCTTTACGTCATAAGGGATAGTATGCCCTTCTACCATAGGTACGCGGATAAGATTCTTCTTGGCCTGCTCCACGCCTTTTCTAATAGCCTCAGGCACTTCATTTGCTTTGCCCAGACCATAGCCAACCACCCCGTTGCCGTCGCCGACAACGACAAGCGCGGAGAAGCTGAAACGACGGCCACCCTTAACTACCTTGGCAACACGGCTGATGTGGACAACACGATCAGTAAGATTCAGTTCACTTATGTTCAGCTTTAACAAGGACAACCTCCTATATACCTTTAGAACGAAAGACCATTTTCACGTGCGGCTTCCGCCAAAGCTTTTACCCTGCCGTGGTACAAGAACCCGTTTCTGTCAAAAACGACAGTTTTGATGTCATTTTCAAGAGCTTTTTTTGCAATAGCAGCACCCACAGCCTTGGCAGCCTCAACATTACCCGTATAATCAAGAGCAGTTTTGACATCTGCTGCAATTGTAGATGCTGACACCAGAGTTGTGCCTGTCGTATCATCAATTATCTGAGCATGTATGTGCCTTGAGCTCTTAAAAACATTCAGGCGGGGACGCTCGGATGTACCCCTGACCTTTTTGCGAACTCGCATTTGTCTTTTCAGGCGGGCATCATTTTTTGATTTATTATTGCTCACCGTGCTTCTCCTTAGGATTTACCTATTTTTTACCGGTTTTGCCGGCCTTACGCAGAATGACTTCATCAGCATACTTCACACCCTTGCCTTTATAGGGCTCCGGCCCCCTGAAGTCTCTGATTTTAGCGGCAGTCTGGCCAACAAGCTCCTTGTCAATACCCTTCACAACAAGCTTGGTCATTTTATCCACTTCTACTGTGATCCCTTTTGGCAACTGATAGTTAATGGGATGCGAATATCCAAGGCTCATAGCAAGCACGTCACCTTTGATCTCTGCACGATAACCAACGCCATTAATTTCGAGAGCTTTTTCAAAACCTTTTGTTACGCCGGTAACCATGTTGTTGATCAGCGTTCTCGTCAAGCCGTGAGCAGATCTAGACTTTATGCTGTCATCTGTCCTGTTGACCGTAAGATACTTGTCTGTAAGATCCACTGACACAACATCAAGTATATTGCGGGAAAGAGTTCCTTTAGGGCCGTTGACAGTAACAAGAAGATTATCAACTGTAACTTTAACGCCACTCGGAATTTCTATGGGTTGTTTTCCAATCCTTGACATCCTTCATCTCCTTAGAGCTTGTTACCATACTGTGCAGATAAGCTCGCCGCCAACTCCAGCTTCCCTAGCAACCTTATCAGTTAATAATCCCTTTGATGTAGAAAGAATTGCCACGCCAAGACCATGCTTTACCTTGGGGATCTCGCTGCTTTTTACATAACGGCGACCACCTGGTTTGCTGACGCGCTTGATTTCTGTAATAACAGATTCATTCTCATTGATATACTTAAGGTATATACGCAGAACTCCCTGCTTTTGATCGGATATTACCTTGTAGTTCTTTATGAAACCTTCGTTCTTCAGGACATTAACTATCCCCACCTTCATGTTGGACGAAGGAATATCCACTTTCTGGAGTTTGGCCATGGCGCCATTTCTAATCCTAGTAAGCAGGTCTGCTATCGGATCTGTCATGCTCATTTATTCTTACTCCTCTAGACCTTTGTCATTGTTACCAGCTGGATTTGATAACGCCAGGCAACTGGCCAGCTGATGCTAATTTACGCAGACATATGCGACACATGTCGAATTTGCGGTAGTATGCTCTAGGACGACCACAGAGTGGGCAACGGTTATACTCGCGAACCTTGAACTTATTACCACGCTTAGCCTTGATAATCATCGATGTTTTAGCCACAAAATCCTCCGAATGCCTTAATTCCTGAATGGCATGCCCATATACTTGAGAAGAGCCCGACCTTCTTCGTCTGTCTTGGCTGTTGTCACTATAGTTATGTTCATCCCTTTGATTTTGTCGATTTTATCGTAATTGATCTCCGGGAAGATAAGCTGCTCTTTGACACCAAGGGAGTAGTTTCCCTTACCGTCAAATGCCTTAGCAGACACACCCTTGAAATCTCGTACACGGGGGAGTGATATATTCATAAGCCTGTCAAGGAACTCATACATCCGCTCCTTGCGAAGTGTAACCATTGCGCCGATAGGCATCCCTTCACGCAGCTTGAAGGTTGCAATGGATTTTTTCGCCTTAGTGATAACTGCTTTCTGACCAGTAATCAGACCAAGTTCCTCTACGGCAGAATCCAATATCTTCACATTCTGGATAGCTTCGCCAAGCCCCATGTTAAGAACGACTTTTTCAATCCTGGGAACTTCCATTATGGATTCATAATTGAAGTCCTTCATAAGTTTTGGAACTATTTCTTTTATATAAATGTCCTTAAGCCTGGCCATCTATTCCTCCTGTTAATTATCGAACGATTCTCCGCACTTTTTGCAAAGACGAACTTTCTTGCCATCTTCAAGCACGGAAATCTTTGCACGAACCGGTTTCTGGCACTTTGCACAAAAGAGCATTACATTGGACAGGTGTACCAGTGCTTCCTTCTCGACTATGCCTCCAGGCTGATTGCCGCGAGCACGGTTGTGCCTCTTGACAACATTTACACCTTCAACGATAACGCCGTTTTTACCAGCGTCCACCTTTAACAGCTTGCCAGTCTTATTCCTGTCCTTGCCTGTTGTTACAAAGACAATGTCACCGCGTTTGACATGAATTTTCTTTGTTTGCATGATAGTTCCTTACGATTAAAGTACTTCAGGAGCCAGAGAAATTATTTTCATAAATTTCTTAGCCCTTAACTCGCGGGCGACAGGGCCAAAAATACGAGTACCAACGGGCTCTTGCTGGTTGTTGATAACAACTGCAGAGTTACCATCGAACCTTATATAGGATCCGTCTACCCTACCGATTTCCTTGGCAGTCCTTACTATGACTGCCTTAACTACATCACCCTTTTTCACCTTCGAATTTGGGAGGGCTTCTTTAACCGAGGCAACAATAATATCTCCGATGCTTGCATATTTGCGCTTTGATCCGCCAAGCACTTTTATACAAAAAAGCTTCTTGGCACCGGAATTATCTGCTACATCGAGCAGCGTCTGCATCTGTATCATTGCATACTCCTACGTTATTTTCGTGCTTATAGTATCTGGCTGACTTTCCAGCACTTGTCCTTGCTCAAAGGCCTAGAGGCAATTATTTGTACCCGATCACCCTCTTTACATCTGTTCTCTTCGTCGTGCGCCTTATACTTGGCAGAGCGCTTGATGTATTTGTTGTAAACGGGATGCTTGATGATGCGGTCTACTTTAACTACGACTGTCTTATCCATCTTGTCGCTTACGACCACACCTATCTGAGTTTTTCTATGACCACGCTCACGCATCAGTTACCCCTTTAAGCCTGTTTTTCTGATATTAATGTTTTGACTTGAGAAATCTGCTTACGCACTGCACTCATTTTTGCAGTATTCTCAAGACGACCGGTATGAAGCTGAAACTTAAGATTGAAAAGTTCCTTTTCCAGCTCGACTGTCTTGGCAGCCAGATCCTCTTGACTCAACTTACGCAGTTCACTAACCTTCATTGGACTCGTCCCTCGTCACAAATTTAGTCCCCATAGGGAGCTTATGGGCTGCAAGACGGAATGCTTCCCTTGCGACTTCCTCGGTTACACCTTCCATTTCATAGAGGATACGCCCAGGCTTTATAACGCACACCCAGGAGTCGGGAGACCCCTTGCCCTTTCCCATACGGGTTTCAGCCGGCTTAGCAGTCAGGGGTTTGTCTGGGAATACACGTATCCAGATTTTGCCGCCCCGCTTGATGTAACGTGTCATGGCAATACGAGCTGCCTCAATCTGACGCGAATCCAACCAAGAACACTCTGTTGCCTGAAGTCCGAATTGACCGAAAGAAAGGGATACACCGCGATCCGGAGAACCGGTCATCCTACCCTTCATCTGTTTTCTATGTTTTACTCTTTTCGGCATCAACATAATGAAAAGCTCCTGTTTCTATTGCCCGGGGAGAACTTCTCCCTTGAATATCAGCACTTTAACTCCAATTATCCCATAAGTGGTCTTTGCTTCTGCAAAACCATAGTCAATGTCTGCCCTCAGTGTGTGAAGGGGTACGCGACCTTCCCTATACCACTCAGTCCTGGACATTTCAGCACCACCAAGACGTCCGGAGCAGGTAATCCTGATCCCCTTTGCGCCGAACTTCAGCGCAGAAGTAACGCTTTTCTTCATAGCGCGACGAAATGCGATACGTCTTTCAAGCTGAAGAGCGACGCTTTCTGCAACAAGCTGAGCATCAAGCTCCGGCTTCCTAACTTCCTGTATATTCAAGAAGATCTCTTTATCTGTTAATTTAGCAAGATCTTTCTTCAGGGTTTCTACTTCAGACCCCTTCTTACCGATGATCAAGCCGGGGCGTGCTGTAAATATGTTGATTTTTGCCTTGTTTGCAGCCCGCTCAATTTCAATCTTAGAAACACCGGAATGGTGCAAACGTTTCTTCAGGAATTCACGCAACTTAAGATCTTCATGAAGAAGGGCCGAATAACCTGCCTTTGCGTACCATTTCGAATCCCAGGTTTTAATTACTCCGAGTCTGAAACTGACCGGATTTACTTTCTGACCCAAACTACACCTCCAGCTAGCGGTAATTTATTATCTTTTATCGGAAAGGACTACTGTTATATGGCTAGTCGGCTTGCGAATCTTGCTTGCCCTACCCTGGGCACGTGGTACAAACCTTTTGAGGACAGCGCCACCATCGACAAAAATGGTTTTTACATAAAGCGAATCTACATCCGAAAGGCCTTTCTGCTCAGCATTGGCTACTGCCGACTTCAGCAGTGTTGCAACTATCTTCGCAGATGGCTTCGGGGAGAAATTCAATATATTGAGTGCGTTCTGAATATTCAGGCCGCGAACCATATCAACAATGAGACGTGTTTTCCTGGGGGACAGCCTCACTGATTTGAGTTTAGCTTGAGCTTCCATTTATCTGCTCCTTTCAACCTTACTTCTTTTTTAGCTTGCTTTTCTTGTCAGCGGCATGTCCGTGAAAAGTCCTGGTAGGTGAGAATTCACCGAGTTTGTGCCCTACCATGTTCTCCGTAACGAATACCGGTATGAATTTCTTGCCGTTGTGCACGGCAAATGAAAGTCCAATGAAATCAGGAGTTATGGTGGACCTGCGAGACCAAGTCTTTATTAGCCCCTTGGAAGTTGCGGGGTCGGACACCTTCTTCTGCAAATGATCATCTACAAATGGGCCCTTTTTTACTGACCGTGCCATTTATTAACCCTCTTAATATTTATTTTGTGCGTGGTTTAACGATAAACCGAGTAGAAACTTTATTCTTACGGGTCTTGTAACCCTTGGTCGGAATACCCCAAGGTGTCACAGGATGACGACCGCCTGAAGTCCTACCCTCACCACCACCATGGGGGTGATCGACAGGGTTCATTGCCACACCGCGAACCTTGGGTCTGCGGCCTAGCCATCTTGATCTGCCCGCCTTGCCTATGGAAACCTTTTCATGGTCTAGATTACCAACTTGACCAATGGTTGCCATGCAATCCTGAAGGATCATTCTAACTTCACCAGAGGGAAGCTTAACCTGGACATACTTGCCGTCTTTGGCCATCAATTGGGCAAACACTCCGGCGCTCCTCACGAGCTGGGCTCCCTTGCCAATCTTCATTTCCACATTGTGGATGATCGTACCAAGTGGGATCGCCTTGAGAGGCAGTGCATTACCGGGCTTGATGTCTGCATTGACACCGGACATAACAATACTACCTACGGCCAGCTCAGAAGGAGCAAGAATGTAGCGTTTCTCTCCATCAACATAGTTGATGAGCGCGATTCTGGCTGAACGATAGGGATCGTACTCGATCGAAGCAACTTTGCCAGGGATATCTACCTTGTCGCGCTTAAAATCGATTATCCTGTACTTTTGCTTGTGACCGCCGCCTATGTGGCGGGCCGTTATTCTACCGAAGCTGTTCCTACCACCAGTCTTCTTCAAGGAGACCAGAAGTGACCTCTGCGGTTTAGCGGTAGTAATCTCGTCGAATGTTGAACATGTCTGATGTCTACGTCCGGCAGAAGTGGGCTTATATGTCTTTATTGCCATAGCTAGTTACTCCAGTGGTTGTTTACAGTTCAAAAAAATCTATATTGCTGCCTGCATTCAGGGTAATGTAGGCCTTTTTCCAGTTTGACCTTTTACCTATATTCCTGCCGACCCTCTTCACTTTGCCAGCTACATTCACTGTCCTGACAAATTTGACTTCCACATTGAAGAGCTTTTCTGCGGCTTCCTTAATCTGAATCTTGTTTGCTGACGGATTTACAGATACGGTAACAACATTGCGAGCATCTTTTTCAAGAGTGGACTTTTCGGTTATTACCGGTTTTTTTATAACGTCATAGATGTTCATACAGTCAACGCTCCTTCAACTTTCTTAACTGCATCCTGAGTCATCATGATGTGCTGATATTTCATTACATCAAAGATGTTCAGAGCATCAGCCTTAAGAACCTTGACATTTTTTATATTGCGCGCGGACAGTTCAAGGTTTCTGTTCTCTGAACCGATGACAAGAAGAGCCTTTGCAAGTTCAAACTTGCTCAGAACGCCGGCGAAAGATTTTGTGGATATCTTTTCAAGGTCAAAGTTATTGACCACAGTGATCCTGTCACCCTTGTAAAGCAGAGAGAGAGCAGACCTTATGGCAACCTTCCTGGCCTTCTTGTTCATTGAGAGGTTGTAGACTTTAGGCTGAGGCCCGAATGCAACACCACCACCTGGGTAATGGGGAGCCCGGATACAACCCTGACGTGCCTGACCAGTTCCCTTCTGGCGATAGGGCTTCTTGCCCCCCCCGGATACAGCGGCCCTGTTTTTAACGGCAACAGTCCCTGCTCTTCTATTTGCAAGCTGTATTTTTACTGCTTCATGGATCAGATATTCACGAACGTCAGTGTTGAACACATCGTCACTGATGCTCATTTCATCGACCTTGGATTTATTCAGATCAAAAACATCTATTGTTGCCATCTTCATCTCCAATTAGGGAGTTGTTTAACCCTTTTTCTTTACACTGTCCTTGAGAACGACCAGACCGTTTTTGGCCCCCGGCAACGCGCCCTTGACGAGGATGAGATTGTCCGCGGCATCTACCCTGACAACGGTAAGCTTCTGCACAGTTACCTTCTCGTTGCCAAGCTGACCCGGCATCTTCTTGTTCTTGAAAACGCGGGACGGAGTTGCAGAACAGCCAATGGAGCCAGGAGCACGATGGAAGGTAGAACCGTGGCTTGAGCGGCCCCCTTTGAATCCCCAGCGTTTTACAACACCCTGGAAGCCCTTACCGATGCTCACACCGGTTACGTCGATTATGTCACCTGCAGTAAAGAGCTCTGCACTGATGACATCCCCCACTGCATAATCATCGCAGTTATCGAGTTTGAACTCTCTCAGATACCTGAAAGTACCCTTGCCTGCGGCCTTAGCATGACCTACTGCCGGTCTGTTTGCCTTGACAGATTCTACTGCCATGAAGCCCACCTGAACGGCATTGTAGCCATCCTTCTCGGCAGTTTTCTTCTGCAGTACAACGCAAGGGCCTGCTTCAACAACCGTAACAGGAATGCGACGGCCATCTTCTGCAAAGATTTGCGTCATTCCTAATTTTTTGCCTATAAGTCCCTTCTTCATGGTCAATAAATCCTATTCTTGTGAGTTCTTCGATCAAAGCTTGATTTCAACATCCACACCAGCGGAGAGGTCGAGCTTCATGAGCGAATCGACAGTCTGCTGGGTTGGATCCAGAATATCGATCAGTCGCTTGTGAGTACGTATTTCGAACTGCTCACGGGACTTCTTGTCAACATGAGGTCCACGGAGTACACAGTACTTGTTGATCACTGTCGGCAGAGGGATCGGCCCGGCAATGCGTGCCCCTGTCCTCTTCGCTGTATCAACAATTTCTGTTACTGACTGATCGAGGAGCCTGTGATCGTAGGCCTTGAGACGAATTCTTATCTTCTGTGCTTGCATTGACTTCCTCTTATTCAATCAATTATTCGATGATCGCGCTGACAACGCCTGCGCCAACAGTACGGCCACCCTCGCGGATTGCGAAACGGAGACCTTCGTCCATGGCGATCGGGGTGATCAGGTTGACGGTGATGGCGATGTTGTCGCCGGGCATTACCATCTCGGTGCCGGCAGGAAGCTCGGCAACGCCGGTAACGTCGGTTGTCCTGAAGTAGAACTGCGGACGGTAGCCATTGAAGAACGGTGTATGACGGCCACCCTCTTCCTTGGTGAGGATGTAGGCTTCGGCCTTGAACTTGGTGTGCGGGGTGATGGAACCCGGCTTTGCCAGCACCTGACCACGCTCGATGTCTTCACGCTTGACGCCGCGCAGAAGGGCGCCGATGTTGTCACCGGCACGACCCTCATCAAGGAGCTTACGGAACATCTCAACACCGGTGACGGTTGTCTTGGTGGTTGCCTTGATACCGACAACCTCTACCTCTTCGCCGACCTTGATGATACCGCGCTCAACACGGCCGGTGGCTACGGTACCACGACCGGAGATGGAGAAAACGTCCTCTACCGGCATAAGGAAAGGCTTGTCGATGGCACGCTCCGGCTCAGGAATGTAGCTGTCAACAGCCTCCATGAGAGCCAGGATGGCCGGCTCGGCCAGCTCGCCCTGCTCACCATTGAGCGCCTGAAGGGCGGAACCCTTGATGATGGGGATATCGTCACCGGGGAAATCGTAGCTGGAGAGGAGCTCACGGATTTCGAGCTCGACTAGCTCGAGGAGCTCTGCATCGTCGACCATGTCAGCCTTGTTGAGGAAAACGACGATATAGGGAACGCCTACCTGACGGGCAAGCAGGATGTGCTCGCGGGTCTGGGGCATGGGGCCGTCGGCGGCGGAAACAACCAGGATCGCGCCGTCCATCTGGGCAGCACCGGTAATCATGTTCTTGACGTAGTCGGCGTGGCCCGGGCAGTCAACGTGAGCGTAATGACGCTTGTCGGTCTCGTACTCGACGTGGGCGGTGGCGATGGTAATACCACGCTCGCGCTCCTCAGGAGCATTGTCGATCTGGTCGAAAGCCTTGAACTCGGCCTGACCCTTGCCGGCGAGAACCTTGGTAATCGCTGCGGTCAGCGTAGTCTTGCCGTGGTCAACGTGACCGATCGTACCTATGTTTACATGCGGCTTGGTTCTTTCAAATTTAGCTTTTGCCATTGCTAATTCCTCCTAGCGCAAAAATAATTAGCCCTTAACTTTAGCAACAATCTCTTCGGAAACAGATTTGGGTACCTGCTCGTAATGATCGAATGTCATTGTGTAAGTTGCACGACCCTGGGTCGCAGACCTTACATCCGTTGCATAACCGAACATCTGGGCGAGGGGGACCATCGCAGAGACCACCTGAGCACCGGCGCGACCTTCCATACCCATAATCCTGCCACGACGGGAGTTCAGATCACCGATTACATCACCCATGTACTCTTCGGGGACAACAACCTCAACAGACATGATCGGCTCGAGAAGCACTGGACCTGCCTTGGAGCAACCCTCTTTGAAGCCCATTGAACCAGCGATCTTGAAGGCCATCTCTGACGAATCGACCTCATGATAGGAACCGTCAATCAGAGTTACCTTGAAGTCAACTACAGGGAAGCCTGCGAGGACACCGGTATCCATAGCCTCTTGAATACCTTTATCGACAGCCGGGATGTATTCGCGGGGAACTACACCCCCCTTGATGGCATCGACAAACTCGTAACCCTTGCCCGGCTCCTGCGGCTCAACCTCGAGCCATACATGACCGTACTGACCGCGGCCACCGGACTGGCGCACAAACTTACCCTCGACCTTGACCTTTTTGGTAACAGTCTCGCGATACGCAACCTGGGGCTTGCCAACATTTGCCTCGACCTTGAACTCGCGCATGAGGCGGTCAACAATGATTTCAAGGTGCAGCTCACCCATACCGGAGATAATGGTCTGACCTGTCTCCTCATCGGTCTTAACCCTGAAAGACGGGTCTTCGCTGGCGAGCTTGCCGAGACTGATCCCCAGTTTCTCCTGGTCCGCCTTGGTCTTAGGCTCGATGGCAATAGAGATTACCGGCTCGGGGAACTCTATGGATTCGAGAATTACCGGATTATCGTCGAGACAGAGGGTATCGCCGGTAGTTGTGTACTTCAGACCAACGGCCGCAGCGATATCACCAGCATAAACTTCCTTGATCTCCTCGCGCTTGTTGGCGTGCATCTTGAGAATGCGGCCGATACGCTCCTTCTTCTCCTTTGTAGAGTTATATACATAGGAGCCGGAGTTGAGGACACCGGAGTAAACTCTGAAGAAACAGAGCTGACCAACGAATGGGTCAGTCATGATTTTGAAAGCAAGGGCAGAAAACGGCTCGTCGTCAGCTGCCTTACGCTCTATTTCATTTCCACGATCATCCACGCCCTTAATGGCGGGGATATCAATGGGTGAAGGAAGGTAATCAATTACGCTGTCCAGAAGATTCTGCACACCCTTATTCTTGAAAGCAGAACCGCAGATAACCGGACAGATCTTTATGTCGATGGTCGCCTTGCGGATGGCTGCCTTGAGCTCATCATTAGCTAACTCTTCGCCGCCAAGGTACTTCTCCATGAGATCGTCGTCATGGCTGGCAACCTCCTCGATCATCTTCTCACGATACTCAAGAGCCTCATCGAGCCTCTCGGGAGCAATATCGCGCACATCGTACTTGGCACCAAGGGACTCGTCGAGCCAGATGATCTCCTTCATCTCGATGAGATCTATGACACCCTTATACTGATCCTCTGCGCCAACCGGAAGCTGTATGGGTACAGGATTCGCCTTAAGGCGGTCACGGATCATCCCTACGCCACGGAAGAAATCTGCGCCGATTCGGTCCATTTTGTTTATAAAGGCAATACGAGGGACGCGGTATTTGTCAGCCTGGCGCCATACTGTTTCAGACTGCGGCTCAACCCCGCCAACGGAGCAGAAAACTGCAACCGCCCCATCAAGAACGCGCAGCGATCGCTCTACCTCTATGGTAAAATCTACGTGACCCGGAGTATCAATAATATTGATCCTGTGATCATCCCAATTACAGGTGGTAGCAGCAGAGGTAATGGTAATGCCACGCTCCTGCTCCTGCTCCATCCAGTCCATCGTAGCAGTACCTTCGTGAACCTCACCGATCTTGTGGGACACCCCGGTATAGTAAAGAATCCGCTCCGTTGTAGTTGTCTTGCCGGCATCTATATGTGCCATAATCCCGATATTGCGGGTTTTATCCAATGTTACCTGACGCGCCACAGTCTTACTCCCGATTATTGACTACAGTTATTTCTACCAGCGATAATGAGCAAAAGCCCTGTTAGCCTCTGCCATCTTATGGGTATCCTCACGCTTCTTCACAGCCGCCCCGCGACTATTGTAAGCGTCCGAGATCTCACCAGCCAACTTGTCCATCATCGTCTTCTCCGAACGGAGATTAGCGTAACGAACAAGCCACCTCATCGCCAGCGACACGCGACGATCAGCCCTAACCTCAACAGGAACCTGATAGGTAGAGCCACCTACACGACGAGACTTAACCTCGAGCATAGGCTTGATATTGTCGAGAGCCTTCTTAAGGATCTTTACAGGCTCATCATTGAGACGGCCAGCAGCTACATCAAGAGCATCATAGAGCGCCCTCTCCGCAGTACTCTTCTTGCCGTCCAGCATCAATATGTTTACCAGCTTTGCAACCGTGCGATCACCAAACTTAGGATCAGGCAAAATCACGCGTTTTGCAACTTCACGTCTTCTAGGCATACCTTTGCACCCTCACGATCTAACTAATTACTTGGGCCGCTTGGCTCCATACTTAGAACGACTCTTCATCCGCCCCTTGACACCAACGGAATCGAGAGTTCCACGAACGATATGATAACGTACACCCGGCAAGTCCTTAACCCGACCACCACGTATCAGGACAACCGAGTGCTCCTGCAGGTTATGCCCCACACCAGGAATGTAAGAGGTAACCTCGATCCCGTTTGTCAACCTGACACGAGCAACCTTACGGAGCGCAGAGTTAGGCTTCTTCGGGGTCGTGGTGTACACCCTTGTACACACGCCACGCTTCTGAGGACAACACTTAAGGGCCGGCGCTGTGGACTTCTCGCGCTTTTTCTCCCTACCTTGACGAATCAACTGATTAATTGTTGGCATTAACGTTACTCTCCTGCTGCGTATTCAAGACACGCCCTATGTGCGAAGCGCTGAAAATATCAATAGTACAGCCATGTGTCAAGACATTTTTCACAATAAAACCGGGTAGCAGGGCTACCCGGTCACACTTGACTCCTCGGGCGCCGACAGATCAAGCCTTTCCGGCTCGTCAGCAACAACCCTTAGAGAGCGATAACGCGATATCCCAGTACCTGCGGGGATCAGCCGTCCCATTATGACATTTTCCTTCAAACCGCGAAGAGTATCGACTTTACCCTCGATTGCAGCCTGTGTCAACACCTTTGTTGTCTCCTGGAAAGATGCTGCGGAAATAAATGACTCGGTCGACAGAGACGCCTTGGTGATACCCAGGAGCAGAGGCTCGGCGATAGCCGGGCGGCCGCCGTTTTGCAGCACCCTTTCATTCTCGTCCTCGAACACGTATCGCTCTACCTGATCGTCCAGAAGGAGATTTGTGTCGCCCACGTCCTTGATCCTGACACGACGCAGCATCTGGCGAACGATAGTCTCTATATGCTTGTCGTTTATCTTGACCCCCTGGAGACGATAAACCTCCTGAACCTCATCAACCAGATACTTGGCCAGTTCCTTCTGCCCCAGCACGCGAAGGATGTCATGGGGGTTGGAAGAGCCGTCCATGAGTGCTTCGCCAGCGCTGACATGGTCTCCGTCATGAACGCTGATGTGCTTTCCTTTAGGGATAAGATACTCCTTCTCCTCGCCTATCTCAGGCTTGACGATTACCTTGCGCTTCCCTTTGGCGTCCTTGCCGAAGGAGACCACACCGTCAATCTCGGAAATCACAGCGAAGTCCTTGGGTTTTCTTGCCTCGAAAAGCTCCGCAACCCTGGGGAGACCCCCTGTAATATCCTTCGTCTTTGTTGTTTCGCGAGTCATCTTGGCGATTATGTCGCCTGCGTTGAGAATTGCATCGTCGGCAACGGAGATGATTGCCCCGACCGGCAGGAAGTAACGACCGATCGTACCACCCCCCTCGCCGGATATCTCCTTGATGGCGATGCGAGGACGCTTGTCAGGATCCTTGGATTCGATGATCACCTTCCGTGAGAGTCCGGTGACTTCATCCAGCTGCTCCTCCATGGTGACGTTCTCAATGATGTCGCCAAACTTTACCTTACCGGCGACCTCGGTGAGGATCGGCATTGAGAACGGATCCCATTCGGCCAGGGCCTCGCCGGCCTTTACCTGTGCTCCGGGGGCTACCTTGATCTTGGCACCGTAAAGTATCGAGTAACGCTCCCGCTCTCGACCCGTTTCATCGGCTATGGCAATCTCACCGTTGCGGTTCATGACGATGTGATGCCCTTCTACGTTAACAACGCTGTTAATGTTTATAAACTTAACAGTACCATCGTTGCGTGCCTCTAGGGATGTCTGCTCTGCACGCCTGGACGCCGTACCACCTATGTGGAAGGTACGCATCGTCAGCTGGGTTCCAGGCTCGCCGATGGATTGGGCGGCGATGACACCTACTGCCTCACCCATGTTGACCAGGTGACCGCGTGCGAGATCGCGTCCATAGCACATGGCACAGATGCCACGACGGCTCTGGCATGTAAGCACGGAGCGAATTTTGACCTTCTCAAGACCAGCATCCTCGATCTTGCGTACGAAGTTCTCGTCGATCTCGGTATTCGCCGGCACGAGAACGTCGCCGGTAACCGGATCGAGGATGTCGTCCAGGGCTACACGACCGAGAATGCGATCGCCTATCTGCTCAATGATCTCTCCCCCTTCTGTAAGGGCGGAAACAACCAGACCGTCCATGGTGCCGCAATCTGTCTCGGTAATGATTGCGTCCTGGGCTACGTCAACCAGACGCCTGGTGAGATAACCGGAGTTAGCCGTTTTCAGAGCCGTATCGGCCAGACCCTTACGGGCGCCGTGGGTGGAGATGAAGTACTGCAGAACCGTCAACCCCTCACGGAAATTGGCGGTAATCGGGGTCTCGATGATCTCGCCGGACGGCTTGGCCATGAGACCACGCATACCGGCAAGCTGACGAATCTGCTGGGCAGAACCCCTTGCACCTGAATCGGCCATCATGTGAATGGAGTTGAAAGAGTTTGCTGTGTGCCGTTCACCACTTTCGGTAACCCCGGACTCCCTTGAGAGGTTGTCCAGCATCTCCTTGGCAATATCCTCGGTAGCCTTCGCCCAGATATCGATGACCTTGTTGTAACGCTCACCGTCGGTGATCAGACCCTCGGTGTACTGGTTCTGTATCTCCTTGACCTCTTCTGTTCCGCGCTCGATGATAGCGGATTTCCCCTCAGGGATAACCATATCGTTGATGCAGATGGATATGCCGGCAATGGTAGAGTAACGGAAGCCTATCTCCTTGAGCCTGTCGGCTAGAATGACAGTCTCCTTGTTGCCGGCAAGGCGGTAACAGGTGTCCACGAGGTTGGAAAGCTCCTTCTTGGACATGACCTTGTTGATCGCACTAAATGGCACTTGCGGCGGCAGGATCTCCCTGAGGATTACCCTGCCGACGGTTGTTTTCACTCTCTGAGGAGCCTCTTCGCTATCGATGAAGTTCCTGAGGCGAACCTCGACGGGGGCCTGGAGATCGACTTCACCGGCATCAAATGCAATGCGAACCTCTTCGGGCGAGGAGAATATCTGCCCTGCACCCTTTACGCGCTTCCACTTGGTTGCTCCGGTCTCAGGGTCAACGATCGGCTGGCGGGTTTTCGGATCAAGCTCAGGCTCGAATTCGCGATCCCTCGTCATGTGGTAGGTACCAAGAACCATGTCCTGTGAAGGGACGATGATCGGCTTGCCGTGGGCAGGGGAGAGGATGTTATTTGTGGACATCATCAGCACCCGGGCCTCGACCTGGCTCTCCACCGAGAGGGGGAGGTGTACAGCCATCTGGTCACCGTCGAAGTCCGCGTTGAAGGCGGTACAGACCAGCGGATGGAGCTGGATTGCCTTCCCCTCGATAAGAACGGGTTCGAAAGCCTGGATACCGAGACGGTGGAGAGTCGGAGCACGGTTGAGAAGCACCGGGTGCTCCTTGATGACCTCCTCCAGCACGTCCCAGACCTCGGGGCGCTCCTTTTCGACCATCTTCTTGGCGCTCTTGATTGTCGTCACATAACCGCGCTCCTCAAGCTTGTTGTAAATGAACGGCTTGAAGAGTTCCAGTGCCATCTTCTTCGGCAGACCGCACTGGTGCAGCTTAAGCTCTGGACCGACAACGATAACGGAACGGCCGGAGTAGTCGACACGCTTTCCGAGGAGGTTTTGCCTGAAGCGGCCGGACTTCCCCTTAAGCATGTCTGAAAGAGACTTGAGTGGCCGCTTGTTGGGACCTGCGATTGCACGGCCACGACGACCGTTGTCGAACAGTGCGTCCACAGCCTCCTGCAGCATCCGCTTTTCGTTCCTGATGATAACCTCAGGAGCCTGCAGCTCCATCAACCTCTTCAACCTGTTGTTGCGATTGATGACCCTACGGTAGAGGTCATTGAGATCCGATGTGGCGAAACGGCCGCCATCCAGCGGCACAAGCGGACGAAGCTCCGGCGGAAGCACGGGAATACACTCAAGGATCATCCATTCAGGACGGTTGCCGGATGCCTTGAACGCCTCCACTACTTTAAGTCGCTTAGCGGTCTTCTTCCTCTTTGCCTCGCTGGACGCCTCTACCATCTCCTGGCGAAGGCTTTCGGCAAGATAGTCGAGGTCGAGAGCCTTGAGACATTCACGGACAGCAGCCGCACCCATGCCGGCCTCAAAATCACCACCATACTCCTCAATGGCCTTCTGATACTGATCCTCGCTCAGCACCTCGGCCACCTGCATTCCGGTCTTGCGCGGATCCGTCACCGCATAAGCTTCGAAATAAAGAACCTTTTCCAGATCCTTCAGTGTCATGTCCAGCAGATTGCCTATGCGCGACGGCAATGACTTGAGAAACCAAATATGAGCAACCGGGGTGGCCAGATCTATGTGACCCAGACGCTCCCTGCGCACCTTGGATGGGATGACTTCGACGCCGCACTTCTCGCAGACGATTCCACGGTGCTTCATCCGCTTGTACTTGCCGCAGTTGCACTCATAATCCTTGGTGGGACCGAATATCTTGGCGCAGAAGAGACCGTCCCTCTCAGGCTTGAAGGTACGGTAATTTATGGTTTCCGGTTTTTTCACCTCACCGAATGACCGCTCACGGATTTTTTCCGGTGAAGATATGGAAATCCTGATGGATGAGAAGTGCAGCGGATCCTTAGGCTTGTCGTAGAAATTGAAGATATCTTCCAATGTATATTCCTCCTTATCGTTAGGAGTCTTAGTAATTAATTTATGGCCGGGGTTGCCCCCGGCGATCCTCGGGTAGTTGAGTACTACTCCTCTTCGTTTTCAAGCAGCTCCACATCGAGGCAGAGTGACTGAAGCTCCTTGATGAGCACGTTGAAGGACTCTGGCAGGCCGGGCTCAAGGGTGTGCTTTCCCTTGACAATGGCCTCATACATGCGGGTCCTGCCGGCAACATCATCGGACTTAACGGTGAGGAACTCCTGCAGTGCGTAGGCTGCACCATAGGCCTCCATCGCCCAGACCTCCATCTCCCCGAGACGCTGACCACCGAACTGGGCCTTGCCACCCAGGGGCTGCTGGGTAACGAGGCTGTAGGGACCGATAGACCGTGCATGAATCTTGTCATCAACCAAGTGGTGCAGCTTGAGAACATACATAACACCAACGGTGACCTTGTGCTTGAATGCATCGCCGCTGCGTCCGTCATAAAGTGTTACCTGGGCGGAGCTGTCGAAGCCGGCATGCTTGAGCATCTTCTGAACCTGCTCTTCCGAGGCCCCCTCAAAGACGGGAGAAGCAACCGGAACACCGCGCTGCAGACGCTTGGCAGTAAGACGAAGCTCATCTTCCTCAAGGGAGTCGATGAACTTGTTCATCTCCTTGTCGCCGTAGACATCTTTGAGATATTTGCGCAGAGCCGGCTCAGACGACGACTTCTCCAGCATCTCCTCTATTTTCCAACCGATCCCCTTGGCAGCCCACCCTAGATGGGTTTCGAGAATCTGGCCGACGTTCATACGTGACGGAACGCCAAGAGGATTGAGCACGATCTCAACAGGGCGACCGTCCTCCATATATGGCATATCCTCCTCTGGGAGGATGCGGGAAACAACACCCTTGTTTCCGTGGCGGCCGGCCATCTTGTCACCAACCTGCAGTTTGCGCTTGATGGCAATATAGACCTTGACCATCTTGATAACACCCGGCGGGAGGTCATCGCCTCGCCTAAGCTTCTGCACCTTGTCATCAAAAACGTACTTGATGAAGTCGATCTGCTGGTGCAGCTTGGCAAGTATCTCAGCCACACGCTCCTCGACGGACTCGTCATCGGCAACGGAGATCTGCTCCCACTTGTCGAGGGGGATTGAGGCTAGGGACTCTTCGCTGATTTCTTTACCTTTGGCTATCAGCACTTTGCCGTCCTTGCCTTCTACCTTGACGGCGGAAACCTTTCCGGCAAGGAGCTTCTTCAGCTTGTCAGTCGCCGAGTTGCGGATGATGCGAATCTCATCCTGCTCATCCTTGCGCAGCTTCTCTTCCTCGGCACGCTCGATGGCCTCGGTGCGGCTGTCCTTGTCTGCCCCTTTGCGGGAAAAGATTTTTGCTCCGATTACCGTCCCCTCGACCCCGGGGGGGACGCGCAGGGACGTGTCGCGCACATCTCCTGCCTTTTCGCCGAAAATAGCTCTCAGCAACTTTTCTTCCGGGGAGAGTTGTGTTTCCCCTTTTGGCGTGATCTTACCAACCAGAATGTCACCAGGTTTGACCTCGGCACCGATACGGATGATACCCGACTCATCCAGATCCTTGAGAGTCTCCTCGCCAAGGTTGGGGATATCCGAGGTGATCTCCTCCTTGCCGAGCTTTGTGTCGCGGGCAACGCATTCAAACTCCTCGATGTGAATCGAGGTATAGCGGTCATCCTTGACCAGACGCTCGGAGATGAGGATGGAGTCCTCGAAGTTACATCCGCCCCATGGCATGAAGGCAACTAGCACGTTCTGGCCTAGGGCCAGCTCGCCCATGTCTGTGGAAGGACCATCGGCTATTACATCACCGCGCTTGACGACATCGCCGGTCTTGACTACCGGCCGCTGGTTCATACAGGTATTCTGATTCGACCTGGCAAACTTGATCAGATTGTAGATGTCGACACCGGTACCGCTCTCGTCGTACTCTTTCTCGTCGATCTTCACTACGATGCGCGAAGCATCGACGGACTCAACCACGCCGTTATGTCTGGCGACAACCGACACACCAGAATCCCTGGCGACCACCCTCTCCATCCCTGTCCCTACCAGGGGGGAGTCGGCACGAAGCAGCGGAACTGCCTGACGCTGCATGTTCGAACCCATGAGTGCGCGGTTTGCGTCGTCATTTTCCAGGAAGGGGATGAGCGATGCGGCAACGGAGACGAGCTGCATCGGGGATACGTCCATCAGTTCGATTTCATCGCGGCCAACCAGGACGAACTCACCGGACTTCCTTGCAGAAACGTAATCATTGACAAACATGCCGTCCTGATCAACTTCGGCGTTAGCCTGGGCAATGGCCAACCCCTCCTCCTCGAGAGCGGAGAAGAACTTGACCTCGTTTGTCACCTTGCCTTCCCGTACAAGGCGGTAGGGGGTTTCAACAAAGCCATGCTCGTTTATCCTTGCATAGGTTGATAGTGAGGCTATCAGGCCGATGTTGGGACCCTCCGGGGTTTCGATCGGGCATACCCGGCCATAATGGGTAGGGTGTACGTCACGCACCTCGAATCCAGCACGCTCCCTTGTCAAACCACCAGGTCCGAGGGCAGACAAGCGTCTCTTGTGAGTAACCTCGGAAAGGGGATTTGTCTGATCCATGAACTGGGAGAGCTGGGACGAGCCAAAGAACTCCTTGACAACTGCTGATACTGGCTTGGAGTTGATCAGATCATGGGGCATGAGGTTCTCTACTTCCTGTAGACTCATCCTCTCCTTGATTGCCCGCTCCATGCGCACCAGGCCAATACGGTACTGATTCTCTAGGAGCTCACCGACAGCGCGAACCCTTCTGTTCCCGAGATGATCGATATCGTCGATATTCCCCTTGCCGTTTTTCAGGTCGATGAGGTAACGGACGACTTCGAGGATATCCTCCTTGGTGAGCACCTGACAGTCAAGCGGGGTCGACAACGACAGCTTGTAGTTCAGCTTAAGTCGGCCAACTGCGGACAGGTCATATCTCTCCGGGTTGAAGAAAAGGTTGCCGAACATGGCGACAGCGCTCTTGATTGTCGGCGGATCGCCGGGGCGAAGGCGCCTGTATATCTCGATAAGCGCATCCTCGGTAGAGGCCATCTTGTCAACAAGCAGGGTTTCGCGGAATGATGCGGTGGAATACAGGTTATCGATATAGAGAACTTTGAGGGATTTGATCCCCCTGACCTTTATTTCGATGAACTTTGCAGCTGTCACTTCGTCGTTGCATTCGACAATAACCTCGCCGGTTGCCGGGTCGACTATATCGTTGCAGCAGAACTTACCGACAACATCCTCTTCAGATATCGGGATGGTCTTGATACCGTTCTCTTCCATCTTACGGATGGCGGCCTTTGTAAATTTTCTGTTGGCCTTGACCAGGATCTCGCCGGTCTGCGGATGAAGAATATCCACGGTTGCCTTCTGGTGTGAAAGCAGCTCTGGGTCAACCACCTTGGAGACAGTTTCGCCGTCGATCTGGATCTCTTCGCTCTTGTAGTAGTAATTAAGCAGGCTCTCCATGGAGTAGCCAAGAGCTTTGAGGAGAACGGTTGCCGGCATCTTGCGGCGCCTGTCGATGCGCACATAGAGAATATCTTTATGATCAAACTCAAAATCCAGCCATGATCCGCGATACGGGATAACCCTGGCTGAGTAGAGTACCTTGCCGCTTGAATGGGTCTTGCCTTTGTCATGATCGTAGAAAACGCCTGGGGAACGGTGCAACTGGCTGACAATTACGCGCTCCGTGCCGTTGATTATAAAGGTACCGTTTTCCGTCATTAAGGGGATTTCGCCGAAGTATACCTCCTGCTCCTTAATGTCCTTGATGGAGCGGACATCAGATTCCTTGTTAACGTCCCAAACGACGAGACGGACCTTTACCTTCATGGGAGCAGCGAAAGTCATGCCCCTCTGATGGCACTCCTCCACGTCGTACTTGGGAGTTCCCAGGGAGTAGGAGACATATTCCAGCGAAGAGGTTTCACTGAAATCTTTTATGGGGAAAACACTCTTGAAGACTGCCTCAAGACCACTGTTTTTCCTGGTCTCCGCAGGCACGTCGAGTTGTAAAAATCTTTTATAGGAGTTTTTCTGAATATCGATGAGGTTTGGTATATCGACTATTTTCTTGATTTTAGCGAAGTTTTTACGCAGCAGGGGGTTATTGGCGATTGAATATGCCATTAAATCTGTCTCCTTTGTTGCAAGACTCAAAAGGCGTAAGCGCTTTTGGCTGACTACCTGAAGCTTGTGTTTTCAAGTAGTTGGCGTCACGAAGCACAAGCCCGCCAACAAAATAGAACAGCCAAGGCCGTACTGGACGACCTTGGCTAATAATGCTGATTTAGGCAAAAATTACTTGATATCTACTTCTGCCCCAGCCTCGACAAGCTGCTTCTTTGCGTCTTCGGCTTCCTGCTTGGACACACCGGTCTTGAGCGGCTGCGGAGCGCCGTCGACGAGATCCTTGGCCTCCTTGAGGCCGAGGCTGGTGAGAGCGCGGACAACTTTGATAACGTTGATCTTGTTAGCGCCGGCAGACTTGAGGATAACGTCGAATTCAGTCTGCTCCTCAGCAGCTTCGGCGGCAGCGCCAGCAGCGGGAGCGGCTGCAACGGCTACTGGAGCGGCAGCGGATACGCCGAATTTCTCTTCGAGTTCCTTAACCATTTCAGCCAGCTCGAGAACGGTCATGCTTTCGATAAACTTGATTACTTCTTCCTTGGTTACGGCCATTTCATCCTCCAAATATATGTTTTATTTTAGTTAGCTTCTTTTTGCTGCCTAATGGCATCCAGTGCCCTGACGAAACTGCCAGGCACGGCTGCAAGAACACCGACGAAGTTTGTAGCCGGTGCGTTGAGTGAACCAAGCATCTTGGCAATGAGAACTTCACGACTGGGCAGTTCTGAAAGAGCCTGGATTTCCGGAACGGATATAACCTTACCGGACAAAACACCTGCCTTCAGCTTGAAAGTTGCCTGCTGCTCCTTGGCAAACTTTGCAAGAACCTTAGCTGCAGCTACCGGATCGGTGTAGGTCATTGCCACTGCCGTAGGGCCCTTCAGATGTGGGGCCAGTGCAGCTGAATCCGTGTCAGCGGAAGCCAGTTCGAGCAGGGTGTTCTTTACAACCTTGTACTCCACTTCGGCACTGCGCAGTTCATTTCTCAGAGTGGTTGCCTTATCCACGCTCATGCCACGGAAATCTGCGAGAAAAACTGCCTTCGCCTTCTGCAGTTTCTCATGCATCTCAGCAACAACCTGCTGTTTGTTCTGTTTATTCAAGCGCCATCCTCCTTTCTTTTGGTATGAGGGCTAAGCCCCGCCAAAGTCAGAAGTTGGAGGAACTAATCCTTCAACATTTTCAGTCTCGGCAGGCAGAGATTTAAGTCGCTTCACGACACCTGCTGTCTTTGACTTTGGACTTAAAGTTTATATCAGAGTTTTCCGGTCACATCGGCGATGTCCAGACGAACACCGGGGCCCATGGTAGAGGAAACGGAAATCTTCTTGATGTAGGTGCCTTTAGCAGCAGAAGGCTTGGCCTTGACAAGGGCATCAACCAGGGCAAGGAGGTTTTCCTTGAGCAGATCGGCCGGGAACGACGCCTTGCCAACAGGGGCGTGAACAATGCCGGCTTTTTCCACACGAAACTCTACCTTGCCTGACTTGGACTCCTTCACTGCTCTACCTACATCAAAGGTTACAGTTCCAACCTTTGGATTTGGCATGAGACCGCGCGGGCCGAGAAGCTTACCGATCTTGCCGACCACACCCATCATGTCGGGTGTTGCGATGGCAGTATCGAAATCGAACCAACCTTCCTGGATCTTGGTTACAAGGTCTTCGGCACCCACAAAATCTGCGCCAGCTTCCTTGGCCTCCTTCTCCTTTTCACCCTTGGCAAAAACCAGCACCCTGACTTCTTTGCCCAGACCGTGGGGGAGGACAACAGCTCCGCGGACCATCTGATCCGCATGACGAGGGTCAACACCCAGACGAACAGCCACGTCTACGGTCTCGTCAAATTTGGCATATGCAGCGCCCTTGACAAGGTCAACACCCTCTTGAAGGGAGTAGCTTTTGCTCCTGTCAACCTTAGCTGCAGCAGCATTTACATTTTTTGCTATCTTGGACATTTCAGCGAACCTCTCTCAAGTTCCTAAACGATATCTACGCCCATGCTTCGGGCAGTGCCTTCTACAGTACGCATAGCAGCCTCAAGGCTTGCAGCGTTCAGGTCAGGCATCTTTTTCTGAGCAATTTCTCTTACTTGATCCTTTGTCAGCTTGCCTACCTTGGTTTTATTGGGTACGCTGGAACCGCTAGCGATACCGATAGCCTTCTTGATAAGTACCGGAACGGGAGGAGTCTTGGTGATGAAGGTGAACGACCTGTCCGCATATACAGTTATAACGACAGGAGTAATAGTCCCTTCGTCAGCCTGCGTCTTTGCGTTGAACGCCTTGCAGAACTCCATGATATTAACGCCGTGCTGACCAAGAGCAGGACCGATCGGCGGCGAAGGATTGGCTTTACCCGCAGGCACCTGCAGCTTGATATATCCTGTAATCTTTTTTGCCATCTGCTACTCCTTTAACTGTGATGACCTTGTCATCGGACTATCGTAAGATACCTGTCAACCACGATCATGCAGTCGACTAGTTATATTTACTGCTTTTCTACCTGCATGAACTCGAGTTCGACAGGCGTAGCCCTGCCGAAGATGCTGACCATCACTCGCAGCTTTGCCTTGTCAGGCTTGACGTCTTCAACTACTCCTGCGAAATTCAGGAACGGGCCATCTATTACCCTGACCGTCTCGCCGACCTCGAACTGAACCTTGGGGCGCGGCTTTTCGGCACCCTCTTCGACCCTGCGGGTTATCTTGTTAATCTCCTCATCAGGGATTGCCACGGGATTGTTTCCGCCGACAAAACCTGTGACCTTAGCGGTCTCTTTGACCACGTGCCAGGTTTCGTCATTCAAATCCATGTTGACAAGGATGTAGCCGGGGAAGAACTTCCGGGAAGTGGTCTTGCGCTCCCCCTTTTTCAACTCCATTACCGTTTCCGAAGGGATAAGAATTTCACCGAAGAACTCTTCGAGCTGCTGATTTTTTATTCTTTCCTGCAGAGAAAGCTTAACCTTGTTTTCAAAGCCTGAGTATGTGTGTACACCGTACCACTTTAACGCCATGATATATCCCTTCAGTTCAGCAAAAACCTGAGTAGTTTGGCCAACACCAGATCGCAGGCACCGAGATAAAAAGAGATAAGCACAACAATGAAGACAACGACCCATGTCGTTGCAAATGTCTCTTTGCGAAGTGGCCAGGTTACCTTTTCCAGTTCGACCTTTACTTCATCGATAAACAGTCTGGTTTTTGCAAGCACGTTGCACACCTCATAGCTAAATCAAAAATGGCAGGCCAGGAGGGACTCGAACCCCCAACACCCGGTTTTGGAGACCGGTGCTCTAGCCGTTAGAGCTACTGGCCTGCAGACTAACATATTCAGACTACTTAGTTTCCTTGTGAGGAGTATGGGTCCTGCAGAAGCGGCAGTACTTCTTGAACTCCAGCTTCTGAGGGGTAGTCTTCTTGTTTTTCGTAGTAGTGTAGTTTCTCTGCTTACACTCGGTGCAGGCGAGGGTAATAATGTCTCTCATTATGCTTTCCTTTTAACGTCGACCCAGCTGCAGGCCTATACAATTAAAACTATTCGATGATCGCGCTGACAACGCCTGCGCCAACAGTACGGCCACCCTCGCGGATTGCGAAACGGAGACCTTCGTCCATGGCGATCGGGGTGATCAGGTTGACGGTGATGGCGATGTTGTCGCCGGGCATTACCATCTCGGTGCCGGCAGGAAGCTCGGCAACGCCGGTAACGTCGGTTGTCCTGAAGTAGAACTGCGGACGGTAGCCATTGAAGAACGGTGTATGACGGCCACCCTCTTCCTTGGTGAGGATGTAGGCTTCGGCCTTGAACTTGGTGTGCGGGGTGATGGAACCCGGCTTTGCCAGCACCTGACCACGCTCGATGTCTTCACGCTTGACGCCGCGCAGAAGGGCGCCGATGTTGTCACCGGCACGACCCTCATCAAGGAGCTTACGGAACATCTCAACACCGGTGACGGTTGTCTTGGTGGTTGCCTTGATACCGACAACCTCTACCTCTTCGCCGACCTTGATGATACCGCGCTCAACACGGCCGGTGGCTACGGTACCACGACCGGAGATGGAGAAAACGTCCTCTACCGGCATAAGGAAAGGCTTGTCGATGGCACGCTCCGGCTCAGGAATGTAGCTGTCAACAGCCTCCATGAGAGCCAGGATGGCCGGCTCGGCCAGCTCGCCCTGCTCACCATTGAGCGCCTGAAGGGCGGAACCCTTGATGATGGGGATATCGTCACCGGGGAAATCGTAGCTGGAGAGGAGCTCACGGATTTCGAGCTCGACTAGCTCGAGGAGCTCTGCATCGTCGACCATGTCAGCCTTGTTGAGGAAAACGACGATATAGGGAACGCCTACCTGACGGGCAAGCAGGATGTGCTCGCGGGTCTGGGGCATGGGGCCGTCGGCGGCGGAAACAACCAGGATCGCGCCGTCCATCTGGGCAGCACCGGTAATCATGTTCTTGACGTAGTCGGCGTGGCCCGGGCAGTCAACGTGAGCGTAATGACGCTTGTCGGTCTCGTACTCGACGTGGGCGGTGGCGATGGTAATACCACGCTCGCGCTCCTCAGGAGCATTGTCGATCTGGTCGAAAGCCTTGAACTCGGCCTGACCCTTGCCGGCGAGAACCTTGGTAATCGCTGCGGTCAGCGTAGTCTTGCCGTGGTCAACGTGACCGATCGTACCTATGTTTACATGCGGCTTGGTTCTTTCAAATTTAGCCTTTGCCATTACTAATCCCTCCTATTATGATTACTACCGTTTGCTTTAGAAAAGAATGGAGCCCACATCCGGACTCGAACCGGAGACCTCTTCCTTACCAAGGAAGTGCTCTACCTCCTGAGCTATGTGGGCCTGAACAAACATTTTGGAGCGGGAAACGGGACTCGAACCCGCGACCCTCAGCTTGGAAGGCTGATGCTCTAGCCAACTGAGCTACTCCCGCCAAATTGACTGTCAGTTTCTTTGACACGCAAAATCGGCTCAGACCCAGTTCAAGCGACTTAAGTCTCCTGGGCTATGCAGCCAATCTCCGCATCGACATGTTTTTATGGTGGAGGGAGGAGGATTCGAACCTCCGAAGTCGTCCGACGACAGATTTACAGTCTGTTCCCTTTGGCCACTCGGGAATCCCTCCATGGGATATGCAGCCTACATACAACACCAGCAACGGAGTTGCTCTCTTATCATATGGAGCTGGCGATGGGACTCGAACCCGCAACCTGCTGATTACAAGTCAGCTGCTCTACCAATTGAGCTACGCCAGCAAGAATCAATCTTATAACCCAACCCAAACCGCGCAGTCAAGCATTTTATTTCATCAGCATATTTTTTACAGATCACGCCATGCAGTACCGGTTTAAACAGAACATATGCAACCGGCGCATTTGCCGGAATCTACTCCATACAACTAGCGCGGCTTCCTTGTCAGTTGCGTATGGCCCAATAAACGGGCAACGCTAACTTCTCTGCCTGCCAGGCGCAATGCAGCCAGAACATTTTTACGTTCACTGGCGACATGGCTCAGAAGAAGCGCCTTCTGCAGACGCATCTCCCTTTCGCCAATGGGAACGTGGACGGCATCATCGGTAAACGGATCAACGCCGCAGTAATACATGCAGGTGGAAAGCGAGCCTGGAGTGGGGGTAAACTCCTGCACCTGCTCGACCCGCAAGCCAAGTTCTTTTAGCTTTAATGCCAAGTCGACCATATTGTCCAAGGTACAGCCCGGATGCCCGGCAATGAGATACGGCACTACTGCCTGCCTCTTGCCCACCAGACGACTCTCGCTGCGGAACATCTCAAGAAATTTCACGAACACGCTTGAACCCGGCTTGCGCATTAGCCTGGTGACACTGTCCGACAAATGCTCGGGAGCGACCTTCAGCAACCCTCCGACATGATACCTGACGAGATCCTTGAAGTAACCGGGCTGCTTCAACAGCAGATCGTAGCGTATCCCCGAAGAAATAACACTACTTCGAACCCCGTTGATAGATCTGATCTTCCGGAGCAATTTGACCGCAATATCATCCTGAACCCTGTAATTCCTGCATATTTCAGGATAAAGGCAGCTAGTGCGCTTGCACGCGGCACCCTTGTCAGGAGCAGTGCAAACTGCGCCATACATGTTTGCAGTAGGTCCGCCGATGTCGCTTATCACTCCGTGTGCCCATGACTGCTGCACAATGCGCCCTACTTCAGAAACTATGGAAGACTCGCTTCTGGACTGAATAAACTTTCCCTGATGATGGGTAATGGCACAAAAAGCACAGCCACCGGAACAGCCTCGATGGGTTGTTACAGATCCCTTGATCTGCTCCCAAGCAGGGACAATTTCTTGATAGGAAGGGTGCGGCAACCTTGTAAAAGGGAGCAAGTAGATAGAGTCCAACATCTTCGTAGTCAGGGGCAGCGCAGGAGGATTGCAGCGCACTGCTCTCTCTCCATGAGGCTGGACAAGAATCAGCCCCGAATACGGATTCTGCTCAAGGGCAGTTGTTTTGAATGCGGAAGAATATTTAGCCTTGCTCGTGCAGACATCCTCGCATGAAGGTAGCCGCAACGCCCCTGTAAGGTCGGAGAGGTCATCTACAACCACACAGGTCCCCCTGACATCCTTGATTGAGTGAAGATTTTCGCCTGACTGCAATCGACTAGTAAGCTCAAGCAACTGCGCTTCGCCCATTCCGTAAATGAGCATGTCGGCTTTGCTGTCCAGCAGTATAGAGCGACGAACTTTATTGTCCCAGTAATCGTAGTGAGCGAAGCGCCGCAGACTTGCCTCTATCCCACCGATGACTACGGGTACGTCCTTGAAAGCGGCCTTGCAGCATGAAGTGTAGACAATGGTTGACCGATTAGGACGGGCACCATGCCTATTCCCAGGAGTATAGGCATCGTCTCGGCGGAGTTTACGCGCGGGGGTGTAATGGGCGACCATGGAGTCCATGGCACCGGCAGATACTGCAAAAAAGAGTCGTGGCCGGCCAAGTATTCTGAAGGAATCTACATTCCGCCAATCGGGTTGCGAAATTATGCCGACCCGTAATCCTCGGGATTCCAGTAGCCTAGCAAGCAGTGGCACTCCGAAGGCAGGGTGATCAATATAAGCATCTCCAGTTACAAAGATGATATCGAGTTCACTCCACCCACGCTTGGATGCTTCATGCAAATTTATTGGCAGATGGGACATGGGAACAAAGATAGACTAAAGATAGATTGAATAATAGCAAAAAGCCCCACCTCGTGAAGAAGTGGGGCTTTCGTGTAAAATTCCCGGCGGCGACC
>CALMOE010000287.1 GCA_937871715.1 uncultured Geobacter sp. | reverse complement strand
CTCCTCGTATGACTGGTTGACCACCGTGGTGTGGATCTCGGTGGTCAACCAGTCATACGAGGAGCTCCTGGAGACCAACCGGCAACTGAGCATTTCGGAGGGGAAGCTCCGCGAGCTGACGAAGAACCTGGAGCAGCAGGTGGCAGAGCGGACAGCGAAACTGGAACGTGCCCTCACCCGCCTGCTGCAGCAGGAGAAGATGGCTTCCGTGGGTCAGCTCGCCGCCGGCATCGCCCACGAGATCAACAACCCCATGGGCTTCATCACCAGCAATCTCAACACCCTGAAGCGCTATGCCGGCCGAATGGTAACGATGCTCGACTACTACGGCTCGCTCCTGGCAAGCGATCCGGCCCATGCCAGCCTCCTGCAGCGATCCTTCCGCAAGTGGCAGGAGCTGAGGCTCGACTCCATCTGCGCTGACCTGGATTCACTCATCGGCCAGAGCCTGGAGGGGGCGGAGCGGGTAAAGAAGATAGTCGCCGACCTGAAGGGATTTTCCCACATAGACGACTCAGCCATGGCGATCGTCGACCTTAACGCCGAAATCGACCGCACCCTGGGGGTGCTGGAGCACCGCTTCTCCGTGGATACCGATGTGGTCAAAAACTACTCAGAACTCCCAGGTTTCAGCTGCAACCCGGCCCAGATCTGCCAGCTTTTTCTCCATATCATCGAAAACTCCCTCGAAGCGCGGCCCAAAGGGCTGCGCCTCATTGTCAGCACCCAAAACGAAAACGGGACGCTGACGATCAGTTTCGCAGACAACGGCCCGGGGATCCCGGAGCAGATCAGGAACCGGATCTTCGACCCCTTTTTCACCACCAAGGAGGTGGGTGCCGGCACCGGCATGGGGCTGTCCGTGGCCTACGACATCGTCACAGGCTACGGCGGCAGCATCTACGTCGCCTCCCCCCCATCGGGCGGCACGATCATCACCATAAAGCTCCCAGGGCAAAGGAACCGCGATGTCACGCTACGCTGAACTGTTCAAAAATCTCAGCCGCGGCGAGCCCGCGGAAATCGACACAGGCGACCCCATTGAGCTGGAGTGCTCAACCGCTGGGCAGCAGTTCACCCTTCTCTTCGTGGATGACGAGCATGCGGTCCTCTCCGCCCTGCAACGTATCTTCCTGGAGGAGAACTACCGCATCCTAACCGCATCCTCTGCTGACAGGGCCCTTGCCATCATGAACAGCGACAGGGTCCATCTGGTGATCTCCGACCATCGCATGCCCGGAGTAACCGGCTCGGAGCTCCTCAAGGAGATCAAGCTGCGCTGGCCTGAGACTATCCGCATCATGCTCACAGGCTACGCCGATGTCCAGTCGATCATGGGGGCGGTAAAGGATGGGGCGGTATACAAGTTCATCACCAAGCCGTGGAACGACGAGGATCTGCGCCTCACAGTAAGCCTTGCCCTGCAACAGTATGTCCTCATGCAGGAAAACCGGCACCTGAGGCACATCACCCAGAAGCAGCGGCTGAAGATCAGGAACTATGCCGGGATGTTCGATGAAAACCGCGGTGTACTCGGCAACATACTGGTTAATGCCGGCGCCCTGAAAAAGGAGGAGCTGCAGCGTGCGGAGAGCGAAATGTCGGAAGGGGAGTTCCTCGGCGAAACACTCACCCGCCTGGGATTCGTCAGCGAATCGAGGATAATCAAGGCGCTACAGGACCACCTGAGCATCGAATACGTCGACCTGAAGGAGATCGTCATCCCCCCCATGACCGGCCGGTTTCTCCCCCGCGACATGTGCGAGAAGAGCAGGATGCTCCCCATAAAGCTTGACGGCAAGAAGCTCGTCCTCGCCATGGCCGACCCCTCCGACATCTACAAGAGCGACAACATCTCCCTCATGACCGGACTCAAGGTGACCCCGGTGATCGCCGCCAGCTCCGAGATCCTCTCCCAGCTCCGGACGATCTACGAGGAGGGGGACGAAGAAGCTGATGAGCATCTGATGGAGCTCAAGGAGATCGAACCCCTCGACGAGATCGACATCGTCATCGAGGAGGAGGACCAGGAGATCAACATCCAGGAGCTGATCGGCTCCTCCGAAGTGCCCCCCATCATCCGCATCGTCAATGCCATCATCTCCGAGGCTATCCGCCTCCGGGCAAGCGACATCCACATCGAACCCAAGCTGAAATACACGGTGGTGCGCTACCGCATCGACGGCATGCTGCAGAGCAAGATCAAGATCCCGTCAGACCTTCATCCGGCCACGATCTCCCGCGTCAAGATTCTCGCCAAGATGGATATCTCCGAGAGGCGCCGTCCACAGGACGGCCGAATAACGGTCAGGGCGAACACGCGGGTCGTCGACATGCGGGTTTCGTCAATGCCGACCCTGAACGGGGAGAAGATGGTGCTGCGCATCCTCGACAAGAGCGCCGCCATCAAGAGTCTCCCGGAGCTAGGCGTCCTCCCCGACGACCTGCGCAAGATCACAACCATGGTGAAGAGGCCCCAGGGGGTAATAATTTCCACCGGCCCGACCGGGAGCGGCAAGACCACCATGCTCTACTCGATCTTCTCCGCCATGCTGGAAGGGAGCAAGAATTTCGAGACCATCGAAGAGCCGGTGGAGTATTTCCTCGAAGAGGCCAATCAGGTCTCCGTCAGGGAGAAGATCGGCCTCTCCTTCGACCAGGTGCTGCGCGCCACCCTCCGCCAGGACCCGGATGTCATCCTCGTCGGCGAGATTCGCGACTTCGAGACCGCTGATGTGGCCTTCAAGGCCTCCCTCACCGGCCACATGGTCCTCTCCACCCTGCACACCAACAGCTCCGTGGCCTCCATCACCCGTCTCATGGACATGGGGATCAAGCCGTACATCATCGGCTCCGCCCTGGAGGGGGTCATAGCCCAGAGGCTGGTGCGGCGCATCTGCCGCCACTGCATCACCATGGTCCCGCCCAAAGGAGAGACCCTGGATCTGCTCCGGATCCCGGCAGAGCTCTTCCCCGACGGAGTTCCGATCGGCAGCGGCTGCGAGCAGTGCAACCGCACGGGATTCAGCGGCAGGACCGGGGTCTTCGAGATCTTCGTCATGACCGACGACTTCCGCCGCTTCATCAGCACCTCCTACAAGGAGTCCGATATTTTCGAGATGGCCCGCGCCAACGGCATGCGTACCCTCATTGAGGACGGGATCGAAAAGGTCAACCGCGGAGATACCACTCTCGAAGAGCTGCTCCGGGTCATCGGCCCCCAGATTGTCCATGAACGGCTCTGCCCATCATGCGAAAGGCAGGTGGATGCCAAGTTTCTCTTCTGCCCTTACTGCGGAGTTTTTAGACAGAATTTTTGCCGGGAATGCCGCATACCCCTGGAGGAGGAGTGGATTTCCTGCCCATTTTGCGGCAAGGGCAAAGAGCAGAGCAGCTGAAGCGAGAGCGGGAAAAGCGACGGAAAACCACTAGAAGAGGAGTGCGCTGCAATGAACGACGCCATACTGATTGTGGATGATGAACCCAATGTGATCAGCTCGCTGGAGCGGTCGCTCATGGACGAACCTTACGAACTGCAGGCAGCTGCCAGCGGCGAGGAGGCGCTGCAGCTCATCGGCCAGAGGCGATTCAAGGTGATAATCTCCGACGAGTGGATGCCCGGCATGGATGGAGCGGAGTTCCTCTCTATCATCAGGCAACGCCATCCGGAAACCGTGCGCATCATGCTCACCGGCTATGCCAACACCAAATCGACCATGAGGGCGGTGAACAGCGGGGAGATCTACCGCTTCTTCACCAAACCGTGGAACGATATCGAACTGAAGCTGGCCATCCGCTCGGCAATGGAGAAATACAACCTGGAAGAGGAGAACCACCGCCTCCTCAAGACCGTCAGGCGCCAGGCGGAAGAGTTGAAGCGTCTGGAGAGTAGCTATCCAGGGATTGCCGACCTGAAGCGGGATCGCAGCGGAGCCTTTATACTGCCGGAGATGTCGGAGGAGGAGATAGCCGTAATCATCTCAGAATATAACCGGGAGTGAACAGCCCAAATCCCTCCGAAATACAGTCAGGCATGGCGCATAAAAAAAGGGATGCGCGTGCATCCCTTCCCTATGGTTTGGTGGAGCTGATCGGGATCGAACCGACGGCCTATGCGTTGCGAACGCATCGCTCTCCCAACTGAGCTACAGCCCCAAATATCAT
>CALMOE010000286.1 GCA_937871715.1 uncultured Geobacter sp. | reverse complement strand
CTGGGGGCCTCCACGTCGGAAAGACAGCCGCCAAACGAGCCAAAAGGGGTGCGCAAAGCCTCAACTACGTATACCTGATCCATCATCGACCCTCCGTCGGATAATTTTAATTCACTATAACGTCAGTTTACGTGCATGTCAACTGTTTTTAAAACGAGTTTATACGAGCGATTGACGCAAACTTCTCTAATGCTTATTTTGACGTGATTACAGCAAGTTGCAATCGACACCACGTCTCATGCCTTTCAAGCTTAGGCGCGAACTAATATATTACGTAAAAAACAATCATGAAATACATCAATAATTAAAGAGGATGAGACTCTTGGACACAAAAATAGGGGGCACCTCAAGGCACCCCCGAATAAACTAGAATGCAAAACTGATGGTGAACGTTATGCCTGCTGTCCAATCCTTGCTATGAGGGCCGGAACGAACTGCATTACATCGGCAACCACCAGGACATCTGCAATTTCGCCAATGGGCGCATCCCTGTCCTTGTTGATGGCCACGACGAATTCGGAACGTTTCATACCGGCAACATGCTGGATAGCGCCTGATATGCCGCATGCCATGTAAAGCTTGGGACTCACCACCTGACCGGTTGTACCTACTTGATGACTGTGGTCAAGCCATCCTGCATCCACAACAGGTCGGCTTCCACCTAGCTCCCCCCCGAGGGCGCGGGCCAGGTCGGCGATAAGGGGGACATTCTCCTTCTTGCCAACTCCGCGGCCTGCACTGACTACGATATCGGCCCTGGTCAGGTCAACAGACTTCTTTTCGGCCTCCTCATAGCCGATAAAATCGATTTGCCCGCCCGCTTTTTCAATCTCCAGCGGCACAATTTGCGGCGTGCCGCCAGACACTTCCTTTTGATTGAAAGCGCCACTCTGTAGGGTGAGCACAACCCTGGGAGTCGTGGGTTTGACGGATCGCCGCATCTTACCGTTGCAACAGCCGACCTCATACTCCCCATCATTAATGGCCACTACCTCCGAAACCTGCGCAGCCTGCAGAGCCACTGCCACCCTGGGTGCCAGATCCCATCCGTAGGATGAGTGCATAAAGACGACCGCATCTGGTTGTTCCCACTCTACTGCCGCCAGGATCAGCTCCTTGTGCAGATCAGGCGAATATTCCCCGTAACGTTCCCGGTCAGCCAGATACAAGGTTGCATCGCAGCACGGCAGGGACTCTTCCGATCCGACCTGAAAATAGGCGTACTCCGCACCCGCCTCAGCGGCAAACGCCAGCAGCTCATGGCTCACATCGCACAGCTTCCCGTCCCGGCTCTCAGCGACAAGCAAAAATTTCATGGCACCCCTCCTAGCGGAATACCGCTGTTTTGATTTTCAATATCTCCACCAGTCGCTGCGACTGCTCGGCCACATCCCCTTCCAGCACCAGTCCACGCCCCTTCTTCTCCGGACGAAAGAGCCTGGATGTCAAGGCACGCCCCTCAGTCAGGGCGAAATCCCCCTCCTTGACCAGGAGGATCTCCTTCTTCTTCGCCTTCATGATGTTGGGGAGGGTCGGGTATCTCGGCTGATTGAGGCCTAACTGGCAGGTAAACAGGGCAGGCAAGGGGACTCTGACTACGGAGCGCGCCCCCCCCTCCAACTCTCGACGAACAGTCACCTGTCCATCTTCATAGCTGAATCCGACTATGGTGGTAACACTGGGTAGGCCTAGCAGCTCGGCAAGTATCATCCCAACCTGGGCAGAACCCCGGTCCTGGGACTGCATGCCGGTAAATATGACATCGTAGCTCCCCTCCCTGGCGAATGCTGCCAGCAGGGAGGCTATCTGCCACGGATCCTTGCGGGAAGAATCGGCATCGTGGATATGCACGCCGCGATCGCAACCCATGGCAAGTGCCTTGCGCAGCGGCTCCCCCACCCTCTCCGGGCCGATGGAAACCACGGTTATTTCCGGCTCTCCGCCAAGCTGCTCCTTGAGCTGTACAGCCTGTTCCACGGCGTACTCATCATACTCGTTCATGCGAAAGGCAAGGTCCGACTGGTCGTACCAGTCGCCGGCGGCATTTACCTTGAATCGCGACTCCATGTCCGGAACCTGTTTGATGCATACCAGTATTTTCATGATGCTCTCCATAGAGTGTATTTAGCTGCAGCCAAAGTATTAACCACGGATCAGTCAGCATTCAACTGCCGCTTTCTGATTTACACGCTCATGGTCGCCACGTTGTCGGCAACCGTTACGGCCACGCCGGTCGCCGCCACAACCTCATCCACGCTCAGCCCCGGTGCCACCTCGCGTAGAACCAGTCCGGCACCTGTCACGTCGAGCACGGCACGGTCTGTGATGATCCGGTTGACAACCCCTTTACCCGTCAGGGGGAGGGTGCAGCGGGGGAGAATCTTGGGCTCACCGTTCTTGTTGCAGTGCTCCATGATGACCACGATCCTCTTCGCACCGTGGACCAGGTCCATTGCCCCCCCCATACCCTTGACCATCTTCCCGGGGATGACCCAGTTGGCCAGGTCACCCCTCTCGGAGACCTCCATCCCCCCGAGGATTGCCAGGTCCACATGCCCCCCCCTGATCATGGCAAAGGATTCGGCGCTGCTGAAGATGGCCGAGCCAGGTATCATGGTTATGGTCTCCTTGCCGGCATTGATTAGCTCGGGATCCACATCCTCCTCCTTGGGATAGGGGCCGATCCCCAGGAGCCCGTTCTCCGACTGCAGCACCACATGGCGATCTTTCGGAATGAAGTTGGCCACCAGGGTCGGTATGCCGATGCCGAGATTCACGTAAAAACCGTCCTCCACTTCCCGTGCGGCACGCGCCGCTATCTGTTCCCTTGAAAGTGCCATCCTCATCCCCCCTCGCAGCGGCGCACGGTACGCCGCTCGATACGTTTTTCGTAGTTGTCGCACCTGATGACCCTCTGCACGTAGATGCCGGGCGTATGCACCTGTGCAGGGTCTATCTCCCCGATATCCACGATATCTTCCACCTCAACGATTGTGGTCTTCCCCGCCGCTGCCATCATCGGGTTGAAATTGCGCGATGTCTTGTTGTAGAGAAGATTCCCGGAGCGATCCCCCTTCCATGCCTTCACCAGGGAGAAATCGGCAACGAGACCTGTCTCAAGGAGATACTCCTTGCCGTTGAAGCTCCGCACCTCCCTCCCCTCCGCCAGGGGGGTGCCGACACCGGCCGGGGTGTAGAATGCGGGGATACCTGCACCTCCCGCGCGGATGCGCTCTGCAAGGGTCCCCTGGGGAACCAGTTCAACTTCAAGCTCTCCACAGAGGAACTGGCGTTCGAACTCCTTGTTTTCCCCCACGTAGGAGGAGACCATCTTGCGGATCTGCCGGTTCTGCAGCAGAATGCCGAGGCCGAAATCATCGACGCCGCAGTTGTTGGAGATGACCGTAAGATTCTTCACACCCTTGTCGCGCAACCCAAGTATCAGCTTCTCCGGAATCCCCACCAGCCCGAAACCGCCGACCATGATGGTAGCCCCGTCTTCGATCCCGTCCAGCGCCTGCTCTATTGAAGTACGGACTTTCATATTTCTCTCTCCTGTCAGAAAGCAACATTGTCGGGCATGAGATCGCTCTGCCCTATCCTCGAGATCTAGCAGTTCCCCTCCAGGGGCGGAGCACCCTTCTCTTCAACAAGGGTAAATTCCCACGCGCACCAGTAATAGTCTGGATGGGGATCGGGCGGACAGCCTATGCAACGGGTAACGATGCGGGGATCCACGGTCCTGGCAAACTCGGAATACTCGACGATTCCAACCGATTTGCACGGAAAATCGGGGAGCCCCTTGCGCTTGCGGGCCGACTGCACCCGACAGTCGACCATCATGAAGACCGCCCTGTTTTCAGTACACTCGACCACCTTCTGCAGGTTGAGCCTGGCATAGAGGCGATGGCGAAGACACTCGACCAGGGCGGCGATCCCCCCCCCTGGCTTTAGCCCTAGTCTCTCCATGATCCTCTTCGCCTCAACAACGGTGAATTGTCTCCATGCCTCCCGGTCTGCGTCCATGGCCACATCCATGCCGTGGCTCTTCTCCAGCGCCTGGAACCAGAGACCGTCATGGGCAAGCCAGTTCTTGGCATCGTCAACGATGATATCTATCAGCTCCTGCTTGCTCAGGTCGTAGAGAAGCCGCACGCCGTCGTCGAGAATGACCGAATTGGGCATATTCGTTTCGCGAATAGATTCTATTTCCATTTCTCCCTCCACTTTTCGGATGATTCCCCCCAGGGTGTTACCCCTGGGGGGGCGGTCCCCGGCCATAAGGTCCAGGGCCGCTTCACATGGTCCACCGCTAAATGCGGTTCATGCGCCGCGCCTCGGCCAGAAGCTCTTCGCGGAAATCCGGGTGGGCAATGTTTATCAGGTTCATGGCCCTTTGCCTGGCGGTCTGACCACGGAGCTTGGCGACGCCGAACTCCGTGACTACGTAGTCAACGTCATTCTTCCCCGTGGTGACTGCTGCGCCAGGCTTGAGTGTCGGGACGATACTTGAGACTGTGCCGTTCTTGGCGGTAGACGCAGTGGTGATGAAGCTCCTGCCGCCGCTGGAGATATTCGCCCCGCGGACGAAGTCGGCCTGTCCGCCGGTACCGCTCCACTGCACGTGCCCGAGGGACTCGGAGCAGCACTGGCCAAGGAGATCCACCTCGATGGTGGCATTTATGGAGACCACCTTTTCATTTTTTCCTATGTTGTAAGGGTCGTTGGTGTAGTCGACCGGGTGCATCTCGATCATCGGGTTCTCGTTCATGAAATCATAGAGCCGCTTGGTCCCCAGGGCGAATGTGCCTATGGTCTTCCCCCGGTGGGTACTCTTGCGGGAGTTGTTAACCGCACCGCTGAGCATCAAGTCGACCATGCCGTCGGTGATCATCTCCGTATGTATCCCCAGATCCTTTTTCCCAATAAGCGCCTTGCAGACCGCGTTGGGGATGCCGCCGATCCCCAGCTGCAGGGTTGAGCCGTCCTCGATAAGCTCGGCGATGTGGTTGCCTATCGCCTCCTCTACCGCAGTGATCGGTGGAATCTTCAGCTCGATGATCGGATCGTTGCACTCGATGATGCAGTCGACCTGGGAGATGTGAATATGACAGTTACCGTGGGTGCGTGGGGCATTGGGATTTACCTGTACCACCACCTTCCTCGCCTTCTTGATAGCCTCCATGGTATAGGCCACGGAGAGGCTGCAGGTGAAATAGCCATGCTCGTCCATGGGGGAGACGACTGTTCCTGCCACGTCGATGGGCCAGTACTCCCGCAGCAGTTTGGGGACTTCGTGAAAATAGTTGGGGACGAAATCGGCCCAGCCGCTCTGCACCGCCTTGCGGGAGACGTGGCTGGTGAACCAGGAGTTCACCCGGATATGCTCGATGGACTCCGGATTGAGATAGGCCGGGTTCAGATGGTGCTGCTGGTTGACCACCACCCCCTTCAATTCGCTCTTTCTGTCGGCAAGGGCCTGGACAAAAAGGGTCGGCTCGCCGGCACAGATGGGGAAGCAGAGATGGTCGCCGGAGTTGACAATGGCTGCGGCCTCCGCCGGTGTGCAGAGCTTCTGCTGGTACTGATCCTCGTAGCTTGGCATGAACTTGACAGCTGTGCTTGACATAATGCCTCCTTTATTTTTTGTTTTGACTGCTCTGATTCTAAATATTCCATTAGGCACCGCGGCAGGAGATTGCCCTGGCGACCCTTGAGCCAGACCCCCTGCCGAGATATCCCGTGATGTACTCTCCTGCTTCGACAAGTCTCCCCAGATCAACCCCGGTCTCTATGCCGAGACCATTCAACATGTAAAGAAGATCCTCGCTGGCCACGTTCCCCGATGCACCCCGTGCATACGGGCATCCGCCCAGACCTGCCGCCGCGCTGTCCACGACCCCGATACCCATCTGAAGGGCAGCCAGTATGTTGGCAAGTGCCTGACCATAGGTGTCGTGGAAATGAACAGCAAGCCTGTCCATGGGGACATTTTCTGCCACTGAGGTTATCATCTCCTGCGCTTTGGACGGAGTACCCACGCCGATGGTATCCCCGAGGGAGATTTCGTAGCAGCCAAGTTCGAAGAGGCTTTGGGCCACTTCGGCAACGGCTGCAGCCGCCACCCCACCCTCATAGGGGCATCCCAAGACGCAGGAGACATACCCCCTCACCTTTACACCATGGCGCACGGCAGCCTGGATCAGAGGGGAGAAGCGCTCCAGGCTCTCGGCTATGGAGCAGTTTATGTTCTTGCGGGAAAAGCTCTCCGAAGCCGAAGCGAACAGTGCGACCTCCGTTGCCCCAGCGGCAAGGGCAGCCTCCAGCCCGAGCAGGTTCGGAACCAGCACCGGGAAACTGACCCCGGCACGCCTTCCGATCCCTGCCATCACCCTGGAGTTGTCGGCCATCTGCGGCACCCACTTCGGCGAAACGAAACTGGTCGCCTCGATGCTCTTCAGCCCCGCATCGGCGAGACGGTTGATGAACTCGATCTTCACCTCCGTGGGTATCTGGGAAGACTCGTTCTGCAGGCCGTCCCGCGGCCCGACCTCCACGATTTTCACCCGTTTCGGCAGCTGCATCTCAGGCACCCTCCTCGGCAACTATTGCCAGAAGCTCCACACCTTCACTGACCAGAGAGCCGACGGTGAAATTCAGGGATGAGATCAGTCCATCCCGGGGGGCGGTAATGGTATGCTCCATCTTCATCGCCTCCAGGATCATCAGGGGACGCCCCTTCTCAACCTTCTCACCTGGGTTGACCAGCACCGCTACCACCTTACCGGGCATGGGTGCGGCCAGGCTGGCATCGACTCCCTGATCTTCTCCGATGCAGGCGTGTGGGTCATGGATGGTCAGGGTGTGCACCCTACCCTGCTCAAGTATGGTAAGGGTGTTGCCGTGTCGGACTACCGTTGCCTTTACCCGCGTTCCGCCCAGATCAGCGAGAATGTCACCGTTATTATCAAGGGTTCCGCGAACGAGTAGATTTCCGTCGGGAAGTGCCAGGAGATAACCGTCGCCGCGATAGTGCACAGTAATCGCTATCTCCTCTTCCCCATCCAGTAGATAGAGTGTGTGATGATTGTCGAAGTTGAGACGCCAGCCGCTCACCGAGTGCCACGGGGAGTAGGGATCGAGGGAAGTTTCGGCAGAGCCCTTTGCCTCTTCCTCCCGGCGCAGGAGGATCTCCAAAGAGGCCAGGGCCAGGGTGCGTCCTGGCGCAGGCATGGCTGAAGGGAAGAGATCGCTTCTATGCCGCTCGATGAAGCCGGTGTCGAACTCACCGGAGACGAAAGCCGGATGGGCCGCGACGCTGGCGAGAAAACCTGTATTGGTGGTAACCCCCACCACCTGGTATTCGGCCAGGGCACTGCGCAGTCGGCGCAGGGCTCCATTTCTGTCCGTATCCCAGACGATCAGCTTGGCGATCATCGGATCGTAATAGATGCTCACCTCATCCTCCTGCCTCACCCCAGTGTCGATGCGCACATGGGGTGAGTCGGCAGGCGGGCGGAGGTGCCTCAGGCGGCCGATTGACGGGAGAAACTCCCTGTTCGGGTCCTCGGCGTAGATCCTCGCCTCGATGGCGTGCCCGCAGATAGCAAGCTGCTCCTGGCCGGCGGGGAGCGGTTCGCCTGATGCCACAAGCAGCTGCCACTCCACCAGGTCCTGGCCGGTGATCATCTCCGTCACCGGGTGCTCAACCTGCAGTCGGGTGTTCATCTCCATGAAGTAGAAGGATCCGTCCTCGTCGAGGAGAAACTCCACCGTTCCCGCCCCTACATAGCCGATGGCACGGGCGGCAGCCACGGCCGCCTCTCCCATCCGAGCGCGGAGCTCGGGCTTCATCCCCGGAGCAGGGGCCTCCTCCAGCACCTTCTGGTGGCGGCGCTGGATGGAGCAGTCGCGCTCGAAGAGGTGCACTGCATTCCCATGGGTGTCGGCAAATACCTGGATCTCCACGTGACGGGGCTTGGTGAGGTACTTCTCCAGGAGAACCCTGTCGTCACCGAAAGATGCCCGCGCCTCGCGCCGCGCCGCAGCCAGGGCATCGTCGAAATCATCCAAGGTCAGGACGGCTCGCATCCCCTTCCCACCACCTCCAGCGCTTGCCTTGATGAGGACCGGGAAGCCGATTTGCTCGGCCTCCCTGCGGAGGAGGTCACTCTCCTGCTTCTCACCATGGTATCCCGGCACGAGGGGGACCTGCGCCCCCTCCATGATCCGTTTGGCGGCGCTCTTGGATCCCATGGCACGGATGGCAGCTGGGGGGGGACCGATGAACACCACCCCTACGGCTGCACAGGCCTCGGCAAACGAGTCGTTTTCCGAGAGAAAGCCGTAGCCGGGATGAATCGCCTGGGCACCGCTTCTGGCAGCAACCTCAAGGATCGCCTCCGCCTTAAGGTAACTCTCACCAGCAGGGGCCGGACCGATGCGGTATGCCTCGTCAGCCAGAGCAACATGGAGCGAGCCCCTGTCAGCGTCGGAATATACGGCAACCGTACGGATACCGAGGCGCCTGGCGGTGCGGATGACGCGACAGGCGATCTCGCCGCGGTTGGCAATTAATATCTTGTCGAACATGTTTTTCATCCTTTCACCCATGCAGGGTCTCTTTTGGCAAAAAATGCGGACAGACCTTCACGACCCTCGGCAGAGGCCCGGGCGGTGGCAATCCGCTCGGCTGTGGCGACAATCATCTCCCCGCTCAAGGGGGCGCTGCTGACCAGGGTCACCAGATCCTTGGCAGCTGCCATGGAGGCCGGACCGTTTTTGAGGAGGGCTGCGGCGAGCTTCTCCACCGCGGCTTCAAGCTCCTCCTCGCCAACAACCTGATGGAGCAGCCCCAGGCGATGGGCTTCCGCCGCATCCATTACCTCGGCACTCTGGAAGTATCGCCTGGCGGCGCGCTGGCCGATGGCCGCAACGACGTACGGGGAGATTACCGCCGGGATCAGCCCCAGTTTCACCTCGGAGAGGCAAAAAGAGGCCCGCCTGCTGCCGATTGCCATGTCGCAGCAGGCCACCAGGCCGACACCTCCACCGTATGCAGCCCCCTGGACCATGGCAATGGTCGGTTTGGAGAGGCTGTTCAGGGTCTTCATCAGCCCCGCCAGCCCCAGGGCATCCTTGAGGTTCTCCTCCCTGGTGTATTCGGCCATGCGACGCATCCAGGAGAGGTCAGCCCCTGCGGAGAAGCTTCTGCCGCTGCCGGCGAGGATAACCACCCGCACTACCGGGTCGGTATCCAGCCTGACGAGCTCGGCTGTCATGGAGTCGATGAGCTGATCGTCGAAGGCGTTGTGCAGCTCGGGGCGGTTCATGGTGAGGGTCGCCACCCCGCGGTCATCGACCTGAGTTATGAGATTGGTTGTCGTCATGGCATCACATCCTGAATACGCCGAAATCTGTCTTTTCCGGCGGCGCGTTGAGTGCGGCGGATATCCCCAGGCCGAGTACCATACGGGTATCCGCAGGGTCGATGATACCGTCGTCCCAGAGCCTGGCGCTGGCATAGTAAGGGTGCCCCTGCTCCTCGTACTGCTGGCGGATAGGGGCCTTGAAGGCATCCTCCTCGGCGCTGCTCCACGCCTCACCCCTGGCCTCCATGCCGTCCCGCTTCACTTGGGCAAGGACGCTGGCCGCCTGTTCCCCACCCATGACGGAGATGCGGGCGTTTGGCCACATCCAGAGCAGGCGTGGTGAGTAGGCGCGGCCGCACATGCCGTAGTTGCCGGCGCCGAAGCTGCCGCCGATGATTACCGTGAACTTGGGAACCTTGGCGCAGGCAACGGCTGTGACCATCTTCGCCCCGTCCTTGGCAATGCCGCCTGACTCGTACTTGCTCCCCACCATGAAACCGGAGATATTCTGCAGGAAGACGAGGGGTATCCCCCGCTGGCTGCAGAGTTCGATGAAGTGGGCCCCTTTCTGGGCGGACTCGGAGAAGAGGATGCCGTTGTTGGCGACGACTCCCACCGGATACCCCCAGATGCGGGCGAAACCGCAGACCAGGGTAGGTCCGTAGAGCTGCTTGAACTCGTCCAGCTCGGATCCGTCGACTATGCGGGCGATCACCTCGCGGACATCGTAGGGTTTGCGGGTATCCGTGGGGATGATGCCGTACAGCTCTTCACCGGGATAGAGAGGCTCCACCGGCTCCTGCACGTCCAGATCCGGGCGTTTTACCCTGTTGAGGCCGGCCACCACCCGCCTGGCCTGGGCTATGGCATGGCCGTCGTTCATGGCATAGTAATCGGTAACCCCGGAGGTTCGGCAGTGGACGTCGGCACCGCCGAGATCCTCGGCGCTCACCACCTCACCTGTGGCCGCCTTCACCAGTGGTGGGCCGGCGAGGAAGATGGTCCCCTGGTTGCGGACGATGATGCTCTCGTCGGACATGGCCGGCACATAGGCGCCCCCGGCGGTGCATGAACCCATGACCACGGCTATCTGCGGTATACCCTTGCCGGACATGTTCGCCTGGTTGTAGAAGATGCGGCCGAAGTGCTCACGGTCCGGGAAGACTTCATCCTGCTGGGGGAGGTTTGCCCCTCCCGAGTCCACCAGGTAGATGCATGGGAGATGGTTCGCCTCGGCAATCTCCTGGGCGCGCAGATGCTTCTTCACGGTAATGGGGAAGTATGTCCCACCTTTGACAGTTGCATCATTGGCGACGATCATGCACTCCCTCCCCGAGACCCTGCCGATGCCGGTGATGATACCGGCAGCGGCGATGTCGCCGCCGTACATACCCCAGGCGGCGAACTGGGAGAGCTCCATGAACGGGGAGCCCACATCCAGAAGGTTTCTGATCCTTTCACGTGGGAGCAGCTTCCCCCGCTCGGTGTGCTTCTTCCTTGCCTTCTCACCGCCCCCCTGCTTGATCTGGGAGACCTTATCCCGCAGGTCCTCAACCAGGGCGGTCATGACCTCCCCGTTCTTGCGAAACTCCTCGGATGATCTGTTTACGGAACTTTTCAAAAGGCTCATGTCAGCAGTTTCTCCCTTGGGTTCGGCCGCAGGGGATCCCTGCGGCACGTTTTTCCGGTTGCCTAGGCGTTGGCAGTCTCGTTGAACAGCTCCCGGCCGATGAGCATCCGCCTGATCTCGCTGGTTCCCGCCCCTATCTCGTAGAGCTTGGCGTCACGCAGGAAGCGTCCGGTCGGGTATTCGTTGATATAGCCGTTGCCGCCGAGACACTGGATAGCCTCCAGGGCCATCCAGGTGGCCTTCTCCGCGGCGTAGAGAATTGCGCCGGCGCAGTCCTTGCGACTGGTCTCGCCGCGGCTGCATGCGCCGGCAACCGCATATACGTAGGAGCGGGCCACGTTCAAAGTCGTGTACATGTCGGCCATCTTCCCCTGCATCAGCTGGAACTGGCCGATCGCCTGGCCGAACTGCTTGCGCTCGTGGACGTAGGGGAGAACCACGTCCATGCATGCCTGCATGATCCCCAGGGGACCGGCGGCAAGCACGGCGCGCTCATAGTCGAGGCCGCTCATGAGCACATTGACCCCCTTCCCCTCCGAGCCGAGAATCTGCGCCTTTGGTACACGACAGTTTTCGAACACAAGCTCGCAGGTATCGGAGCCGCGCATCCCCAACTTGTCCAGCTTCTGGGCAGTCAGGAATCCAGGCATCCCCTTCTCGATGATGAAGGCGGTGATCCCCTTGGGCCCGGCGTTTACGTCGGTCTTGGCATAGACCACCAGCGTGTCCGCATGGGGGCCGTTGGTAATCCACATCTTGTTGCCGTTGAGGATGTAATGGTCACCGTCCTTGTCAGCACGCAGACACATGCTGACCACATCGGAGCCAGCACCCGGCTCGCTCATGGCAAGAGCCCCGACATGCTCGCCGCTGATCAGCTTCGGGAGGTACTTGCGACGCTGCTCCTCAGTGCCGTTACGGAAAATCTGGTTGACACAGAGATTTGAGTGGGCGCCGTAGGCAAGGGCAACCGAAGCTGAGGCCCTGGAGAGCTCCTCCATGACCACAACATGCTCCAGATACCCCATGGCTGCCCCGCCGTACTCCTCGGAAACGGTAACCCCCAGGAGACCCAGGTCCCCCATCTTCTTCCAGAGGTCCATGGGAAAGTGGTTGTCCCGGTCTATCTCACCGGCCCGCGGGGCTATCTCGGCAGTAGCAAACTCCCTTACCGTTTCGCGAAGGATGTTGACGGTCTCTCCCAGGTTAAAGTTCAGCGAAGGATATGCGTTCATCTTTTCTTCCCCCTTGTTCTTTTGGTTAATCCCCTTATCCGGGTTCCATACTCGCCTAATCGGAATAACAACCAGCTGCGTCACTTCATTTACGTAACAGTAAAAGCAACCAAGGTGCCAAACACTGTTTGTTTCACACAAATACAGAGATTATTTTATATCTCATTGATATTACGGGCAATTTCAAGACAAGAACGGGCAGTCAGGACATTTAGAGGGCAGAGTCGGGTGTAAACAGTGGTTAACAGCAGAAGTGAATTTGTACTGTCTCAGGGGAGAAACCCTGCATTTACGGGTTGCATAACGGTGTTACTTAATTTTACAGATTATACAAACGTTGACACTTCACCAACAGTACCGCTTTGCAAAAAGCAACATCGTCAAAGGAAAGCGATAAATGCACAATTGCAGAACACCGTTAATCAATCAGCTACACGAAAAAAAGAGGGGGTGCAACCCAAGTCGCATCCCCTCTTCCATACACATGCTTGTAGACAGAATTATCTAGTGATCAACAGCCTTGGCAATCCCTATGCCCGTATTCTGGCGAACATAGATTTCATCGAACATCTCCTCTGCACGCCGGTCACGGAAAGCAAGGCAGCCAAGAACCGCTGCCAGGAAACCGAGTGGCACCGAGATGATCCCCGGGTTCTTTAGGGGGAAGAGAGGCTTGTCCAGCCCCATGAGAGAGGTGCCGTTCTTGTTCTTCTCGTAGTCGCCACGGGCCTTCTGCAAGGAAGCTTGGTCCTTTTCACTGAGAACGGCACCACCCGCCTGCTTCTTCTCCATGGTGTCCACGATCTTCTTGGCATCGGCGGCGATCTTCTTCGGATAGGTCATGTTGGGTGATACAAGCACCAGGCCGATGGCGGTGACAGTGCCGACCACGATGCCGGAGACTATTCCGGCGGTGTTGAAGCGCTTCCAGAAGAGGGAGAGGATGATTACCGGGAAGTTGCCAGATGCGGCGACAGCAAAGGCCAGCGCCACCAGGGCAACGATATTCTCCTTCTCGGCGGCAAGACCCATGATAATTGCAGCAGCACCCACAACAAGTGAAGTTATGCGGGCAACCATGACCTGCTCCTTCTGCTCAGCCTTACCTCCGCGAATGATGTTGACATAGATGTCGTGGGCGATTGCCGCCGATGCAGCCAGTACCAGTCCGGAGACAACCGCCAAAATGGTGGCGAAGGCAACTGCGCAGACAAAGGCAAGGAACATATCCCCGCCAATGGTCCCCTCACCGCCACCAAGGTACTGAGCAAGGAGCAGGGTCGCCATGTTCCCCCCTTTATCCATTGCGGCAATCTTCTGGGGTGAGATGTGGATTGCTGCACCGAAACCGAGGAGGGTTGTGAGGATGAAGAAGGTTCCCATGAGGAATACGGATATCTTGATGGACTTGCGAGCCTCTTTGGCATTGGGAACAGTGAAGAAGCGCATCATGATGTGGGGAAGCCCTGCAGCGCCAAGCACCCAGGCAAGACCTAGAGAGATCTGGTCAAGTGGGTTCTTAAGGAAGAGTCCAGGCTGGAGGAAGCGTTTGCCGTAATCGAAGCCGGCAACCGGCAGCGGGTCCTTGAGCACATTCATTCTCACGTGATCCTGGATATTCTGGTTGGTGACTACGTCGCTGAAGAGTCGAAGTGGATTAAGCCCGGCCTTGAGTGCAACCAACAGGCTGATGAGTATCGCCGCGCTAAGGAGGAGAACAGCCTTGATGATCTGCACCCAGGTTGTGGCCTTCATACCGCCAAAGACGACGTATATGATCAGCAGGGTACCTACGCCGATGACTGAGGCTTTATAGGGTATATCAAGGAGGAGTTGCATCAGTTTACCCGCGCCGACCATCTGGGCGAGGAGATAAAAGGTGGAGACTGCAACGGTGGAGATGGCCGCAGCTGCACGCACCGGCTTCTCCGAGGCGCGAAAGCAGAGGATGTCACCCATGGTGTACTTGCCCGCATTGCGCAGCGGCTCGGCCATGAGTAGGAGAATGGTGACGAAGCCGAGTATGGGGCCGGTGGAGTAGAGGAACCCGTCTATGCCGTAGAGTGAGATGAGGCCGGACATGCCGAGGAAAGATGCGGCCGAAACCACGTCGCCGGTTATTGCCCAGCCGTTCTGCATGCCGCTTATCCCGCCGCCGGCGGTGTAGAAATCAGCAGCGGTCTTGGTCTTTCTAGCCGCCCAGACGACGACGCCGAGTGTGATGGCTATTATCAGACCGAACATAGTCAGCGTGATAGCCTTGTTGGTCTTGATCTTCGCCGGCGCTGCCGCACTCTTGGCAGCCGCAGGCGCTTGGGTGGCCGCTGCCTGGGTTGCGGCTGCGGCAGGAGCAGTGGTCGCAGTCGCCTGGACAGGAGACGCAGCCGTAGTTGGTTTGACCGGCTCGGCTGCAAATGCGACCGCCCCCAGGAACATTGTCACGAGAAATGATGAAACAATTTTTTTCATTGGCATGCTCCTTCTATTGAAGTTGATCGACGAGTTCTTTTGTAAGGCGGTCGAAATCACGGTCCGCAACCCTGCCGTAGTAGATGGCAATAAAAAATGTGATGACGAACTGGGCAAGTGCAAAAAGGTAGCCGATGTTTATGTTGCCCAGAACTTCAATGCTGAAAACGGACGGCGTATAGCCGGCACCCAGGAGAAGCAGGAAGTAGCTCCCTGCTGAGAATGCCCATAAACCGTAGAGGAAAGATGTCTTGCGCCGATGGAGTTCCACGAACTTCGGATTCTTGGCTATCGCAGCCCAGTCATGCTGATTCTCTGCCATATCATTGCTCCTTTCATGTTTGAATACCAACACCCTCCCGCGCCTCACCCTTAAGCCCTCGCCATCATGGCCTGGCCACTAAGGAGACCTCACAGGACATTGCCGCCGAACTTCCAATCCCCCTTTCTTGAATAGTTGCAACGGATTCCTATACCTCTACACTCTTTACCCTGCCAAGCTTTGCAGAGAGTAGCTCGGCCCCGGCCATCAGGGAGGGAGCTATCTCCTCTTCGATTCTGCCGGCCAGCATGCGGACCGTTGGCCCCAGCACCGTCAGGGCGCAGACAACCTTGCCAGCATAGTCCCTGACTGCTGCGGCAACGCTGCTGACCCCATCGTTCAGGGTCCCCACATCCACGGCGACACCCCTGCGGCGAATGCTGTCCAGCTCTGCGCAGAGCGACTCCATCTCGACACCGGCAAAACTCCTGCGTCTTCCGCGAACGATCCTTTCCAACAGATCGCGGGACTGAAGAGAGCGGATCACCTTGCCCGGCGTTGTGGCAAGAGCAGGGAACCTCTTCCCCACAAGAGGCGGTGACTTGTCGCTACCACCTTTTTCCGCCCCATCGAGGAAGATCACCTCGTCGTCACGCAACACAGTCAGATACACAGTCTCGCCATGCTTCCCCGCCAACTCTTCCAGCACTGGCCTGGCATGTCCGATGATGCTGACCCTGTCGAGAAGGCGCTTCGCCAGCCCCACAGTGACAACACCCAGGCTATACTCACCCTGATCGCCGACCTCGACGATTCCGCGCTCCTGCAAAGAGGCAAGAAGCCGGCTTGCCCTGGTCTGCACCATGCCAAGGCGTGCGGATACATTTGCAAGAGTTACTCCTGGAGAATCCTCGGCAAATAGCTCCAATACGGCGATAAGATTTTCCATGGAAGCATCTCCGCACCTAATCGATTTTCTCTGCATGTTGCCTCCCCCCATGGTCATTCGATTGACCAGCTAATCCCGACAGCATTGCACCATACCGGTCAAGCAGTGCTGACGGCAGCCAAATTTACCCACACGTAAAGGCAAAGCAATTCTAATACCAAACACTGTTTTTTTCTATCAGTTTTTTCAAGGCACCCATAAAACCCAAAGCGGTGCCTACTGGCGGGCAACAATTAGAAACATCACCCCGACCACGAACCCATGACCCACTGTATACTGCAGTTATCACCACACAAACCAAAAGCAACAATTCAACTTATTTTCCCATTGTTTCAGTTACTTATAAAATGATACCCAAGTTAACACAGACTACGTTAGTTTACACCACAGAACCTGACCAACGGGATGCGCCAACCCAACATCAGCTAATTAGCCACCCTCAATTCTACTCTAATTATTAAACAAAGCACTTAGGTTCATCAGCGTAAAACATTTTTCTACACACTGACCTTCACGTAAGCAGCAAACAAGAGATGAACGGCCACAGGTGGGAGTATGATCTTACATCTGGAAAACAGGCGAAACCTTAGAGTTGCAGGCGGATTTCATTTAACTGGGAGGGTAAAGTCCGGAAGGGTATGGGGTCAGCAGTTGTCAGTCTCTTCGAAAGAGCACTTGTTCAGCTTTTTATATAGACCGGGCCTTGAGATCCCGAGGAGTTGCGCGGCATGGAGTTTGTTGTTGTGGCAGCGCTCCAGGGCCTTGCTGATGACTATTCTTTCCAGCTCCGTCATAATCTCGGCTATGTTCAGGCGTCCCAGATTGGCATCCACATACTCCTCCAGCCCCTCGTCCCCCTTCTTGGCTGTCGATGCGGCCAAACCATGCGATAGCTGGCGAGGAAGATGCTCCGCCCTTATCTGGCTCCCGTCCACAACATTGAATGCGCTTTCCAGCACATTGCGCAGCTCACGGATGTTACCTGGCCAGGAGTATTGCCTGAGAATATTCCATGCCTCGGCATTCAGCCCCTCGACAGCCAGGCCGAACTCGTCATTCAACTGATCGATAATGCTCTTGGTGATGCAGTAGATATCCTCGCACCTCTCCCTAAGAGGGGGGATAGCAAGGGTGACTACATTCAACCTGTAATACAGGTCCTCTCTAAATTTCCCCTCCTTGACGAGCTGCTCCAGGTTGCAGTTTGTTGCAGCCACAACCCGCACATCAACTGTCTTGGCAACACTGCTGCCGAGCTGGATCAGCTCCTTTTCCTGCAGTACCCTAAGCAGCTTTGCCTGCATGGCGAGGGGCATATCGCCAATCTCGTCAAGAAATATTGTTCCGGTGTGGGCCAGTTCGAACTTCCCCACCTGCCCCCCCTTTTTTGCCCCGGTAAAGGCCCCCTCGGCATAACCGAAAAGTTCCGACTCAAGCAGATGCTCGGGGATGGCGGCACAGTTGACCTTTATGAAAGAGGAATATCGCCTGGCACTGGCTGCATGGATAGCATGGGCGAAAAGCTCCTTGCCGGTTCCGCTCTCGCCGCGTAAAAGCACATTGGAATTCTTGCTCGCCACCCGTACAAGGGTCTTCTTCAACGCCTGCATGCCGATGCTCTGGCCGACGATGCTGTCTATATCGTATTTGAAGAGGGCACCCTTCCCCGCCATCTGCTTCGTGGAGGCCGCCCTCTCCGGTGCGCTTTGCAACCGGTTGGCCAGAAGGGTCATCTCACGCACGTCGCGGAAAATGATCTTCCCCATGGCGCCGATCACCTTGCCATCCTTTATCAGAGGGAAACGGTTGGTAATAACTTCCCGTCCGTTCATGTAATGAGTCACGCCGATCTCCGGCTTGCCCGTCTCCATGATTAGAGGCATCCTCGATGGCTGGGAGTTTGGATAGGCATCATGAACATGCTTGCCGATCATCGCCTGAGGGGTGGTGTCAAGCACGTCGGCAAAGGCCTGGTTGACCATGACAACGACGCCTGCGCGGTTGAGGATGATGATTCCGTCATAATCCATGAATGCACCGGCTGAGCGGAGGAGACCGCTCAACTCGTCGGCCATGGCGGCAGCCTCTTGCGAGAATCCGCTCACAAGGGTAAGGACTCCGCCGGCAACCCTGCCACCCTCGATGCGCGGCACGTAGTCGCATGCGATGTGCCGCTCACCCACCCTGATGATCTGGTTGCTGAAGCTGATGCCGCTGTGCATCAGGTTGACCAGCATCACCAGACCCGAAACCTCCCCCACCCTCCTGCCGAGAAGATTGACTGAATCGGTGCCGAGAAGTTCCCCAGCAGCCGCGTCAAGGCCGACAATAGTGAGCCCGTCATCGAGCTGCAAGACTCCGGTCACCTTCTCCGTGTCCGAAACGCCTTCAGCCATGGATATCATATTATCGGCAAGTTTTTCCTGGTGCATGACAACTCTCCACTGCAACCTGTTATTTAGAGGGAGGGCCTACCTCCCGGAGAATACCGGTTCCCTCTTCTCGATGAAGGCGGAAACCGCCTCTGCATGGTCGTCCGTATGATGGCAGATCCCCTGGAAACAGGCGCAAAGATCGAGAAAATCCGACAGGTTTCCGCGTTGGGCATGTTTTAGCAGCCGCTTGGTCAGCCGCACCCCCTGGGGCGGCTTGGCGGCAATCTGCCTTGCCAACTCCTTTGCCCTTTGCAGCAGCTCTGCCGGATCGGTCAGCTCGAGGAAGATCCCCAGAGAGTGGGCCTCATCAGCCGTTACAAGCCTGCCGGTAAAGGCTAGTTCCGCAGCACGCTGGTATCCGACCAGACGCTGCAGAAACCAAGCTCCGCCGTCACCCGGAATGATTCCCAGGTTTATGAACGTCTCCCCCACCACCGCATTATTCGAGGCGATGCGCAGATCGCACATGCAGGCAAGATCGAAGCCGGCGCCGATGGCCGCGCCGTTAACAGCCGCAATCAGCGGTATCTCAACCTGCTCCATGGCGAGCGGGATCCTCTGGATACCTCGACGGTACTGGTCCTGGATCTCCAGTGTGGTTCCGGCGAAAATACCCTGGCGATCACGCATCTCCTTAACGTTGCCGCCACTGGAGAAAGCGGACCCATCGCCGGTGATGATAAGTACCGACACTTCTGGGCAGTTGTTGACCCACGACAGGGTACGCAGTATATCCTCGACCAGAGCGGTACCGGTCAAGGCGTTGCGCAGATCATCGCGGCGGAAACGGAGGAGCGCGACGCGCTCCTCCAACTCCAGTTCGGAATCATCAAGTTCGGGCAGTTGCACCAAGGCAGTCTCCTTTGTACCTCCTAGAGATAGGTGATGGAATCATCCAGGGGGGTGAGCTTGACACCTCCTGATGCGCTGACGGCAAAGGTATTCTCTATGCCGATTACCCCCTTGCCGGGGATGACGAACTTGGGCTCTATGGCTATTGTCTGCCCGGCAACCAAGGGGACCTTGAATCCCTGGGCGAGAACCGGGAACTCGTCCAGCTCCAGGCCGACCCCATGCCCTACGAAGCGGGCATTCTCTCCAGGCGCCCCCATGTAATGCTTCCCGAGCCCTGCCTCCTCGGCCATTGCCAGGGATTTAAGGAAGAGATCCTCACAGATAACCCCGGGCTTCAATTCGCTCACCAGAGCATCCTGAATCTTCAGGGCGGTATCGAAGGCATGCTGCAGCTCCGGATCCAGCTTGCCGATGACGAAGATGCGTGTCATGTCGGTGATGTAACCGTTGAATACCCCGGTATAGTCCAGGAATACCGGCACATCTCGGCTGATCAGCTCCCGGGACGCCCCCTGGGGGGAGGCACTGGATAGCCCCCGCCCGGTCACAGCCCCGTCGAAGAAGCCAGGATCGCCGGCGGAAGCCGATACGGCCAGTCCCATGAACAGCTCCTGGTTGAAGGCACGCATCCGGATGTACCCCTCATTGCCGGCGCGGCGCAGGCGGGCCTCGAATTCGGCCGCCAAGTCGAGCTCGCGCATACCCTCACGCAGGAACTCCGGCACCTGCCTGAAGATGTCGCACAGGTTGGAGCCCCCCTGGCGGAGCTGTTCCAGCTCCCACTCCGACTTGACCGAACGGATCTCCCTGTTGATGGCGGAGATGTCGACCAGCTCCCTCCCAGGAAGCATCTTGGCGTAGTAGTTGTACTGCTGCACCGGAATGATGTCGAATGTCATGCCTACCCTGGCCACCCCATCTGGGAAGATTGCCGGAAACTCCTTACTGGAAGGGAACGGCCTGGTATCCTCCACAAGACTCTCGATTTTTGCGCGGCTGTAGCTCTTGCGCACCATGAGTACAGGGCTACCCTCAGCAGGTACCCAGAGAGTGGAGTTCTGCCTGGTGCCGGTGAAGTAGTAGACGTCGATGGGGTAGATGATGAGGGCACCGTCAATCCCCTTCTCCTTGAGCTCCTCTTGCAGGCGACTGATTCTATTTTCAGATTCCGATTTGGTCAGCATATCTTCTCCTTGTTCTCATTTACGGTCATATCATGCGGTAATGGCCAGTTAGAATTTGGTGGCTGCGGAAGGCATCAAGGTAGCGATTGTCTTCACTGTAGGTGGCGGGATAGATCTGTGGAACCGGACAGTGCCTCAGATCCTTGTCCACATTGACGAAGGTGAAGAGACAGGAGTTGGACAGGGCACTTACGGTACGGTCACGGCTGATCCTCTCGATGCTCGCCTCGACGCAGACGAAACTTTCGCAGGTATAGACCACCCTGCTGGTAAAGTGCAGTTTGTCCCCCAGCCGTACAGGGTGAAAGAAGTTTATCCTATTGACAGCCGCCAGGATGGAGCGGTCCGGGGCCACCATCTCGGAGCAGATGCCTGAGAGCTCGTAGGCCCGACGGATGAGGTAACCTCCGAAGATCCTCTGGGGGACGTACTCCTGCTCCGGATACATCCTCTCCCAGGCATCGGTCACCAGGCGTCCTGCAGCAGGGCCGGAGAAGCCTTGCTCCTCCTGGGACCGGTGAAGACGATCAAGCATCACGTACTCCTCCCTGGTGGGGGGTTCGAGCAGGGATGCCTGCTGGCGACGATACTCCTCCCTGCCGGCGATAACCTTGGCTGCCCGCTGCTGCTCCAGCTCTCCCGAGTACTCCAGGGGGGGGAGCGGCAGACTCTCCCCTGCCCCCTCGCCGCCTCTGGCAACCATGGTGAAATAACAGGAGGCGATGTGTATGTTCGGATCACCGGCATGTTCTACCCGGATCCCCACCTCCAGAGAGGATCGCCCAACATGGTTGATGCGGGCATGGAAAACAATGTCTCTTGCGACGTCGACAACATGACGGACCACGATGTTGTCTATGGCCGCAGTCACCACCCTCCCCTCTGGGTAGAAGCGGCGCACATAGGCAAGTGCGGTCTGCTCGGCCATTATGTCCAGCTCTTCCAAAAGCAGTCCGTATCGGAAATTTCCGGGGATATCCTCGTCGATCACCATGAAGCGGCGGCGCAGGGATGAATCACTGCCGAGGGGGATGGTGTGATACCTGGATGTCTCAATGGGTGTGATCACATACGACTCCTTTAGTTAATGAATACATAATCCCATGGAGTATACCCGAAACATAGCTAGCGTAAAGCGCTTGCTGATAAATTGGCGCCGGCAGGAAACGGCAATGACGTCTCCTGCCGGCAGTAATGCGTATTCTAATCACAATGCTACATGTTGCGTCGGTACTTCCCGCCTACTTCATAGAGAGCCCTGGTGATCTGGCCGAGGGACGCAACCCTGACCGTATCCATCAGTTCGGCGAAGATGTTGCCACCGCTCACCGCCACCTGCTGCAGCCTCCTCAAGGCGTCGGTGCATCCTTCCCTGTTGCTCTCCTGGAAGGCCCTGAGGTTGGCGATCTGCTGCTCCTTCTCCTCCTTGGTAGCCCTCGCCAGCTCGCCCGGCACCTCATACCCCGCCTCACCTGCCCGAGGGTTGAGGAAGCAGTTGACGCCGATGATCGGGAGTTCGCCGCTGTGCTTCTTGTGCTCGTAGAGCATGGACTCGTCCTGGATCTTGGAGCGCTGGTACTGGGTCTCCATTGCCCCCAGCACCCCGCCGCGGTGATCGATCCGCTCGAACTCCGCCAAGACCGCCTCCTCCACCAGGTCGGTGAGCTCCTCGATGATGAACGACCCCTGGAGCGGGTTCTCGTTCTTCGCCAGGCCAAACTCCTTGGTGATGATCATCTGGATGGCCATGGCGCGGCGCACCGACTCCTCGGTGGGGGTGGTTACCGCCTCGTCGTAGGCATTTGTGTGCAGGGAGTTGCAGTTGTCGTAGATCGCCATGAGTGCCTGGAGGGTGGTGCGGATGTCGTTGAAATCCATCTCCTGGGCATGGAGGGATCGGCCCGATGTCTGGATGTGGTATTTAAGCTTCTGGCTCCTCTCGTTGGCTCCGTACTTCTCACGCATGGTGACCGCCCAGATGCGGCGGGCAACCCGACCGATGACGGTGTACTCCGGGTCGAGACCATTGGAGAAGAAGTAGGAGAGGTTCGGGGCGAAGTCGTCGATGTGCATCCCCCTGGAGAGGTAGTACTCCACGTAGGTGAAGCCGTTGGAGAGGGTGAAGGCAAGCTGGGAGATCGGGTTGGCACCTGCCTCTGCAATGTGGTAGCCGCTTATGGAGACGGAATAGTAGTTTCTCACCTTCTGCTCGATGAAGTACTGCTGGATGTCACCCATCATCCTCAGGGCGAACTCGGTGGAGAAGATGCAGGTGTTCTGCCCCTGGTCTTCTTTCAGGATGTCGGCCTGGACGGTGCCGCGCACGGTCTGCATGGTGCAGCTCCTGATCTCGGCAAGCTCCTCGGGTCTCGGCTCCCGGCCGTTCTTCTCCCGGAAACGCTCAACCTGCTGGTCGATGGCGGCGTTGAAGAAGAAGGCGAGCATCATGGGTGCCGGGCCGTTGATGGTGATGGAGACGCTGGTGTTGGGGGCGCAGAGGTCGAAACCGGCGTAGAGTTTTTTCATGTCCTCGACGGTACAGATTGAGACGCCGCTCTCCCCCACCTTGCCGTAGACGTCCGGCGGGAAGTCAGGGTCCTCGCCGTAGAGTGTGACGCTGTCAAAGGCTGTGGAGAGCCTCTTCGCATCGTCATCCTTGCAGAGGTAATGGAATCGGCGGTTGGTACGTTCCGGCGACCCCTCGCCGGCGAACTGGCGCTTGGGATCCTCCTCTGCCCGCTTGAAGGGGAAGACCCCGGCGGTATAGGGGAAGGAGCCGGGGACGTTCTCCAGCTTGTTCCAGCGGACGATCTCCCCTAGGTCGGCGAAGTTGGGGATGCAGACCTTGGGGATGCGGGTTCCCGAGAGGGTGGTGGTGTAGAGGTCGCTCCTGATCTCCTTGTCCCTGACCTTAGTCACCAGCTGATCCCGGCGGTAGGTCTCCTTCAGCTCCTCCCAGCCGGACAGAATGCAGCGGGACTCGTCGGTGAGACGCTTCTCCTGCTGCTGCAGGCAGTCATTGATTTCGGCCTTCGCAGGCGACTCGCCAAGCAGTTCCAATGTACCGCGCAGTTGGAAGACCCGGCGGGCAGTCTCGCTCTGCTCCTTGACCCTCTTGCGGTAGCCGCGCACGGTCTGGACTATCTCCCCAAGGTAATGCACCCGGTCCGGAGGGATGATGTACTTCTTCAGACTCTCCGTCTCGGTAACCTCAAGGGACGACACCAGGCCGAGCCCCTTCTTCTCGTTGAGCCTAGCTATCAGAGCACGGTAGAGGACGTTTGTGCCGGGATCGTTGAACTGGGAGGCTATGGTGCCGAACACCGGCAGCTCCTCGTCGGCAACGTCGAACAGCTCACGGTTGCGGCGGTACTGCTTGCGCACGTTGCGCAGGGCATCCTCCGATCCCTTGCGCTCGAACTTATTGAGAGCCACCAGGTCGGCGAAGTCGAGCATGTCGATCTTCTCCAGCTGGGTCGGGGCGCCGAATTCGCAGGTCATGACGTAGAGGGCAATGTCGGCGATCTTGACGATCCCAGCATCCCCCTGGCCGATGCCTGAGGTCTCGACGATCACCAGGTCGAAGCCGGCTCCCCTGACCACGTCGATGGCGTCGCCTATGGCGGCGGAGAGCTCCGTATGGGATTCACGGGTGGCCAGGGAGCGCATGTACACCCTGTCGGTGTTGATGGCGTTCATCCTGATCCGGTCCCCCAATAGGGCACCGCCGGTACGCTGCCTTGAAGGGTCGACGGCCAGGATGGCAACGCTCTTCTCCGGGAAATCGCGCATGAAGCGGCGCACCAGTTCGTCGGTGAGGGAGCTCTTCCCCGCTCCGCCGGTGCCGGTGATGCCGACCACAGGGATGTCCCTCCCCATGGCGCGAATCCTCTCCCGTACGGCTCCATACCCCTCGGAATGCTCATGCACAGCCTGCTCCGCCAGGGAGATGAGAGTATTGACCGCCCGAATATCACGATGACGCAGTTTGCCGATCTCCTCATCCAACTCCCTCGTCGGGGCGAAATCGCACAGCTGCAGCATGTGGTTGACCATCCCCTGCAGCCCCATGCGCCGGCCATCCTCGGGGGAGAATATCTTGGCAATACCATGCCCCTCGATATCCCTTATCTCGTCGGGGATGATGACCCCTCCTCCTCCGCCGAAGATGCGTATGTGTCCAGCCCCTCTCTCCACGAGGAGATCGCGGATGTACTTGAAGAACTCCACGTGCCCCCCCTGGTAGCAGCTGACCGCTATCCCCTGGGCATCCTCCTGGATGGCTGCGGTGACTATCTCGTCCACCGAGCGGTTGTGTCCGAGGTGAATCACCTCCGCGCCCGATGACTGGAGTATGCGGCGGATGATATTGGTGGATGCGTCATGGCCATCGAAAAGGCTGGTGGCTGTGACGAAGCGGATCTTATGTTGTGATTTGTAAGGCTGGACAGCGGCTGTATGCATGATCATGCTCCTTCTAATGTAAATTCCCAGGCGCACCAGAATGCCTCTGGATGTTTATCCGGTGGGCAGGCGATGCAGCGGGTGCTGATGCGCGGATCGATGGTACGGGCGAACTCCGAGTACTCGACAATACCGACCTCCTTGCAGGGGAAGTCGTCAAGCCCTTTACGCTTACGGGCAGACTGCACACGGCAGTCGAGCATGCGAAAGACAACCCTCTTCTCGTCCTGTTCAATGATATCCTGTAGATTCAGGCGCGCATAGAGACGGTGCTTGAGGCACTCCACCAGGGCCGGGATCCCGCCACCCGGGAGTATGCCGAGGCGATCCATGATCCTCTTGGCCTCTATTACGGTGAAATACTGCCATGCCTCCTTATCGGCATCGATAGCCACCTCCATGCCGTAACGTCTCTCCACAGCCTGGAACCAGAGGCCATCATGGGCAAGCCAGTTCTTTGAATCATCGACAATGATGTTTATCAACTCATCCTTGCTCAGGTCATGGAGAAGCCTGACCCCCTCGTCACCGGCAAATTGCGACGGAACCGAATACCTCTGTAACTCCAGCTGATCCATGCTCCCCCCCTTATTTCGTTAACGTTAACTGCAAGTCTGTTTTCAAAAAATCCCCGCGCCGAAGCGCGGGGCATGGAATACTTCACTAACCATCAGGGTGCGGAATTTCGTCCAGGTCGGCGTCTCCCGCAGGAGATGCGGCGCAGGCGTAGCCACCCTCTCAGTGATCAGAGGCCTTGGAGATGCCGAGTCCCGTAATCTGCCTAACCTCGATCTCGTCGAACATCTCCTCCGCCCTGCGGTCACGGAACATGAAAGTGCCGAGAATGGCGGCTAAAAGACCTAGCGGCAGGGAGACGATGGCCGGGTTCTTCAGGGGGAAGATCGGGGCTTTTAGTCCCACCATGGAGGTGCCGCCGTCATTCTTCTTGAAATCTGCCCTGGCTTTATCCAGCGCTGTCAGATCCTTCTCAGTCAGCACCGCACCTTCAACCTGCTTCTGCTCCAGGGTAGTGATGACCTTCTTGGCATCGTTGGCTATCTTCTGTGGATAGGTCATGACCGGCGATATCATCACCAGGGAGAGTGCGGATACGGTGCCGACCACGATGGCGCCGACAACACCGGCGGTATTGAAACGCTTCCAGAAAAGGGAGAGCATGACCGCCGGGAAGTTGCCCGAGGCTGCCACGGCGAAGGCCAGGGCGACCAATGCGACTACGTTCTCCTTCTCGGCCGCCAGACCCATAACTATCGCGGCGATGCCGACGAAGAGGGAGGTGATGCGGGCCACCCGTACCTGGGTATCCTGATCGGCATTGCCACCCTTGATGATGTTTACATATACGTCATGGGCAATGGCTGCGGAGGCGGCCAGGACAAGGCCGGAGACGACAGCCAGGATGGTGGCGAAGGCCACTGCGCAGATGAAGGCTAGGAATACGTCGCCGCCGATGGTGCCTGCTCCACCGCCCATCTTCTGGGCGAGAAGAAGAGTTGCCATGTTGCCACCCTTGTCAACGGAGCTAATGAGCTGCGGGGTGAGGTAGAGGGCAGCGCCGAAACCAATCAGGTTGATAAGGAAGAAGAAGCTGGCATTGATAAACAGGGCGATGACAATTGATTTCCTCGCCTCCTTGGCACTGGGTACGGTGAAGAAGCGCATCAGGATGTGGGGTAGACCGGCGGCGCCGAGGGCCCAGGCTATTCCCAGGGAGATCTGGTCGAGGGGGTTCTTCAGGAAGAGACCAGGCTCCATGAAGCGCTGACCATAGTCAAAACCAGGCTTGGCAACCGCATCCTTGAGTACGTTCATCCGCACGTGGTCCTGGATCAGTGGGCTGTTGACGATATCTGTAAAGAAACCGACTGGGTTCATCCCGGCCTTGGCCATGACCAGGAAGGCAAGAATCACCGTACCGGTCATGAGAAGGCCGGCCTTGATAATCTGCACCCAGGTGGTGGCCTTCATGCCGCCGAAAACCACATAGCCAACCATGAGCACGCCGACGCCGATGACAGAAACCTTATAAGGTATGTCGAGAAGCACCTGCATAAGCTTGCCGGCACCGACCATCTGGGCAATGAGGTAGAAGAGGGATACGGTGACGGTGGAGAGTGCGGCCACCCCCCGCACGGTCTTGGGTGCTGCGCGGAAGGAGAGGATGTCTCCCAGGGTGAACTTGCCAGCATTGCGGCACGGCTCGGCCACCACCAGCAGGATGGCGATGAAGGAGAACATGGGGCCAACGGCATACATGAATCCGTCGATGCCATAGAGAGATATCAGGCCCGACATGCCGAGGAAGGATGCGGCGGACATGTAGTCACCGGCGATTGCCCAGCCATTCTGCAGACCGGTAATTCCCCCTCCGGCCGCATAGAAGTCGGCTGCCGACGTTGTCCTCTTGGCAGCCCAGACCACGACACCGAGGGTAACAACGATGATCGCCATGAACATGGTAATGGTTATTGCACGGTTCGGCTTGACCTTTGCCGGAGCAGGCGCAGTTGCCGGAGCGGCTGAAACCGGTGCTGAAGCAGGCGCGGCTGTCGTAACGGCTGCAGGCGCAGTTGCCGGTGCGGCCTGGGATGCAGCCGCTGTCGGCTGTGCAACAGGCTTTGCCTGTTCAACCGCAAGCGCGGCCGTTGACAATGAAAAGGTTACGATAAGTGTTGCTAATGCCTTGGCAAACATGATCCCCCCCTAGCCTATTTCCCTGACGAGTTCGTCAGTGAGACGGTCGAATTCGTTATTGGCAACCCTGGTGTAGATAATGGCGACGAAAAAAGCCACGACAAACTGGGAGAGGATGAAGAGGTAGCCGACGTTTATTACACCGATAATCTTGATCTTGAAAAGTTCCGGATAGTACCCGGAGAGGAAAGGCAAGAGGAAATAGTAGAATGTAGATGCAAACCACCAGCCGAAGAGGAATACCCTCTTCTTTCGTTTCAACTCCAGGTACTTGCCGTTTTTGGCAATTGCTTTCCAATCATAATTCACTGCCATGACATGCTCCTCCTTTCTTAACAGCTCTGATTAATTTTGCAGGTCAGTTCCAGTCGGTAATTTTCATGGTGCCGTTTTCTATCAGGTTCTGCTGCATCTTGAACGTCTTGAAGAGCATGTGCGGTTCATGGCCGATGCCATTATCACAGCACTCCCTCTCGGCCCTCTCGTAATACTCCTCCAGTATCGGCCTGTACTCCGGATGGACGCATTTACTGATGATCTCCTTGGCACGCTCCCTTGGGCAGAGTCCGCGCAGGTCTGCAAGCCCCTGCTCGGTGACGAGAATGTCGAGGTCGTGTTCGGTATGATCAACATGGGTGGCAAAGGGGACGACACAGGTAATGCCGTTGGGGTCGCTCTTGCTCGGCCTGGTTGACGGGGTGTGCATGATGGAGAGATAGGCGTTGCGCAAGAAGTCACCGGAACCGCCGATGCCGTTGATCATCCGGCTGCCGTTCACCAGGGTCGAGTTGGCATGGCCATAAATATCGAACTCCACCGGGGTGTTCATGGCGATCACACCGAGACGGCGAATGGCCTCAGGATGGTTGCTGTACTGGATGGGTCTCAATACCACGCGGCTGGTGTACTTCTCCCAGTTGTCGTATAGCCTCTGGAACCCCGGCTCTGACAGGGAGAGAGAGGTCGAGGATGCGAAATCGAGCTTGCCCGAGTCGAAGAAATCCAGCATCGTATCCTGCAGGACCTCCGTCCAGACATTGACGTTGGAGAAGGGGCCCTTGACCAACCCGCCGACAACCGCGTTGGCGATATTTCCCACACCTGACTGCAGCGGGAGAAGGTTCTTCGGCAAACGCCCGGCTTTCACCTCGAACTGGAAGAAATCGAGAATATTGGCGGCAATCTGCTCTGAGATCTCGTCAGGAGGGGAAAGGGGCCGCCCCTTGTCACCCACCTTCGATTCGACGATCGCCAATATCTTGTCAGGATCACAGGGGACATGCAGCGAGCCGACACGATCGTCAACACGGGTCACCAGATATGGCTTCTTGAAAGGTGGCTTCTGGTTCATGACGATGTCATGCAGCCCCTCGAAGGATGGAATGGCGGTATTTATCTCGATAATTAGGTGGTCTGAATTCTGGATAACCTCCGGGGCAACTCCAACAGAACCGCAGAGGATGATGCTGCCGTCCTCGGCAATGCCGCTAGCCTCAATGAGCCCGAGATCGAAACCGCCCCCCCTCTTCTTGGTATAGAATCCATATGCCAGGTCCTGGGCATAGAGTGAGAGATGCTTGTCACCCATGCGCACAGCGCCGTTGTTAACTTGCTTCTGCACCACCTTGCCGGTCTGGTAGGGCCAACGCTTGTCGGTCATCTGCAGGGATGCCCAGCGGTCCTCCACCTCGGCGCCGATGGAGGCGCCTATAAAGAGATTGAAACGCATCTTCCCCTGCAGGTTATTCTTCTCCACATGGTCCGCCAAGGCCATGGGGACAACTTTCGGGTAACCGACAGGAGTAAATCCGGACCACCCAAGATCCATACCGTCACGGAAAAATCTGACCGTATCCTCCGCACTCATCACCTTTGACAGCAAGCTCTTCCTGCGAATTCGACCTGCCAACCCAGACATGTAAACCTCCGTTCTAGACCATAATATTGCGTGTCAGCTATCGCCTGACACCGAATCGACACCAACCGAACAAACAGCAACTCACCATTACGCAAAAGTCAATACACCCACTTCAATGGGAGATTTGACATCAGACAAGAACCGGCATATCAAGACCAAGCCGATCACGCCTGCATTTCCATCCTATTTCCAACATGTTGCACACGCTACCGACACCAACAACCAACCAATCCAACTAAATGCAACAAACCATATCAGCCAAAAATCAAACAGTATTTTTATTTGATATTTACATCCCGTTTACGTGCATGTCAAGCATTTTTAGAACTATTTTTTGCTCTGATGTCTTGCACGACATTTTTATCGATTTCTTATGGTTATATTCGTTGACATTGATTGCCGGGGTGGGTAATGTAAATCATTATTTGACGTAAAGGAAAAGCAATGGAAATCTCAGAAAATAGCAATGAAGAGGTCATCTCCATAGGCGAAGTATCCTCTAGCCTCGGTTTGACGACCAGAACCCTCCGCTACTGGGAGGAGGTGGGAATCATAGAATCGGTACCGCGCGCGGACGGCGCCACCAGAGGTTACACACCCTACTATGTCCGCCGCATCAAGTTCATTCTCAAGCTGAAGGAGTTGGGACTGACCATCAAGGAGATGCAGGATCTTTATTCTGCCTATGGTAATGCGAAACAGACTGACCGGATGATACCAAGACTCATCCAGATACTGGACGAGCATATCTCCATGGTGGATGAGAAGATGGCCAAACTCGCCTCGCTGAGAAGCGAGATCGTGGAGTATCGCCAGAAGATGCTTTCTAAAATCTAGCGCGACACTGAACAAAAAGCCCCTTACAAACGTAAGGGGCCCAATTTCAACCTTTTTCCTATCAAAATCCTATCTCCCTGCATCGATACCAACCACAAAAGCCAGGAGCTCTATTTCGCCCGCAGATACTGCTTTGACCAAGGGGCTTCCACCCCCAGACTCTTGGCGGCATGGAGTGGCCAGTAGGGGTCGCGCAGCATCTGCCTCGCCAAAAAGAGCGCATCTGCCTCTCCATTGGCGACAATCTGCTCCGCCTGTACAGCCTCGGTTATAAGACCTACTGCCGCAGTGGGGATTTCCACCTCGGAACGGATTCTGGCAGAAAAAGGGACCTGGAACCCTGGGCCGAACGGAATATGCTCGTCAGGGACCACTAAACCTGATGAGCAGTCGACCAGATCTACCCCCACCTCACGTAATTTCCTGCAGAGGAAAACCGACTGTTCTATGTCCCACCCCCCCTTTACCCAGTCAGCAGCAGATATACGCACAAACATGGGAAGATCCTCGGGCCAGGAGCGCCGTACAGCCTCTGCAACACGGAGCGGGAAGCGGATTCTGTTCTCCAGGCTGCCACCGAACTCATCTTTGCGCTGATTGGCCAGCGGGGAGAGAAACTCGTGCAGCAGGTAACCATGG
>CALMOE010000285.1 GCA_937871715.1 uncultured Geobacter sp. | reverse complement strand
TGGAGGCCACCTACCTGGCATGGATCGACACCCGCCAGGCCGGCATCGAGGAGCCAGGCCGCTTCTTCGAACGGGCCGGGGTCGGGCTCTCAGACGGCGCCGATTTCGGAGCCCCGGGGTTCGTCCGTCTCAACTTCGGCTGCCGTCGCCCCCTCCTGGATGAGGCCCTGGAGCGGATGAAAAGTGGGGTGGAGAATTTGTGAAAAAACAGCTCCGGTAATGGCTGCCGATCCGAGCGAACAGGTGGTTGTGCGCCTTTAGGGGCAGGTTCTTCAGGCTGACCCTATTGCCAACGCATTTCCAAAAAAAACCACCAGATTATGGTCATGCTCCCCCATGCCGAATGTGGTCAATGGGGTGTAAAGAATCTTTGCAGTTGTAAAAAAACTTTACACATTCTGCAATGCCGCAATAGGCAAGGATTTAAGGGCTGTTTTTCTTGCATTGTAAAGTTTCTTTACACAGCTTTCCCGCCGTTTCATCGTCCCCGCTTCATGTTCACTGTTCCTAATGCCTCGAAAACACAGGCAAAAAAATATGGGTTCTGCTGCGTGTCTTTGGCTCACTTTGTGCCTTTATTAAGCAAAGGGAGATATCTTGCGATGCACGGACCAATCGCTTCGGCTGTGGATGCCAAGGCGAGGATGTATCCACGCATAAACCGAGCTGCGCCAAATAGGAGGTGGCATGGGAAGGAAAAGGAGTGTGTGGCAGACGGAGATCGACCTCTGCTTCAGGGCGCTTGGTATCCCCTGCGATGCCACCCCTGATCAGATGGAGAGGGCATTTGCCTCTTTCATGGATCGAGCCAGGCTAAAGCTCCTCAGCAGCGATCCGCACATGCGGGAGGAGGCCCGCGGCGACATGGTGTTTGTCGCCCACATCCATGAGCGTCTCATCCAGGGAGATATCCCCCATAGGGAGAGATGCCGGAAAGGTGATGGCAGAAGGGATGGCGCTTTAATCTCGCTGTCGATCTGTCTTATCTGCTTTCTCCTTGCCGCGGTTCTTTCCCTGGGGGCTTGGTTACTGGTGAATATTTGAGCCCTATGCAAATGCTCTGCGGCATGCAGCCGGCATGCGCAACTAGATTAGCTGTCCGATCATATCCGAGGAGTGAGCCGTGAACATAACTCTAAATGATACAAGGCTAGCCGAGCTGTCATTTGCCCATTTACCTTTACTTGAGCGGCTGCGCAGTCAGAATTTAGCGGCCCGGGCCGAAGTATGCATCGAGCGGGCGCGCTGGATTACCAGTTCGCTCCGGGCATCGGCCTCCGTCGTCCCTGCCCTGCCGATGGCAACCCGCTATTCCGGGGCGGTGAGGGACTTTCTCTCCAACAAGCAGCCGGTTTTCCCAGATGACAATCTCCTTGCCGGCACCACCACTTCGAAGCCGTTCGGCGCGCCGGTCTATCCCGAGCTGACCGGAGTTACCATCTGGCCGGAACTGGACACCATCTCCACCCGGAGAAAAAACCCGCAGAAGATGGCGCAAGGGGATGCCGACGAACTGAACCTGGAGATTTTCCCCTACTGGCTGGAGGAGAGCATCCTGGAGGCCACCCGCAAGCGGGAGGGAAACCCGCCTGAGATGCGCCTCTTCGAAAAAATCGTCTTCTTCCTCGCAGGCAAGGCCGGGGCAATCTCCCATACCGTACCCTGCTATCGTATCGCCCTGGAGAGGGGGGTGCAGTGGCTGATCGACGAGGCCCGTCGACTCGGCAGCACCACCACCGGCGATCAGGCGCTCTTTTACGACTCCATGGCCACCGCCCTGGAGGGGATAGTCGCCTATGCCGCCAACCTGTCGGCGGAAGCGGACAGGTTGGCCGCCAGGGAGAGCGACCCGGAGAAGAAAAGGAATTACGCGTCAATGGCCGAAGTCTGCGCCAGGGTCCCAGCCCAGCCGGCCGGCACTTTCCGGGAGGCAATCAACTCCCTCTGGCTGCTGCAGATTGCCATCCATGCCGAAAATATCAACATGGCCGTCAGCCCGGGGCGGCTGGACCAGATACTCTACCCCTGGTATCGCCGGGATATAGATGGCGGCGCCTTGTCTGTGAAAGAGGCGGTGGAACTGGTGGGGTGCCTCTGGCTCAAGCTTAATGACAACACCAACCTGGTGCCTGAGACCGCCGAGGAGCTGTTTGGCGGAGCCGGCACCGTGCCGGCGGTCACTTTGGGTGGTGTCGATGCGGAAGGAGAGGATGCGGTCAACGATCTCACCTACGTGATGCTCAGGGTTACGGAGCTGCTCAAGACCCGAGATCCGAGCGTCAATGCCCGCTTCCACCCGGAGAAGAACAGCGTCGTTTATCTGCGGCGGGTTGCGGAGGTGATCAAAAACAGCCGTTCTGTCCCGGCTCTCTACAACGACCAGGCCGCCGTCGCCACCCTCACCGGTCAAGGGGTCGCCATCGATCATGCCCGAGACTATGCCATCATCGGCTGCGTCGAGTTGTCCGCTTCCGGACGGAGCTACGATGCCTCCAGCTCGATCATGCTCAACTTGGTGGCGGCGTTGGAGATGACCCTGTACAACGGCAAGCGGCCGGTCACCGGAGACGCTCAAATCGGACCGATGAGCGGTGATCCAACCAGATTCACCAGCTTTGCCGAATTCGAGAGCGCCTTCAAGACCCAGCTCTCCTGGCTGATCGGCGAAGCGGTCAAGCTCAACGAAAAGCTTGGCAAAACCCATCAGCAGAAGATGCCCACCCCGCTCCTCTCGGCCCTATTCGAGGGGCCGATGGCCAGCGGCCGGGATCTTATCTTCGGCGGTGCGCTCTACAACGCCTCCGGTGCGACCCACATCGGCTTCGCCGACACCGTGGATTCTCTCAGCGCCATCGAGCAGGTTGTCTTTATCGAGGGGAAGTACACCATGGCCGACCTTCTCCGCGGGCTGGCAGGGAACTTCTCCGGGAGCGCCCGGGCTATGGGGGCCTGGCTGGCGAACCGGGCGCCAAAATACGGCACTGATCATCCTGCTGCGATCAGGAACAGCGCCAACCTCATCCGCTTTCTCTTCGATACCTACCAGAACCACACCAATTATCGCGGCGGCAGATACCGGCCGGCGTTCTGGACCATGACCAACCATGCGGGACAGGGAAAGCTGGCCGGCGCGCTTCCCAGCGGACGCCTTGCCCATACGGTCTTTGCCAGCGGCATAACCCCCGTCTCCCAGGCGGCAAAGGATCTGACCACCTGCCTTAACCGGGTCGGCGGCCTTGATCCGCGGCTGATCCCCGGAGGGGAAGCGTTCAACATGAAGATGGTCCCGGTGAATTCGGACGAAGACTTCGATCGTTTCGCCGGTTACATCCAGGGCTATTTCGCAGCCGGCGGGCTCCATATCCAGTTCAACCTGATGGATTACGCCATGCTGATGGACGCCAAAGAACACCCCGACAACTACCCGGATCTCCTGGTGCGCGTCTCGGGGTATTCGGCCTATTTCCGCGATCTGAACGACGCAATGAAAGATGAAATCCTCATCCGCACAGCCTACGACACCGCATCCGGCCAAGCGCTGCCTCTTCCCGACATGCCGCTCCCTCCATCCCCCTCCCCGGTGTCAGGAGAGGTCTCTCTGGTGGTCAATCCGGTCCTGAAGCTGGCATTGGGCAAATTCGAGCAGTGTCTGCTGAACGAGCTGGCCGACGACTTCCTGGAGCTTTTGCTGGACGGGATGAAGCTGGCCTTTCTCCTCGATGGCGAATATCGCCGGAACATAAAGGGATTTTCCGGACGCTACCTCTTCCGCTCCGTTGATCGTTCCGTCACCGTCGCGACCCTATTTGCCGGCGGGAAGATGAAGGTTGTCGACGGGGAGATCGACAATCCCCATGTCACCCTGATTTTCAAGGACGGCAGAGCGGTCATGAAATTCCTGCTCTCAGGCAATCCGGACATTCTCGGCTCCATGCTCCGCCAGGAGATCACTCCCGAGGGGAATCTGAACTATCTATACAAGTTCGCTTACATGGCGCGGCGTCTGCAGCTGATGGCAACGGGGAAGCTATGAGAACACTGCCGTTAATCTTTCATATTCGCCGTGGAGCCATGGATGACGGCCCGGGCATCAGGACGACGGTATTTTTCAAGGGATGCCCCCTCTCTTGCGCCTGGTGCCACAATCCGGAAGCAATCTCCCCACTGCCGGAGCTGATGGTCGATCAAGATCGCTGTCTGGATGACGATTGCCGCTCCTGCGCCCAATCGTGTGACAATGCTACGGGTAATTGTACCGCCTGCGCCAGCTGCGTCGCCGCCTGTCCGACGCTGGCGCGCCAGGTTATCGGTCAGACCATGGCCATCGACGAGCTCTGCCGGCTCATCCTGGCCGATCGTCACTTCTACCGGGCATCGGGTGGCGGTGTCACACTCTCTGGCGGCGAGCCGACCATGCACCACGATTACGTCACCACTCTGCTTCGCATCATGAAGGAGGAGGGGGTAGGCACCGCGCTGCAGACCTGCGGCTACTTCGACACGACGCGGTTCTGCGACGAGATGCTTGCCAATCTGGATCTGATCTATTTCGACCTCAAGCTTGCCGACGGCAATCTACACCGGATCCACACCGGCCGGGACAACGCCCTGATACTTAAGAATCTGGCCATGCTGGCAGCCATTGCAAAGGAGCGTCTGGTCGTGCGCGTCCCCCTGGTGCCGGGGATCACCGCCACAGAAAATAACCTTTCCGCGATCGCATCCATTGTCCGCGACCTGGGGATTGCCAGGTGGGAACTGCTCCCCTACAACCCCGGTGGCCTCCACAAAAGGCGGAAATTGGGGAAAAGGTTGCCCCGGGGGGTCGCCGAGATCCCCATGGGCAGGGATGAAGAGCAAGCGTTTCGGGAGCTGTTCAGTAGAAGCTTGAGGATTCTGGAGTCAATCGACAAAATAAGGAGGCAGTCATGCAGATCGACTTTCATCACACAGTGACCTATGTAACGTCCAGGCTCGCAGGATTCGGCCATAAGGATGCGGATGTCATTGCCTATGCCGCCCAGTACGTGGACGACGCCACCAGCAGCGGCGCGGTGATTTTCTCCAACAAGGCGCTCTATACCCGGATCAGCTCGGCCCACCAGAGCCTTGACCTGGAGAACCTCAACGACGTGGAGAACCACCTGGTCTGGCTGCCGTTCCACTTCTTCCCCGGCAACGGCGGTCTCCCTGCCGGGCAAACACCGGACGGCTCTTTCATCAACCGCCTGATCTGCAAGCCGGACAGCCCACCGGCGCGGGAGATGCTTGCGGCAGCGTTTAAACAGAAAGGGAATGCCAATGCACTGCACCGCCTGGGGGTCGCCCTGCACGTCTACGCCGATACCTGGGCGCACCAGGGGTTTGCCGGGGTGCTCCATGAGGTGAACGAAGTGGAGGATGCCAAGGAGATCGATGGCAAGAAGGTCTTCGGCAATCTGCAGGAGAAGCTCTTCGACCTCGTCGACGACGCACTCCCGCCGCTGGGGCACGCCCGGGCCAATGTCTTCCCAGACATGCCGTTCCTCAACTGGCAGTACGAGAACGGTCACGACGAGGTGCCAGTCAAGAGGGACAATACTAATCTCTTCTGCCAGGCTGCCGACGCCCTCTGCAAGGCGATGCAGCGCTATCTGGGGAGTGACGAAACCGGCCTGAGTGGCGACAGTTTGGACAAGATTCGCAGCAAGTTCGAGACTCTTGCCGATGAGGACGGTGACGAGCGCCATAAAAAATGGCTGGACGCCATCAACGACGGAGAGTTCTTTGCCATGGACGGCGCAACCCTATCCTATGCCGCGGACGGGAAGAACTCCTGGAAGGCCCGGGCCCTCGGCACCAGTTGCGACCGGCCTGTCCATACATATAGTGAAGCCTTTCTTGCCAGCGACTGGAAGATGTTCCACGACGCTCTGCAGCAGCACCGGCTGGAGGTTCTCCACGACATCCTACCCCGCTACGGCATCTGCGCGGGCTAAGGGGGGGGACATGATTATCCGCACTACCGAAACGACCTACTTCCAGATGCTCGTCAACGAATACCGGCTGATCCCGGACGGGGCCAAGGTTTCATCGCCTAAGGTGGTTCAAGTGCTGGACGAAATGATATCCTCCGCCCGCGATGGCTCAAAGGCGACTTGGAGCGGCAACTGCGCCTTCGAAGTCGCCCTTGTTCATCTCTTCGACAAAGAACGCCTCCTCTGCAAGCTAGACATTATTGTTGACAAGTACAGAGAGCTTGTCGGAGAGAAGCGCCTTGTGAAGAGATTGCGGCTGAAGCCTGCAGACTGGCAGCAGAGCAGCGATATCCAACTGCGGACTCAACTAAGCGAACTTTTGACTGACATGCACGATCATATCGAACTCTACGCCGCCAACCGCAAGAGTCGTAACGCCATACTATGGCGTATCGTACTCCCCATGTCCCTGCTTTTTCTCGGGTTCATCGCCTGGATGGGGGTGGAGGTAGGCGAAATTCCGCCGATCGTCTATGTCATTGTCGCCGGCAGCATAGGTGCCATGGTCAGCATGATTCGACGTATCCAGTCTTTGAACGACAGTGACTGCAATCTGCTCAGTTGCATTGATCTCGCATATGACCGTTTGAACATCTATCTTGCGCCTGCATACGGCTCGGTATTTTCGGTGGTTCTCCTGCTGTTCTTTACTTCGAAACTGGTGAGCGGCGACATATTCCCCAATATCGTCTCATTGGACAAGGAACTGGCCGATAATGCGGAAACCGTGTCTGAAGTAATGATGAACTTCATCGCCAACACCTACCCGGAAACCGGGATCGATTGCGCTAAACTCATTATCTGGTCGTTCATAGCCGGGTTCGCGGAAAAATTCGTGCCCGACACCCTGGATCGGCTTGTCGAGCGCGGGGAAAAGAAGCGGAGCAAAAACGACAAGAGAGCACAGGAGAACTTAGAGAGCACCGCGTAATCTCGGTTCAGGGCAATTGCCTTGGAATAGGCGGTTCAAATCCGGTTGAAGAGGAGGATTGCAATGGAATATCCGGGACGAATCATCAAAACTGGTGAGAAGAACGCCGTTATCGTCGCGTCGCTCAAGGTGCGTCTGAACGAGATGCTCGGCATCGCCGACCGGCCTGAGCTGCGACTTGATCCGGACGACCCCAATTTCGGCCCGAAGATGAAACAGGCTGTATTGCTGTTCCAGACCCGCCATGTCGATGCCGAAGGTCGCCCCCTGAAACAGGACGGAGAAGTGGGCAGCCACACCTGGGGGGCGCTTTTCGGAACGGCGGCCATACCCGCCAGCCTCCCAGTCACACCTTTTCTCGCCGGCGTCATGGCTGTTGCAGCAGCAGAAGAGGCAAAGAAAGTCAGGGAGATACCGCCTAACTCCAATCGCGGTCCTGATGTTGAGAAGTATCTGGCAAGCGTAGCTCTGCCGGGAGGATATGCCTGGTGCTGTGCCTTTGTCCACTGGTGCTTCCAGAAAGCCGCCGCACAGCAGGGCATTGCCAACCCCATGGTTCACACCGCCGGCTGCCTCGATCACTGGCAAAGAGCCGCTGCCGCCGGGGCAGCGAGGATCAAGGCTTCAGTTGCCCGGGATAACCCGGGGTTGCTCGCGCCGGGGATGATTTTCATTATCGACCATGGCGATGGCAACGGCCATACCGGACTGGTTGAAGGCATCGCCGGCGGTTACCTGACAACCATCGAAGGAAATACGGACGGCAGCAAAACCAGAGAGGGTGGCGGCGTCTATAGGCTCACGCGCAAGGTGAACGAGATCAATAAGGGTTTCATCAGTTACAAGGCTTGAAAGACCAAGGGCATTCGCTCACGGATATCAGGAGCTGACAGATGCTGACCATCAACGAAAAAACCAGGCAGATGATCCTCGGCTTCGAGGGGAAAGACCAGCCTGGACACTGGCCAGGCGGAGCCTCCGGCATCACTGTCGGTGTCGGATATGACCTGGGTTACGTAACCGTCGACCAATTCGAATCGGACTGGGAACCTTACTTGACGGCCGATACGCTGGCACGACTGAAAACGGTTGTGGGCAAGACCGGCATTGCCGCCAAAAATCGCGCCCCCCAGTTCGCCGACATCAGGATCAAGCCGGCGGACGCAGAGGCGGTCTTCGTGAACCGTACCCTGCCGCTTCATGCCCTGCGCACCGAGCATGCCTTGCCGGGAGTGGACGCTCTTCCCGAGGACGCCCAGGGTGCCTTGCTCTCCCTCGTGTTCAACCGCGGCACCTCCATGGTCGGCGACAGGCGTGCCGAGATGCGCGCCTTACGCGATGCAGTAGCGAAGCGGGATCTGGCTGAAATAGCCCGGCAACTGCGCGGCATGAAGAGGCTTTGGGAGGGGAAGGGGCTGGATGGCCTGCTAAAGCGCAGGGAAGCTGAGGCGAAGATGGTTGAGGATTGCATCGGCTAGTATTTTTTGTTGGGGAATAATGGGAAATGGGTTTATATTCACTTTTCGTGAATATATCAGTAGTGTCCGGTTAGGAAGTTGCATTAACCGGTTTGTTCTTTAAAAAGCTA
>CALMOE010000284.1 GCA_937871715.1 uncultured Geobacter sp. | reverse complement strand
GGGATAATCACCGACAAGATGCGCGCCGCCGCCGCTGCCGAGGGGGTGACCCCCGAGTTCATCCGCGACGGGATCGCCAGCGGCAACATCATAATCTGCCACAACATCAAGCACGGAAACGGCGTCCCCCTCCCCGTCGGGAAGGGGCTGCGCACCAAGGTCAACGCCAATATCGGCACCTCCGCCGACGACCTGGACATCTCCAAGGAGCTGGAAAAGGCCCGCACCGCCGTCAAGTACGGCGCCGACGCCATCATGGACCTCTCCACCGGCGGACCGGTTGACGAGATCCGCCGGGCGATCATCGCCGAGACCGGCGCCTGCATCGGCTCGGTCCCCCTCTACCAGGCAGCCCTGGATGCTGTACGGGTGCGGAAGAAGGCCATCGTAGACATGACCGTGGATGAGATGTTCGCCGGCATCATCAAGCATGCCGAGGACGGGGTTGACTTCATCACTGTCCACTGCGGCGTGACTAGGAGCACTGTGGAGAGGATGAAGAAGGAGGGGAGGATCATGGATGTGGTCTCCCGTGGCGGATCCTTCACCATCGAGTGGATGATCTACAACAACGCCGAGAATCCCCTCTTCGAGCACTATGACAAGTTGATCCAGATTGCCCGTGAGTATGACCTGACCCTGTCGCTGGGTGACGGCTTCCGCCCTGGGTGTCTGGCCGATGCCACCGACCGTGCCCAGATCCACGAGCTGATCCTCCTTGGGGAGCTGACCCAGCGGGCCTGGGAAGCAGGGGTGCAGGTGATGATCGAGGGGCCTGGTCACATGCCCCTGAACCAGATCGAGGCAAACATCCTCCTGCAGAAGCGCCTCTGCCACGGCGCCCCCTTCTACGTACTGGGCCCCCTGGTGACCGACATCGCCCCGGGGTACGATCACATCACCTGCGCCATCGGCGGCACCGTCGCCGCGGCAGCAGGTGCCGACTTCCTCTGCTACGTAACCCCCTCCGAGCACCTCAAGTTACCCTCTGTCCAGGACGTGCGCGACGGGGTGATCGCCTCCCGCATCGCCGCCCATGCTGGGGACATCGTCAAGGGGGTGAAGGGGGCCATTGACAAGGACATCGCCATGGCCAGGTGCCGCAAGAAGCTGGACTGGGAGGGGCAGTTCAACCTGGCCCTCGACCCGGAGAAGGCAAGGCAGCTCAGGGCGGAGTCGGGGGTTGCGGAGCACGGCGCCTGCACCATGTGCGGCGAATTCTGCGCCTACAAGGTGATGGACGATGCCATGGGGAAAGAGGGGGCAGCTTCATAAGGAAAGGTTGACGCGGCGGGAAAAATCCGCTAGAAAAAGGGCTACGCCACCTTAGCTCAGTCGGTAGAGCAACTGATTCGTAATCAGTAGGTCGTCAGTTCGATTCTGATAGGTGGCTCCAGTCAAATAGAGGGGTTACAGCATGCAAGCTGTAACCCCTCTTGTTATTTGCCGCCGATATTGAAGCATGTCCAACGTATCGGCTGAAATTATGGAGAGAGCATATCAGTCCATATTTTGAGGGATGCTTGCAATGGAGAAAATGTCAGTTATGCTAATGAGGCCGACCAGGCAAACGGTATGAAATCAAGGAGGATGTATGACCCAATACCATCTGGCGCTCGACGGCATCAGCAAGGCCTGCAGCGAGATCCAGCAGGTGCTCAATGAGCACCTGAACAGAACCAGCAACTCCCAGTACAAGACGGATATCAGCAAGGACCTGGTGACCCTGTACAACCTGCAGCACATCGTTGAGGCGGTCAGGCAGGACATCGATTCCGGCAAGGTAGGGGCGAGCACCGAGCTCCTCCTGCGGATCGCGGCCAACGACTTCAAGGACAAACTGAAGATGATCCCGGACAAGAGAAGCACTTGCAAGGAGATCGTCCATGACCTGCAAATTATTCACAAGAAGATCCTGCAGATGACGACAAAGGCTAACTAGCAATCCGATAAAAAAGCCCGGCGAATTAATACGCCGGGCTTTTTCGTGCCTGTTAACTGCCAGAACCTACTTCTTTCTTCCCGCCAGTTGCTTATCCCTGCCGCCGGACTGCATCGGGTCCCCCTTGTAACCGAGGGCTTTCCAGTCCATCCTCTTCCCACCCATGTGGCATTCGCCGCACTGCAGTGCATCCTCCTTAGGCGCCACTTCGTGACTGGCGCTGATGTAGGAGACCGTCTTGACGAAGCGGTATTTGCCGCTGTAGGGGAGGATGTCGCTGCCGTTCTTCAGCGCCTTGTCCCAGTCGAAATCGTCCCAGAGGGACTTGTACTGCTGGAAGACGCTCAGGTAGCCGTACTCGGCGTCCATGGGCTGATCTCCGGTGTACTGCTTGTAGGGGAAGATCTTAGCCTTGCGATCGGAGATCGACCCAACCGGCTTGGTCATGATTACCGGCGCGGAGGGGTCCTTGATCCTGTCCCCCAGCATGTAGCGCTCGATCATGCCGTTAGACCATGCGTATACCGGCACCACGTTCATCCCCCAGGTGAAGCTCCCCTTCTTCTTCAGGAAGGTCTCCTTGTCGAACTGCTCCTCTGCCTTTAGCTCCTTACCCACGTCTGACCAGTTCCAGCTCATCTTGGTGGCCTGCGCCTTGGCGAACACCGGGATGTGGCAGGTTTCGCAAGCGACCGCAGCAAGGTGGCCGTTCAGGATGGCGGAGTTCTTCGACTTCTTGTGGGGAGCCCTTTCGCCACTGTGGCAGTCGGTGCAGGCTACCCGCTCGTCATAATGGGCCATCATGCTGGAGGCCCCGGCGATGCGGTGCTCCCTGGTGCGGTGGCATGCCTGGCAGGTCATGTCCTGTCCGCCGCTTGCCTTGGTCCCCATGTGCACGTCATGCTTCCTGCTGCTCTTCTCCAGGGTTGAATCCAGTCCGGCATGCTTGACCGCATCACCACCGCCGCCGAAGAAGTGGCAGTAGCCGCAGTTCTTCCGCGTCGGCTTGCCGACGCTCTTGGCAGCCAGGGAAAGGTCCATGGTCCCCTTCTCCATCGACTTCATGTCAACCTCGCAGTCGAAGTTGGAGCGGGAGTAGTTACCCTTCTGGGCATGGCAGATCAGGCAGTCAACGTTCTCCTTCTTGCCGAAGTCGTAGTTGGTCCGGGTCCAGCCATATCCGGCATGGCACTTGCCGCAGGCCTCGTGGACCATGCCGTCTTTACCCCCCTGTATGGAGGTGCAGAAGGCATTGATCATGTTCGCCTTGCCGTACTCTTTGGAGCTCTTCTCCAGCCCCTTCACGCGGTTGGGGGTCCCCTTCCAGTTCCAGTGGGTCGTCTTCATGAAATCTTTTGTTTCCTTCTCGTGGCACTCCAGGCAGACCCTGGTGACATCGCTCCCCGCCTTGAAGGTGCCGTTCACCAGAGTGGCATGATCCTCCCCGCCGTGGGCTAGCGCTCCCCCGAGAAGGGAAAGCAGGGCTATGAAAAACGTTCTTTTCCACATATCCGTTCCTTTCATATCATGCCGGGATCAGCACCCAGCCGTTTTCCTGAAGAGCTTGCTGATGTTCTTCCCGCCCTCGTTGTCGTACTTGCAGCGGATCTCGTCGCCATCGACGATCCGCTTGTCGTTGAACTTGTCAAGGGTCAGTTCGTCCTCGACGGTTATTGATACATCCTCGCCGCTCTTCACGTCCTTGAGGATCACCACAGCCGATTTCTTGTCAGCCGCCATGGTGATCCTGGAAACCGTGCCGATTATCTTCACCTCTTCAGCGTAGGCTGCAACGGCAGATAGAAGTGCGAAGAGCAGCACTCCGTAGATCATCCCTTTGGAAAGTATACTTTTCATGGCTTCACTCCGTTCTTTTGACAGGATCTCAGAACTTGACCTCAAAGGTTGCGTAAATATCGTGGGCCTTCTTCAGAGGCGTCATCAGCATCATATCGTTGGCCGAGACCGCGGAAATCTTCTGCGGCGCCCCCACCCAGTTGTTGCTGCCGGTATATTCAAAGTTGTAGTACTGGTAACCGATTTTGAAGAATGCCTTGCTGGTGTATGAGGAGATCGGCTTTAGATCCAGTTCCTGGATGATGTACGGCTCGTAGACATTGCCCCTCGTCCCCACCTTGGTGGTCCACATGTCGTCGGCAGCCGGGGAAAAAGGAATCCAGTTCTTGGAGCCGTGGTTATACTCGAAGCCTATCTTGGTCTTCGACGGCAGATCGTAGCGAACCCCGGCATAGGCGCCCCAGCCGGTCTTGTCTGATGGAGCCTCGGGAGAGAGGAAACCGCCTGTCAGAAGCCCCTGGAAACCGGCCTGGGCCGAGACGTTGTTGTTTGGGTGGGTAACGCTCATGCCGAAATCGGCAAATACGTTCAGGGTTCCAGGACCGACCTTCTTCATGGCGCTCATGGCTCCGATCCCGTACCAGTCGATGTCACCCAGGTTCACCGACGGCGCTACGTCACCGAAGACCGTGTTGCTCATGGCAGGGAAATCGAAGATGTTGAAGCCGCGATTCCACTGCATCCAGACCCGCAAGGGATCGGTATCCACCGGGATCACCGCCACTCCGAGCATATCCGTGTCCTTGATGCTGTTGCCGGTGGTCCTGAAACCGCTGTCGAAACCACGGCCGTAGCAGACCTTGGCATAGGCTCCCGGGAGGGCATCGATATCCGGCGCAACTCCCAGGGTCATGCCGTCGAATGCATAGTCAACCAGGAGGGCCGGAGTTCCGCCGTTGCCAGGGCGCTCGTTATTCAGCTTCAGGTTGGTCGGGGCGCCGTTGGTTGCAGGCCTCCGTCCCACGGAGAGCCAGATCGGCTCGTCGGCGATATTGCTCCAGGTGGCATATACCCGGTCCACGTTGAGTTTGCTGTCGGAGGGGACGTGCCCGACGGTGCCGTCGAAAACGCCAACCCTGTCGGCAAAATAATTGCCAGTTGTCTGGTCATCCACCTGGGAACCGAAGGTCTTGTACATGTCAAGCTTGGCGGTGACGGTCACGTTCTGGGTTGCCTTGGCATTCAGGTCGAGGCTGAATTTGTTGGTGTAGAGAGTCTCGTTCTTCGGCTTGGCAGGCTTAACGTAGGCACCGGCGCCGAGGCTTTGCAGATAGGCGGCGGCACCGGCCGGATCACCGAAGTACGGGTTGCCGGCTGTGTTAGCCATGTAGTTCACCAGATTCCCCATCATGACATTGGGTGTCACGCCAGATACGCCGGCATAGGTGGTCGTGCTGAGCAGCGCCCTGGCAGCTGGGGTGGCGAAGAATCCCATGACCGCGGGGTCCTGCTGCAGCGCCCCCATGAACAGAGCGCCGTTGGTGTATCCGGCCGTCTCGCCATGGAGCGAATCGACGCGGAAGCGGTAATCCCCGCCGATGGTCAGCCATTTGCCCAGGGACTTGTCGTCGACCCTCTTCACCTGCCCCTTGAGCAGCTCGATCTCCCTTGAGAGCTGTTCTACCTTCTTCTGCAGCTCCTCTTCGGCGGCATTTGCCGCAAGGGGGAGCGCCATCCCGGCCACGCAGGCGGCAAGTGCAAGATTGATAACCGTTTTTTTCATAGATCCTCCTGTTGTGTTGTTGTACTGCGGAGCTACTTCCTGTCATTTGGCGACTCAAGACAGCCCGACTACGCCAAAGCATCACCCCCTTTTCGTAGCCTTGGTCAGCGTATTCGCCCCATCCATATTACCTTAACTAGCTATTCGAATAGCTTAATATTCAACTATATGATTTATTGAATGCAATTGAGGTGCCACAAATGATTAGAAGAGCAGGAAGGCATGGAGAGGTGAAGATCTGCGGAGGGGGATGCGGAGGGGCTTTTGGCAAGCCCCCGAAATGGTCAGTTGATTATGACGGCGGGACCGGCGGTGGAGATAATGGCTGAAATGAATGACTTGAGCTCGCTGCTGCGCAGGAGAGGCATCCCCGAACCGGTGATCTTGATGAATTCAATTCCGATTCCAGGTGACACCTGGGGTTTACACGGCATGCTCCCCTTGTTGCGCCAGGCGACCCTGCAGCAAGCCTCGGTGGGCACATCGCTCCCCGGCAGGACGAAGGATATGCCCAGCTCTTCCCCCCGGTTCAACTCCAGGTGGGTCCCCACGAAGATCCCACCCTGGCTGATGTCCTCGCTCACACCGGCATGGGTACTGCCGGCTACGGTCAGGCGCACTTCCATGCGACACGGCAACCTGGGATCGCGCCTCTCGATGGACGGGATGAACGTCTTGATTGCGTTGAGAAAAAGCCTGCCATCTAGGGGCTTGGCCAGGTAGGTATCTATCCCCATGCCTTTAAATTCAGCCATTTCGACCGGGTGGGTGGCATTGCTCACCATGATGACCGGTATGTGGCACAGAGCCGGATCGGACTTCATCTCCCTGCAGCAGGCCAATCCGTCCATGTTCGGCATGTACTTGTCCATTACAATCAGGTCTGGAACAACCTGGCGGGCGACCTGCAGCGCCTCCAACCCGTCTGAAGCGGTGAAGAGCTGCACAACTGACGAGGCAAGAAACCTTTTCTGCAGCTCCAGCAGCAGCTTGACATCATCGACCAGGAGAATCTTATGCATTACAAAAACTCCTCAAATAGCATTACAAATAAACAATTGAAATCTTACCACTAACGCTACATCATAAGACAAAACTAGTCAACTACCTAATCCACAAGAAAAAACGGCGTCATGATGCTTGCGGTCCAGGGCTGGGAGCCACTACAAGAGAACTCTTTGGCAAGCATAGATGGCATCACGCTATTGACAGCAATCCGCTTTTGAAGGATTGTTGCCATATTATCAGCAAATTTTACGGCGGAGATCCGGCATGAAGTTCCTCGACCTTCTCAGCGAAAGAATAATCATCGGCGACGGCGCCATCGGCACCATGCTCTACGGCAAGGGGGTAGGCCTCGATGCCAACTTCGAGCATCTCAACCTGGTCCGCCCCTCCCTGGTGAGCGAGCTGCACCGGGAGTACCTGGCAGCCGGCGCCAGGATGATCGAGACCAACACCTTCGGAGCAAACCGCACCAGGCTGGCCCCCATCGGCCTGGAGAAGAAGACCGCCGAGTTGAATCGCCAGGGGGCAATCCTGGCGCGCAGGGCAGTTGCCGAAGCAGGGGTTGCCGAAAGTGTCTTCGTTGCCGGATCCATGGGCCCCCTTGCCAGGGGGAAGGGGGAGGAGCGGGAAGTGGAGGGCGACGAAGTCACCGCCATCTTCCGGGAGCAGGCCCTGGCCCTGGCCGAGGGGGGGGTTGACCTCCTCATCCTGGAGACCTTCTCCGACCTGGAGCAGATCTCCTGCGCCCTCAAAGCCGCCAGGGAGACCGGCCTGCCGGTGGTGGCCTGCATGGCCTTCCTCGAAGGGGATCGTACCGGAGGAGGTACCGACGCCGCCACGGCAGCGGCCAGGCTTGCCAGCGAGGGGGCCGACCTGGTGGGGGCCAACTGCGGCGCGGGCCCCCGGGAGATCCTCATGGCCATCGAGAAGATGGCTTCTGCCACCGACCTCCCCCTCGCAGCCTTCGCCAACTCGGGCTTCCCCGAATACCTGGACGGCCGTTACATCTACCGTACCACTCCGGAGTACTTCGCCGAAAAAGGGGTCGAGATGGCCGCTGCCGGGGCAGCCCTCATCGGTGGCTGCTGCGGCACGACTCCTGAGCATATTCGCCAGCTCTCAGCACGTCTCAAGGGAGAATCCCCCGGGCGGAGGCAGTTCGCCGCGAGGGGGATCCAGCCCTCCTTACCCACCTCACCGCCTGCTGCCAGCCGAGGGTTCCTCTCCCGCTGGGGAGCGGCAAAGGTTGTCACCGTCGAACTGGACCCCCCCAGGGGGCTCGATTGTCGCAAGATCGTTGCCGCTGCCAGGGAGCTGCGTGACGCCGGCGCCGACGCCATCAACATCGCCGAAAACCCCCTGGCCAGAGTACGCATGGGGAACATCGCCCTGGCCCACACGATCCAGGCTGAGGTGGGGATCGAGGTCATCGCCCACGTTACCTGCCGCGACAGGAATCTCCTCGGCCTGCAGTCGGACCTGATGGGTGCCAGCCTTCTGGGGATCCGCTCCATCCTGGCCGTTACCGGGGACCCTGCCCGACTGGGGGACCAGACCGGCGCCTCCTCGGTCTTCGACCTCAACTCCTTCGGCCTGATCAAACTCCTCGCGGACCTTAACTCTGGGGTGAACATGCTGGGACAACCCCTTGGTAGCGGCACCGGTTTCTCCATCGGCTGCGCCTTCAATCCCAACACACCAAAGATGGAGGTGCAGGTTGCCAGGCTGGAGAAGAAGATCGCCGCAGGCGCCCAGTTCATCCAGACCCAGCCCCTTTACGACGCCGAGAAGGCCCTGGAGATGGCCAGACTGACGGCCCGCCTGGAGATCCCGCTGCTCATGGGGATCATGCCCCTGGTGGGTGAGAGGAACTGCGAATACCTGCACAACGAGGTGCCGGGGATTGTGATTCCGGACCATGTTCGTGCCAGGATGCGGGGGAAGGAGAAGGAGGAGGGTGCGGCTGAGGGTCTGGCAATTGCCAGGGAGCTGATCGACGCGGTAAAGGGGGAGATGAAGGGGTTCTACATCATCGCCCCCTTCGGCAGGTCTGCCCCGGCGGCGGAGCTGGTGCGCCACATCAAGGGGAGTTAGCGGCCCCTACTGCTGCAGCAGCGCCGCCAGCTCCTCGGGGATGCGGGGACGTCCTCGCTCGTTCAGGGCGGTGCCGATGATCTTCCCCTGCAGGACCAGCCGGTCGTCAGTCAGGCGAAATATGTCCTGGTGGAAGGCGAAGCGGGCAGCCGACTCCCGCTCCATGCGCACCCCTATCCAGAAACGGTCGCCGCTGGTGAGGGGCTGCCTGTAGTCCAGCTCCGCCCGGACCACCACCAGGTTTATCCCCCTGTCGGCATAGGCCTTGAAATCCACGCCGATACTCTTCAAAAACTCGTGACGGGCATGCTCCAGGTACTGCTGGTAAACGGAGTTGTTGACGATACCCTGCATGTCCAGCTCGTAGTCACGCACTTCCATCTCGATCCTGAACGGATAATCCTTCATTGCCAAAACCCCTTTGCACTGTTGACCATGTCGGCCCTACCTTCCACCCGCCGGGGCGGAAGCAAGCTTTCGCCAGGCGTAGGCCAGCATGAAGCAGATTATGTTGAGCAGCACGATGACCCCGCCGGCAGGGAGGTTCATGACAAAAGCGAGGAGTATGCCGGAAACCACTGAAAAGACGGCAAACAGTGCGGCTATTACCATGGTGGCCCTGAATCCCCTGGCCACCTGCAGGGAGGTGACCGCCGGTATGATGAGCAGGGCGGAGACGAGGAGTATGCCGACCACCTTCATTGCCAGCACCACCGTCAGGGAGGTGAGCACCGCCAGCAGCCCGTTGAGCCGCTCCACCCTGATGCCGCTGCACCTGGCCAGCTCCTCGTCGAAGGTGATGGCGAACAGCTCGTGGTAGTATCGGCAAATCGTCCCCAGCACGACACAGAAGAGGATCAGGGCAAGAATTAGTTCGGCACTGCCGATGGCCAGGATATTGCCGAAGAGGTAGCTGAACAGATCCACGTTAAAGCCGCCGGACGCCCCCGCCAGGATCATCCCGGTGGCTATCCCGACAGCCGAGACGATGCCTATGGCCGCGTCTCCGTAGATACGCGCCTTGTCGGTCAGCTTGAGTATCCCCAGGGAGGAGAGGAGCACGATCGGCAGGGCGACAATGGTGACGTAGAGCGGCTTGGCCCTAAGGGCAAGGGCGAGGGCCACGCTGCCGAAGGTCACGTGGGAGAGCCCGTCGCCGATAAGGGAGAGCCGCCGCAGCACGAGGAATACCCCGAGAACCGCGCAGAGCACCCCCACCAGCACCCCGGAGACCAGCGCCCTCTGCATGAATCCGTATGAAAATATTTCCGTAATCGGCACGTAAACTCCGCTGGACGCTGGGTCGCTCAGTAACCTTAGCTTGCCAGATGCAAGACGCGACAGACTAACAACCCTCTACTTACTTCTTTCTTCTCACTGCTTCTCATGGATGCCCCGGGATGGCGCTCTTCGGCATCTTCACCTCGATCCCCATTCTCTTCGCCTGGGCCAGAGCGGCCGCATCCAGCGGATTCATCTGCAGTGCACGGAGCAGCTCCCTGCGTGCCCGTTCAGGCTCACCGGTTTCGGCCAGCACCATCGCCAGGGCCGAGTGCTTCATGGCGAAGTCGGGCTTCATCGGGAGTATCCGCTCCAGATCCTCCCTGATCTGGCCTAGGTAGAGCCTCCCCAGCTGGTAGCGCAGATAGATCCTGGCCAGAACCACGAACTGGTTGTCGGGGTTGAGGGCAACTTCACGCTCTAGGAGCGGCAGCACCTGGTTCACCCTCACCTGCTGCCGGTACTGGTCCAGATAGCTCAGGTCGAGGAAAGTGGGGCGGGCGATCCGGTATTCGTGGCTGGCGATCATCTTGGCCCGCTCCGCTGTCCGTTTGACGAAGACAAGGGAGTGGTTGTCCCAGTAGACCAGCGCCCAATCCGGATTGTTCAGCAGGTGGTCGGGAAACCTGCGGCTGAGGAGGTCGTACTCCAAAACTGCATGGTCGAAACCGTATTTCCGCTCCGCCTCCCCCCAGGCAGCGGCGGACTCCATGATCCCCTTGTACTCGCCGTATTCCCCCGGGGTGTAGACCCTGCGGTAGCGTCCGTCGATGAAGACCTGCCGCCCCCCTCCCCTCCAGATGATGTAGCCGCCGAAACCGTAGCTGTTGAACATCCGCCCCCTGATCCCCTGGTCGTCGAGAAAACGTATGGCCCCCTCCGGGAAGGCACCCTCTTTCGGGCCGATGCCGAAGGCATACACCGGGCTGCCCAACACGGTCCAGGGGATGAGGGCCAGCATCGCGGCGCCGACCCCGCAATTAGCAAGAAACCCTCCACGCAAGGAGGGCTCCTGGAGCCGTGAAGAGAGCGTGGCCAGGGCTGCATGGAAGCAGGGGGCAGCCACCAGGCTGAAGAGCTCCACCAGGCGCACCTGGCGGAAGGATTCGTAGAGCAAGAAAACGAAGAGCAGCAGCTGGAAGAGGTTCTTCCACCCCCGCATCAGCAGCAGGTAGAGGCTTCCTCCCACCGCCAGCAGCTGGAAGCAGAGGGTGTAGCGCAGGCCGCTGCCGAAGAGGATCTCCCTGCTGATCGGCTGGTACTCTCCGACCAGGGTGCGGTACGGGTCGCTGGTCAGGTTCAGGCTGAGGGTGTAGAGCCGGTAGGTCTCGGGGTTTGCCAGGGAGGCCGCCACGGTCAGGAGGAGCACCGGCACCAGCCTGGCCGACCTGCGCTCGAACAGCTCCAGGAGCGTTGCCACCCCCAGGGCGAACAGGCCGAATACGGCGCCGACACTCATATTGGCCCAGAAGAGCATGAGCAGAGGCAGGAGATAGAGCTCCCTGCTGGCTTGCCGGCGCCTCCCGAGGATATAGAGGAAGGCCGCCAGCATTGGGAGGGAGAAGATGTAGGGGCGAACGAAGAGACGGAAGCGGATGGCGAAAAGCACCAGCACCAGGGTTATGACTGCCGAGGCGGCTTGCCACCGCGTTTCAGGGGTCGACTCCTTCATCTGCAGGTAGAGGAGGCGGAACGTTGCCAGCAGCATGACCCCCTTGAGGAGGTTCAGCCCGAGGAATCCCCCCCCTTTGAAGGTCAGGAAGATGATGGCATCGGCGAGCCATTCGCCGGTGAACTGGTGCCTCCCCGCGGCGGTGTACGAAAAGCTGTCGCTCCAGGGGAGCTGCCAGTTGGTGCAGATATACTCCCCCAGCTTCAGATGCCACCAGAGGTCATAGTCAGCGTATTTGGTCATGCAGAGCAGCAGAGTGAGAGTGGTCAATGCCACGCCCAGGACCAGCTTCCCCTGCCTTTCACCAATGGTCATCTTCCCCCCTCCCCTTTCAAACGGTAGACCAAAATGCGTGACGCCGTATTGGGGACAAACTGCCCGGCGCTTCCGCCGAAAACTGAGAAGCCCTTGCCCTCCCGCGAAACTGCAGCAACACCATCCAGCTCGTAACCGCTTCTGACAAACTCATTCAGGCTGCGCCTGAAAGCCCCGCCGCTCTTCGAAACCGACAGCCAGGAGCTCAGGTCATCCACGAGGATGATGAATCTGGGCCTGTTCCTCTCCATGTCTCCCAGCATCTCCGCCTGCATGGTCTCTGCGTAAGGCTGCTCCTCCATGAGCGGATACATGTAGATGTGGCCGGTGGCGGAGAGCCGCTTGGCGTAGAAGTAAATCTGCGGCTCCGAGCCGAGCACCAGGATCCTCTCCCTCGGCCCGGTATTGTCCCGCACGTAGCTGGCGACGCCGACGGATTCGGCAAAGGGCTTGGTTGTCTGGTAGGCCTTTTTGACATACTCCTCGGGTGTTGCCACGAAGAGGAACCACCCCTCGGACCAGAGCTGGAAAAGGGTCGCTCCAACAAGGAGAAGAAACATCCCCCCCCCAAGGGCCCTTGACTTCCAGCTCTTGGCGAAGAGAGCACCAGCCAGCAGGGCAACCACCGGCACCACCAGGACGAAGTAGTGGGGCCTGAAGTGGAATCCGGGGCAGATCGCCAGAAAGGAGCAGGGGAGCAGGGGGAGGAGAAAATTCCTCGCCCTGGCGGAGGAGCCGAAAAGCACGGCGAGAAGCCCTCCAAGGGCAAGGAGCCAGTACACAAGCGTGCTGGCAAGTATCTCCCCCATCTGGGAGCGGAAGTTTATCCAGCCGAACTGGATGGGGAGGTCACCGGCATAGCTGGCTGCATATCTCACCGTCCAGAGCCAGAACTTGGCGAATGTCCCCTGCAGGAATGCGAGCAGCGCCGTCAGGAGAGGTGGGATGGCAAATCCGGACAGCATGGTGACCGCGCCCCCCGCCGCCAGGGTAAGAGGCCTGAACTCCAGCATGATGAAGACGACAGCGGCGGCAAGGAACAGGACGGCGTGCTGCTTCACCAGGAAGGCGAGTCCGAAGAAGATGCCGGCGGCAAGGTACCGGTAGGGGGAGGGGCTCTTCTCCCCGGCAACCAAGAGGCTGCAGGCGGCCAGGACGAAGAGGACAACGAAATGGGTGGCATGGGCAAAGGTGCCGAGGAGATGCTGGCTGACCGTCAGCAGCGCGAAGAGCCCGGCGGAGACCAGACCTGCACGACGGTCGAAAAGCCGCGTGCCGACACGGCAGATGAGGAGTGCGGAGACAAGATTGGCCACCAGCAGCCCCAGGTGGATACCCTGAACGCTCTCGCCGAAGATCTTCAGCATGGCTGCGTTAAGGTAGAACATGCCGGGGAGCTTCATGGAATAGGCATGGAGATAGGGGGGGACCCCCTGCAGGATCAGCTGGCCGGCATAGGCATACTCACCCTCGTCCCGCTCCAGGGGGGTATGCAGCAGGCGTACCCTCACCCAGGCGACCACGGCAAGAGCCGCCACGGCATAGAGCAGCGGCAGCAACTGCTGGCGGTCAATCCAGGCGGAGAGTTTAGACCTCTTCCCATGTTTCATGTGTAACTGCTCCATTTCAAGCCGGACGGTCGAATCCAGTGGTCAGTGATGCCGGTGGCAGATGAGATGCTGGGCATGCTCGCCGAAAAAGGCGGTCATCTCGGCGGAGCGGCAGAAATCGTCGAACGAGCCGTCGAAGACTATCTTCTTGTCCACATAGATGAAACGGTTGGCGTACTTGCCGATGCTCCAGGTGTCGTGGGTCACCAGCAGGACGGTGGTCCCCTCCTGCATGTTGACCTGCTCCAGCAGGGCATAGAAGTGCTCCCTGGTCTCGGGGTCGAGGGCGGTTGTCGGCTCGTCGAGGATGAGGAGCTGGGGCCGGTTCACCAGCGCCCGGGCGAGGAGGACCCGCTGCTGCTGCCCGCCGGAGAGGTCGCCGATCAGCCTCTTCTTCAGGTCGGCTATCCCCATCATCTCCACTGCCCGATCAACTGCGCCGCCATCTTTATCCCCTCCTGCCGCCAAAAGGCCGAGGCGGACAATCTCCTCCACCGTGCCGGGGAAATTGGGATTGAAGAACCTGATTCTCTGCGGCAGATAGCCGATCCGCTGCCAGTCGGCAAAGGCTGACTGTTCCACGCCGAAAAGCTGCACGGAGCCGCATAGCCTGGGGACGAGGCCGAGGATGCTCTTCACCAGGGTGCTCTTCCCGGAGCCGTTCGGCCCGACTATTCCCAGGTAATCCCCGGGCTGCACGCGGAAGGAGATGTTGCGCAGCACCTCCATGCCGCCGTAACTGCAGCTGACATCTTCCACTTTGAGCAGATCTACCTGCAACCGAGCCCCCTTCGCAGATTCGCCAGGTTCTGTTCCATGAGTCCTATGTAAGAGGCGCCGCTCTCCAGCTCCCCCCTGGTGACATTGTGGATGCCGTGCAGCCTGAGGAGCTCGGCTCCGGTCTCGGCGGCAATGGTCTCGGCAACCCGCGGCGCCAGGAGCTCTTCGAAGAAGATGCTCTTCAGCCCATGCTCCCTTACAGCCTTGGCAAGCTCCATCATCCGCCGGGGTGAAGGCTCGCTGTCGGCGGTGATGCCGTAGGCAGACAGGTAGGTGAGCCTGTAGCTCTGTGCCAGGTAGGCGAAGGCAAAGTGCCCTCCGTGAATGAACTCCCTGGTCCTGCACTCTGACAACCCCTCCCGGAAACGGCGCTCCAGGTCATCAAGCTGTTTCTTGTAGGCAGCCGCATTGGCCAGGAACTCGCCCCTCTTCTCCGGAACCCTGCCCCCCATGGCCGAGGCAATATTGTCCACCATGACCCTGGCATTGGCAATGTTCAACCAGATGTGGGGATCACGCCCCGCTCCATGGTCATGGTCGTGGCCGCCGTCAACCGCTCCCCCTCTGCCGGCAAGCAGATAGACGGCCCCCCTGCCGGCCTCCACCATCTGGGGCTTCCCCCCCCCAGTAATCCCACGGAAGAGCCTGGCACTCCATGGCTCCATTTCGGCGTTGGTATAGACGAACAGGTCGGCCCTGCTCACCCGCACCACATCCTCCGGCCTCGGATCGAAGGCATGGGGCTCAACACCCGGGGGGAGGAGCAGCTGTACCGAGACATCCTCCCCGCCGATGGCGCGGGCAAAGTCGTAGAGGGGGAAGATCGTGGTGACGACCTGCAGCTTCCCCTTGCCCCCATCCCCCCCCCTGCGGCTGCAGGAGGAGGAGACAACCGACGCGACCAGCAGGGCCGTCAGTATGAGATAAAGAGTTATTCGGCGCAGCATACCCGTTGCCCTTCCTGTAACAGTTCATCTCCAGCCCCATGCCGCCGCGAAGGTTACCGGGGCTGCCCCAAGGGGAGTGTAGCTAGTAAAATAACGGCCGTGTCACTCATGTCAAGGGAAAAGACCTTGCCGAAAGGGATAAAGCCATCTAAAATGCAGCGGTTGTTAATGCAGCTGCCTCTGGGGCCCCGAACAGCTCCCCCCATGGCATTTTCATCATCACCAAGGAGAGACCATGCAGCGGAACCTAAACATCGGCGCAAGCATCATGCGCTATTTCCAGATCATCTCCGTCATCCTTGCAGTTGCCGGCGCCATCATGGCCGCGCTGAACCTGGAGAGCAGCGATCCAGCAACCCTGCAGGCCATCGCCAAGGGGTGCCTCTCCCTCTTCGCCCTGATTACCATCCTCCTCGCCACCTCCATCTGGATACTGTCGAGACGCAACCTCGCCCAGAGGGTCAACAGGCTCTCCGCCACCCTTGTCAGGGTATCCTCCGGCGACCTGACCGCCCGGGTGGAGACCTCCTCCAACGACGAGGTGGACCAGCTTGGGCAGAACATCAACAGTATGCTGGACAAATTCGAGAGCCTGATCATCGGCATCAACACCATCGCCATGGAACTCACCCATATCTCCAGCCAGAACGGGGAGGCGGCCGCAAGGGTTATCCAGGCGGCCCAGATCCAGTCCCAGGGGGTGGAACAGACCTCGGCGGCGGTCAACGGCATCATCAACTCGGTCGACAAGGTGAGTGACGGCATCATCAACCTCTCCGGCTCGGCGGAGATTGCCAGCGCCTCGATCCGGGAGATTTCCGAGAGCATTGCCGCGGTGCGCATGGATGTTACGGTGCAGACCGAATCCATCGACGAGGTCTCATCCTCCATAACCGAGATGGCGGCGGTGGTGGAAGAGATCGGGCTCAACGTCAGGAGCCTGATGGACGCCTCAGCCAGCACCTCATCCTCCATCGCCCAGATGGACGCCTCCAACAAGCAGGTTGAGCAGAACGCCAAGGAGACTGCCTCCATCTCAGGCGAGGTGCTGCTGGATGCGGAGCAGGGGAGATCGGCGGTGGAGGCGACCATCAAGGGGATCGACGAGATAAGAAGCTCATCGAGCAGCACCTTCTCCTCCATCAACAGCCTCTCCGAGCGTGCAGCGGCAATCGGCAGCATCCTCTCGGTCATCGACGAGATAGCCGAGCAGACCAACCTGCTGGCCCTCAACTCGGCGATAATCGCCGCCCAGGCCGGGGAGCACGGCAAGGGTTTTGCCATTGTCGCCGGCGAGATCAAGGGGCTGGCCAACAGGACGAGACAGTCCACCATGGAGATCGCCGCCCTCATCGAAGGGGTGCAGGAGGAGACCGCCAAGGCAGTCGATGCCATCCGCCAGACCGAAGAGAAGGTTGCAGAGGGGGAAATCCTGTCGAGGCGCTCCGGCGAGGCACTTGGAAAGATTGTTGCCGGGGTGCAGATGGCCTCCACCAGGGCTAACGAAATAGCCAAGGCCACCGTGGAACAGGCTTACGGCAGCCAGATCATCAACAGCGCCATGCGGCACGTTGCCGACATGGTGGAGCATATCGCCCGCTCCTGCCAGGAGGCATCCAGGACAAACAGCGGCATCATGAAGGCCGTGGAGAGGATGAAAAGCTTCACCTCGCAGGTGAATGCCTCGGCAACCAGCCAGCAGCAGGTGGGTGCAGACATCTCATCCTCCACGGATAGAATGGTCTCAGAGCTGGGGGAGATCAAGTCAGCCTGCGGCGAACAGTCGGACTGGAGCATGCAGATCGTCCAGTCCATCGACAACGTCAGGGATTCGACCCAGAGCAACATAGAATCGGCAAGGATCATGGAGAGAGGGGTGGAAAACCTCATCGCTCAGATCAACAGGCTGCGCGGGGAGATCCAACAGCTGCAGATCTCCGCCAGGGAGGTGAACAGTGGAGAGTAATTCCGTGATCAACGAACCGGAGGAGCTGCTCTCCCTGGCGACGGCAGCGATGGAGAAGATGAATTATGCCTCCGCCCTGGCAACACTGGAAAAGATACCCCCATATGCCCGAACTCCGGTCGCCCTATCCGCGTACGCCCTCTGCCTGGCCGAGGTCAAGGGTTCTCACAAGACGGCGAGCAATATCTGCCATGACGCCATCAGGAAAGATCCGAAGAATCCGGAGCACTACTACCGGCAGGGTAGAATCCTCCTGCTTGCCGGCAGGAAGAAGGATGCCATCTGGGTGCTGCGCATGGGGCTTCGCCACGGCAGACACAAGGGGATCGTCGACTCACTCGGCAAGATGGGGATCAGGAAGCCGCCGCCGATCCAGTTCCTGGACAGAAGCAACCCCCTGAACAAGTATCTCGGGTTAATGCTTGCCAAGATGAAGCTCCGCTAGGACCTAATCAGGAGGAAACCGAGTGAAGAGACTTACAATAATAATCATGGCAACAGTGGCCATATGCTGCCTCACCGGCTTCAGGAACCCGCCAGGGGCGGCCCGCTTCATGGAAATGGGTGCCAAGGCCCAATCCGAGGGGAAGCCTGCGGAGGCCCTCGAGCATTATGACAAGGGGATCGACCTGGCGCCATACATGGCAGACTACTACATGACCAGGGCCTTTCTCCTTCTGAACCTTGGGCGCAAGGAAGAGGCCCTGCGAGACTTCGACCGTTACATCGATCTGGAGCCGGCAAGCACCCAGGGGTACATCAGCCGGGGGATGCTCTACAGCGATCTGGAGAGGAGATGGGAGGCAGAGGCTGATTTCCGCAAGGCCTGCAGCCTTGGGGATCAAAGCGGGTGCAGCTTTGCCGAGCAGCAGAAGAAGAGATAGTTAGGGAGCTGGGAGATGCTCAGGGAACTGGGGGTAAAAAGCCGGCAACGGTCGGACTTCGTCGACATAACCGACGAAGTCCGGGAAGAGGTTAAGCGCTCGGGGATCAGGAGCGGGATCTGCATTGTATTCTCCCGCCACACAACCGCCGGCATAACCATCAACGAAGGGGCAGACCCGGACGTGCAGCGGGACATGGTGGATTTCCTGGGCAGTCGCATCCCGGTGGACCCCTCATTCCGCCACAGCGAGGGGAACTCCGATGCCCACATCAAAACCACCCTCACCGGCAACTCCACCACCATCCCGGTTGCCGAAGGGGAGCTCCTTCTCGGCACCTGGCAGTCCGTCTACCTCTGCGAGTTCGACGGTCCCCGCAAGCGTCAGGTGCTGGTCAAGCTGCTGGCGGATCCTTGACCAGCCATCACCAGAAAGTCCCATCAAAACAAAGGCCGGACACATTGCAGTGTCCGGCCTTTGTTGCGTCCAGTGACGAGACTGTACTCAGGAATCCAGGTACTCCCGGATCTTCGCCGCCAGCGTGCCGTAGATCCGCTCGCACTCCTTCTCCTCCTTCTCCAGCAGGGTAACGCGGAACCCCTGGAGCGGAGTGTTGAACGACGAAAGGGGAACTATGCAGATGCCGGTGGTGGCCAGGATGTAGTAAACCAGCCGCTTGTCAGGGGAGACCCCCGGGGCGCTTACCAGATTCTCCACCAGCTCCTTCACCTCCGGGTTGTCAATGGGGAGGCTCTGGCCGTGATTGAGCAGCCCCTCTTCGAAAGCCACCGACATGTAGAAAGCGCCGTTGGTCCGGTTGACGATCAGCCCGGGGACCTCCCTGAGGAAGTTGTAGGTGATGTTGCTCATCCTCTCATAGCTGCGGGTGCGCTCCTCCAGGTAGAGCGGATACTCGGGGTGCTGCATGATGGCCGGGATACACTTCTGGGGGAGGGTCGTGGAGCAGACCTCGTTCATCTTCGCCGTGAGAATGGCGTTGATGTACTTCTGGAAGTCTGTGTCAACGGCGTAGTTGTACACTTCGATCCAGCCACAGCGGGATCCGGGCCAGGGGAGCTCCTTGGATATCCCCTTAAGGGCTATGGCCGGAACGTCGCCGATGACATCGGAGATGGGGACCGTCTTTTCACCATTGTAGACAATGTTGTTGTAAACCTCGTCGGCAATGATGAACAGGTTGAATTCCCTGGCAATGGCCACCACCTGCTCCAGCACCTCCCTGGGGTAGACCATGCCGGTTGGGTTGTCCGGATTGATGAGCATCACCCCGCCGATCTGGGGGTTGTACTTCACGTGGTTGCGCAGATCCTCCAGGTCCGGGTACCAGTTGTCCTCAGCTTTGAGCCGGTAGCAGATTGGAGCGGCATGGGCGTTGCCCGACTCACCCAGGGTGTGGGTGGTGTAGGTGGGGGACGGCATCAGCACCCTGGTTTCGGGGCGGAGGCTGCCGTAAATCTTGGCAATGGCATCCCCGAGGCCGTTGAAGAAGATGATGTCGTCCGGGGTGATCCGGGCGCCGCCGCGGCTGTTGGTGAGGGCACAGATGAACTCCCTCGTCTCCAGGACGCCGCGGGTGTGGCAGTATCCCCAGGTGTCATTCTCCATGACCTCACCGGCAACGATCTCCTTCATCCAGGCCGGGATCACCTCCCCCTTGACAATGGGATCGCCGATATTCTCCCAGTTGATCTTCACACCGCACTTCTGCAGTTTTTCCGCCACGTTGACGATGTTGCGGATTTCGTAGGTCATCTCCCCAACGCCAGGACTCACCAAAGCTGTTCTCATATCCCCTCCGTAAAATAAAAAAAGCCGCGGGCTGGAGCCCGCGGCTTTACTTTCTGAATGGAGTTACGGCGTTCAGCAAGCAGCAGCGGGCATCCCTGCGGCGGAAACCGCCGCGGCGCTGATAGCTCGTGCTGCAAATGCATCTGCCGAAATAATCATAGTTTTTCCTGAATATCACGGGGTCGGAGGCAAGTCAACCGAAAAACACCGCTCAAGATGAGCTTACCTGCCAACAGGACGACGACTTCCCACCCCACCGATCCTGACTAACAGCCTTGAGTTGTCATCCCGCCAGCGCAGCCACCCCTCTTCCCCATCTGACTCTTTCACCAGGAGCCAGTCGCCCTGCACAGCCAAAGACGAAAACAGCTCCTCGGGTCCGACCCTCACCAGACTCTCACCATCAACCTTCGCTTCCCGACGCAGCTGGTAATAGTCGCCCCGCAAGCCGTAGAGCATCGACAGCTCCCCCCGCTGCAGCAGATCTTCCCAAGGGAGAAACTCTCCGCTGCTGCGGCGCTCCACCCAGCCGTCGCTCTCGGCAACGTCATAAACGATGCGCAGCCACCCTGGCCGAGCAGAGAGCACCACTGCCATTGACACCCCCTCCCCCCACGTGGGGAGTAGAGCCGGTCCCGGCAGCTGCGCCGCAGGCAGCTTAACCACCCTCCCCACCCCGGGCTCCCGATAGATGGTCAGCTCCTTGCCTCCCCCCTTTATGAGGAGCAGGCCGATGCCGCTCAGGGTCCTGGCCTTTGGCGGTGAAGCTGCCGACGCCTGCAGGGAGAGAAGAAGAAGGAGGCAGGTTATGGAGATGCGGAGAAGCATGTTGTCCCTAGAAGAGGCTCTTCAGCCCGGCCAGATACTCCCCTGCCTCGGGAGATCCCTCCTCCGGCGCCCAGCCGGCCTTCTCCCCATCGGCAAGGGGGAGGTATGGGCCGGCCTTGACCTCGAAGAAGATCGTCCCCTCGGCGAGGCTGACGGCCGTATGGAAGCTGCCGCTGGGGAGGTCTACCCCAAGGGTGTCTCCAGCGGCATCGAGGAGAAACTTTTCCCGCACGCTGCCGTCGTCGGCAAAGAGTATCACCCCGAGCCTGCCGCGGACGATGATGAAGGTCTCGTCCTTCCTGGGGTCGAGGTGACGGTGGGGGCGGATGTAGGAGGAGGGCTCCATGGCGTTGAGGAGCCTGTGGGCGGGAAAGGAGTCCTCATGGTGAATGTTCCAGTTCCTGCGCAGCCGAGGGTTCTGCCGCGCCGCTGCGGTCAGGTCGTCCAGCAGCTGGCGATCGATGATTTTCATTCTGTCGCTCCTTTAACAAGGGCGAATTTCGGCCTTCGCCTCAAAATAACTAGGAGCGTCGATTTTTCGCAAGGTCAAGGCGAGCAAGGAGATGCAGCACAGGCGTAGCAGCGCTACGTCGAGCATGTATTTCCGCAGAGCAACGCCGAGATTGCGAAAAAGCGGCACTCCTACCGGTCCACCAGGGCGATCTGGTTGCCGTCCGGATCACAAACAACCGCCATCTTCCCCCAAGGGGACGCCTCCAGCGGCTCGGCGAACCTGACCCCCTCCTCCGTCAGCCTGCGGCAGAGGTCAACGATGTCGTCAACCCGCAGGGTGATGCCGGTATGCCTCCCCACCAGGGGAAAGGCCGCCTCGTGCATGGCCGTGGCCACCCCCAGGCTGGCCCCCTCGCCGGGGAAGAACTCCATCATCATCTGGCTCTCCTGGGCCAGCGGCAACCCCAGCTGATCCTTGTAGAACTTCTTCGCCCCGGCCAGGTCCCGGACAAAGATCACCACGTTTTTCATCGTAACGGCCATTTACGCCACCTCGCATAACTAACTTAAAGTCACCTGTTGATAGCAGAGGGAGAGGGAGCTTTCAAGGAATTTCCGCTCCCGGCCAA